>DATHYR010000249.1:0-1181 GCA_035458985.1 Pseudomonadales bacterium
AAATGTTTCTAAGTACCTCGTAGCATGAAAGTACGTCTTTGTCCGTGCCGCCCTTTGTTTTGAAGTCATAAAACGCTGAATGATCGCAATAGGCAATATTCAAAGGGTCATTTGCGCCGCCTGCCGTCATCCCGACCGACCACCAATCTAATGACGTTTCAAGGAATGCGTCATCCGCGCCCCAAAATACCGGAACGTGTGACAATTTACCGAGTGCCGTTAGTATGTGCTGAATCAGCGTGTATCTGCCTGTGTATAGCGAACCGGAATCATAATAAGGTACGGTTTTCAGCGCCGCAAGTCCGCAAATTGCCGTTAGTGATGCCGTAAAAATTGGACCTTCGTCGGTTTCATCTGATAGCGTGTCAGGCGTTAATATGCCCCGCCAAATCTTCGCCCCTGCCTGCGTTGTGACCTCTACATGAAACCGCCCTTCCTTCGATGTGCGAACGTCTGAAATGAATGTCGTTAGCGTGCTATTGCTGACAGGAACAAGCATATCAATTGTACAGACGCTGCCATATATCGGACTGTATAGGTCTTCCTGCTCTGATGCCTTCCATTCTATTTGTATGCCATTACGCGCAATATCAAACGATGAATCACTACCTGAGTAGGTAGTATCATATATTGACGCGTTGTATTGCGTGCCGTTCGGCGCTATTCCGATTCCGTATAGCCTTAATCCCATCTTAGAATATGCGTTTTTGCTTTGATTGTGCCTTTTCCAACACTAATACCAAGTCCGTACCGCGCACGGTAAATTCTCCTGAAATATTGGCCTGTGAATTGATGCCTTCAAGTGCGCGGTTAGTTCGGTTATTGGATAGTATCTGTGAGCCGCGCGGTACATTCATAAGTTCCGGGCCTTGTTCGCCAACAAGTGCCATGCCGCCGGGCGCAAATTGCGTACCGCGTGCGAATGGTGTTGCTGCGATCATGGCTATTTGTGCAGCGCCCAAAGCGCCCTGAGCTATTGCCAAAGGTAAACCAATCGGAAAACCGAACTCGCTGTATGTCTTTGTGATGGCAACGGCGGTATTCATTGCGGCTTCTGCCATTGCAAACGCTTTCTTTCGTTTACCTGCCTTCTTTTGCAGTTCTTCACGCTTTGCCTCGTATTCCGCTTCAATAGCCGCCCGCTTTGTTGTGCTGTCGCCTGCTGCCGCAAGTTGCGCTTT
>DATHYR010000250.1:0-3540 GCA_035458985.1 Pseudomonadales bacterium
TGGCAGGGAGGGTTTTTATCACATGCTGAAACTGCACTTTAATCGCTTCGAGATCGCGAAAAATATCCGCATGATCGAACTCTAAATTGTTCAAGATGAGGGTGCGAGCATGGTAGTGGAGAAACTTGGAGCGCTTGTCGAAAAACGCGGTATCGTATTCATCCGCCTCAATGACAAAAAAATCGGTCCCTCCCAAACGCGCCGACTCGATAAAATCTAATGGCACACCACCAATCAAGTAACCGGGTGACAGACCGGCATCATCAAGGATTTTTGTCAGCATCGTCGCCGTGGTGGTCTTGCCATGGGTACCCGCCACGGCCAACACCCATTTTTGGCGGAGCAAATGCTCACCTAGCCACTGCGGGCCCGACGCAAACGGTAAGTTTTGTTCGAGAATGTACTCAACAGCGGGGTTACCACGACTCATGGCATTGCCAATAATGAACACATCCGCCGCTGGTAAGTCCTCTGGATAGTAGCCCTCGATTAGCCGAATCCCCGCGTTTTCAAGCTGGGTGCTCATCGGTGGATAGACATTGGCGTCACAACCCGTCACGGTGTGACCAAGCTGTCTTGCCAGCAGCGCTAAGCTGCCCATAAAGGTGCCACAAATACCTAAAATATGTATATTCATAGGTGTCTCAAAAATTTTGGCTATATTCTAGCATGCATAGACCAGACTCAGGCACGCCAAATAGGACCCATACCCATGCAAAAAGCGCCCGTTAATGCCATTTATGCTCAAAGTGGCGGTGTCACTTCGGTGATTAACGCCTCGGCCTGTGGCGTTATTGAAACGGCTAGGCGCCATCCTCAACACATAGGGACAGTCTTGGCAGGGTTTAATGGCATTTTAGGTGTTCTTCGCGAAGAGCTGATCGATACCCAATATGAAACCCCTGAGACCATCGCCGCTCTTCGTCAGACGCCGGGGGGCGCCTTTGGTTCAAGCCGTTATGTGTTGCGCAGCCCACAACGCGATCCGGCAGCCTACGCACGCCTTATTGAGGTATTTAAAGCCCATAACATTGGCTATTTCTTTTACAACGGAGGCAATGGCTCGGCGGATACCTGTGAAAAAATTGCCCATATAAGCCACGACATGGGCTATCCCATTCAAGCCATCCATATTCCTAAGACCATCGATAATGACATTATCGGTACTGATTGTTGCCCAGGGTTTGGCTCAGTAGCCAAATATGTCGCTACAGCCACCCGTGAAACAGGCCATGACATCGCGTCGATGGCAAGCTCATCGACCAAAGTATTCATTCTGGAAGTCATGGGCCGCAACGCAGGTTGGATAGCCGCGGCCAGTGCACTTGCCCAACACAACGACAGCGAACCACCCCACATTATCTTATTTCCAGAAGTCGCGTTTGATCCCAACACATTCATTCACGCGGTACAACGTGCTGTGACGACACATGGTTTCTGTTGCGTCGTCGCCTCTGAGGGTGTGTGCGACACAAGCGGTAAATTTTTATCAGCGTCTGACGGGGTTGATTCAGCTGGCGACCACCAATTAGGAGGTGTGGCACCCAAACTTGCGCAATTAGTCATTGCTAAAACCGGACTCAAAACTCATTACGCTGTGGCCGATTATTTGCAACGCGCCGCGCGGCATATGGCGTCAGCCACCGATGTAGCACAAGCCTATGAAGTGGGCGTCCACGCGGTGGAAGCCGCCATTCGTGGTATCAATGGTGCCATGGTGAGTATCGTTCGCGATAGTGATCAACCCTACCAATGGCACTGTGAAACGATTGGATTAGAGGGCATTGCCACGGTTGAGCGCAAATTGCCACCCCACTATATCAGCCAGGATGGAATGCATATCACCCCCGAGGCAAGGCGCTATCTGCAACCACTCATCCTCGGCGAAGATTTTGGTAGCTACGATGCCTATGGACTTCCCGCCTACGCCAACCTCCGCAACGTCATGGTTAAAAAGCAATTACCCGATTGGCAACCCACAGACTGACAATTTTGCACACCTCTGCACGGAGCAATTTGTTTTAGGTTGTAAAAAAAATGAGGCACACACATGCAACACGTCGATTTCATCATCAAAAACGCCAAGGTCTTTAACCGAGGTGAACGTCCTGTAACAGAAGATGTCGCCATCAGCGCAGGTAAGATTGTCGCTCGCGGCCAGGGCATCACCACCACCGATAACACACAGGTCATCGATGCCCATGGCATGTGGTTGATGCCAGGGCTCTTTGATATTCATACCCACTACGACTTAGAGCTGGAAGTGGCGCCCGAACTACCCGAGTCCACCCGTCATGGCACCACCACCGTCGTCATCGCCAATTGCAGTCTCGGACTGGCTTATGGGGCACAGCGACGCGATGGCCACGACCCCATCGTTAGCTGCTATGCCCGCGTGGAAAACATTCCCAAAAGCGTTTTGCGCGCCGTGGCTGATAAAGTTAATTGGTCGACACCGCGGGAATATTTATCTCACTTAACCTCCCTGAATTTGGGCCCCAACGTGGTCACTATGATGCCGCATTCGATGCTGCGCATTGAAGCGATGGGCTTTGAGGCCAGCATCAGCCGCGAACCAAGCCACAGTGAGCTTGCTACCATGCGCAATCAGTTAAAAGATGCGCTCGATGCCGGCTACGTGGGCTTCTCAACCGATGCCCTGCCCTTCCACTATTTGGCCAATCAACCCTATACCGAACGCACCATCCCCACCCAGTTTGCCAAATATGAGGAACTCAAAGCGCTCACGCAGGTGGTACGCGAAGCCAATGCCATTTGGCAGGCCACCCCCCCAAAAGACAGCGTGATTGGCACACTTAAAACCATGCTTCTCACCAGCGGTTTATTGCACGGCAAACCCCTTAAAACCACCGTTGTGGCCGCGATGAAGATCAGCAACAACTGGAAGCTGCTGGGCATGGTTAAAGTGCTGGCCTACCTGTTAAATAGCGCCCTCTTAAAAGGCAACTTTCACATGCAGGCGTTAGGCGCGCGCTTTAAAACGTGGTCCGACGGCGCTATCACACCGTTGGCCGAGGAAATCCCTGAACTCAGACGCCTCAATGAAACCGACCTGGAAGATCGTGAGGGTCGTCAAAAAATCATGGCCGATCCCGCGTTTGTGGCTGCCTTTAAAGCCATGTGGATGAAGGGCAAAAAGGGTATGGGTATCGACCGATTGAAACGTCTGATCAGTCTTGAGGACTACGCCTTTCACCGCGACATGGCCAAGATGACCGTGGAGCGCTGTCCGATGAAACACTGGGAAGGATGGACGTTTGACGCGGTGTATCAACGGGTTCAGGCCATTAAAGCCGGCCAAATCAGTGCACAAAATAAAACCGAGGCGAAGCTTGTCGCCACGGATTTTGCATCGGTTAAAGACGAAGGCGATTTCATGCTGCAGATGCTACGCAGCTTTGACACCAAATTGTCCTGGTCGACCGTGACCGCCAACGACGACCTACGCACTGTCCGCGAGCTTCTCATGGAACCCATGTTTATCCCTGGCTTTAATGATAGCGGCGCCCACCTCACCAA
>DATHYR010000251.1:0-1165 GCA_035458985.1 Pseudomonadales bacterium
TCACGGGCGGCACGATGTTCAAAGGTGTAGAGCACGTGAAAGCGGGGTGTATCTTCAATTTGGACAACGGGCAAGAAACGAGATACCATAGTTGGGATTCCGTCAGTGAGGACATTCGGTTTTATGAGGCAACGGAGGAGGTTGCGCGATTATTAGAGGCATCGGTCAAAAGGCAATACCAACACGGTAGGCCAAAGGTCGGGCTATTGCTTTCAGGCGGCATGGATTCTGGTTATATCGCACAGGTCACTGGCTGCGATTCTTTCACCGCTTCAATGGAAGTTGACGAAACGCAGTTGGCGGTATTGCAAGCGAAAGGGCGGCACTACATTCAATCTTTGCCTTTACGTGAAAGGGCGCACTACTTGCAAGAGGCAATGCGCTACTTGGACGACCCTCGTTTGGGCGCATCGTGGTCTAACTATGCCATGTATGAACTGGCTGCAAAACACGTCACGGTCGTAATGGATGGGTCTGGGGCTGATGAGCTGTTTGGTGGCTATATGTGGCGTTATTCGGCCACTGATTACGCTGACGTTCTGAACAGGTCGGGGCAACCATTGAGCGACAACATGAAGGACGTGCTGCGTACCGTGTTCCCGAAGGACGGTCTACGGGAGCGGTTGCGTTTCGATATTGACCATTTCATGCAGGGGTTATTCATCGTATCCGACCGCATGAGCATGGCTCATACCATTGAGGCACGGGTTCCATTTTGCGATAATGACCTTTGGCAGTTTGTTATGCGCTTACCTTTGGAACTTCGGCACGGTAAAAACCTGTTCAGATTCAATAAGCACATACACCCCGATGTTCGCACTGCACCTAAACGCGGGTTCACTTCTGGCGAATACTTGGACAGAACGAACGGCAATAGACAATGGATAAAATACTGCGTTCAACTTTGGCGAATAAATAACTTCTGAACATGCAAGACCTATACAGCGAAGAACAACGGTTCGATCTGTCAAATGACATTCACCCGACCGCTATCATTTACGATTGCGTGGACATTGGCAGGGGCAATAAGATAGGCGCATACGCTGTTATCGGCTCTAATGGTGAGATTCGCAACTGCAAAGAGTTCAATGGTCGTGTGGTAATTGGTGATGGTAATGTGATTTCAGAACACGTAACGATTCAAAGACCCGCTGCCGAAGATGCG
>DATHYR010000252.1:0-1525 GCA_035458985.1 Pseudomonadales bacterium
TGAATATCATCTCCTTTTAAGCGAATTGAGGGTTCATTTAGATAACGACAACCTAGACCACGCTTTCATGTCCAACCATCTAATGGCTCTAAGACAGCGTTGGCAGGTGCTGATAGAACGTGCCACCCCAGCATTAACCGATATGGCTAAGACGCTGACAGACGATCAGCTCATTGGCATGATGCAGGCGTTGGAAGATGCCAATACAGAGCGCTTGAAAGAACAAGACACGCCCGAGGAACATCGTAAAGAAGTGATTAATAGTATCAAGCGTTGGCTGGGGACACTGAGTAATGATCAGCAACGCCTGATCGAGACCTTCGCTGACCGTCATCCCGATCGAAGCGAAGTCACGGTGGCGGCACATCGTGCCTTTCAAGCGCAATTACGTGACGCCTTAGAGCGCCGAAGTGAGAAAGACTTTCCCAATATTTTTGCTGATCTGATTGCCGATCCGCTCAACACCCCGCAGGGCGAAGCGGTTACATTGCTTCGAATGCAGGCAATGCAAGATAGAATCAGTCTCTATATGGATTTATGGGAACTTGCGAGCGACACCCAAAAAGACAAGGTTAAACGCCGTTTAGAAGATGTGATTGAGGATATTAATACCTTAATGGTGAAAGCTAAGTAGACCCTGCGTTACACTCAACGCTTCGACACGGAGTCTACAATGCTTACTCAGAATACCTCGGCGTGCTTCCTTACTTACCCTTGCACACTAAAACAAAAGCTTAATCGAGAGAAGACCATTGAAAGTTGGCATAACCTGTCTCTCTGGCCAAGCATTTATAAAGACCCAACCCCCATTTGGAAGATGCCCAATACCGCTAAACAGCTGGGTATTGGCGAGCTATGGGTCAAAGACGAGTCCAAACGTTCTCGCCTAGATAGTTTTAAAGCCTTAGGGGCACCGAATGCCTTGGTTAACTTAGTACACCACACTTTCGACACATTTGACAAAGCGGCGATATTACGCGGTGCATATCGGCAGCAACTGAAGGATTTTGGCGTCATTACCGCTACCGACGGTAACCACGGTCGAGCGCTTGCCGCCGCCGCTCAGTCAGCAGGATGTCCCTGCACTATTGTATTACACGCCCATGTCAGCCAAGAACGAGAAGACGCCATCGCCAAATATGGTGCCCAAATCGTGCGCGTGTCCGGCAACTACGACGATTCTGTTCGTGAAGCCAGGCGACTGGCTGAACAACACGGCTGGACAGTGGTATCAGACACCTCTTATCCAGGCTATGAAACCATCCCCCTAGATGTGATGCAGGGCTACGCCGTCATTGCTATGGAAGCTATTGAGCAATGCCCGTCGCCACCGACTCATGTATTACTCCAAGGTGGCGTAGGTGCCCTGGCAGCAGGCATAGCGAGCTATTATTGGGAGTATTATGGCGATAAGCGACCAAAAATGGTGGTGGTAGAACCCGAACAAGCCGATTGCTTGTATCAAAGTGCGCTCAAAGGCCAACCAGCATCCGCTACCGGTACAGTTGATTCGTTTATGGCCGGA
>DATHYR010000253.1:0-5373 GCA_035458985.1 Pseudomonadales bacterium
CCGCCTTCGATTTCAACATAGTTGGCGGTGAAGGTTTGACCATCCCACTGACCATTGATTTCAAGCCACTGACCCACGCTGACATCACTGGCGATACCCGTTTGAAAACTGGCATTGGCGACAGCACTGACAGTGACCGTGTTAGCGCCTGGGAAAAAATTGGCTTCACGAACATCGAGCACCAGCGTTGAACCGTCATAGCTGACAACACGACCTTCAACTTCATAGTAAGTATCGTTGTCTTGACGGTATTCACCGCTGTCATTGTCACTGTCAATGCGTACATTTGCCGCGGCGATGCTGGCTGTTGCAGCATAGTAATCACCGTAGATTTCGACATAATCTCCCACCACGATTGCACTGGTATTGTTGCGTGATGAACGGTCAGACTCGTCGTAAACCACGGTACCCGCGCCAATATTCACGGTTAACGTACTGGCGTGATTGGGGCTTTGGATTTCAATACGATCACTGTATACCGCTGTTACCTGACCTTGTAATTCAGCCTGGTGTTCACGTGAATCATCATTGACCTCACCCCGTTTTAAACGCTCAGGAATAGAATCGGGGGCACCACCGGAGGACGAGCCATAGCTTAGGTCTATTGCAATACCTGTATGTTCAGTAAAGCCAGGAATTAATGAATCAAGAGCCGCCGCGAATCCACCCGAACTGATAACATGCAACGTTGCCTTCGTCTCATAACAATGGCGATCAAGGCCACCACCGTCTGCGCCAACGTCGACACTATGGAAAAAGAAAAAAAACACCGCGGTGCAAATCTGTAATTTATTAGCCATACCGTTCAAATCATTGATATTGCGTTGTTGTTATCATCACCCAAAGCATTCTTAAGACCCGAGATCGAAAGAAATGAAACAGTGTGTACCGTAACGTGACTCTAACAACACAACCTTTCATTAGGCTTTCATTGAGTTGCACGCGTTCTGCCAATATTGTCCTAACGAGTAAGCAGGTGGCTGATAACTTTTTGAGGTATTTTTATAACGCATCGTCTTTTCGGTGCTTGTATTTTACGGCTAAGAAGAGGATATTCGGTTGCATACAAAATAATGATAAAAATATGACAAGGAAAATCTTATGGCACTAAACCAAGCGTCATCGGTCTTTCGCCTCCAAGCCCTGAAGAGATTCAACACATTCATTCTAATCGCCTCGGCCAGTCTGCTCTTTTTGAGATTCGTATTAAACG
Source organism: Pseudomonadales bacterium (assembly GCA_035458985.1). Lineage (GTDB taxonomy): Bacteria > Pseudomonadota > Gammaproteobacteria > Pseudomonadales > JAHEIH01 > JAHEIH01. Next base: position 1,214 of record DATHYR010000253.1, read on the forward strand.
AAATTTGGCCCTTCATGGAATATGTAAGGCCAATACCAGTAAGCCTTGGCACCTTATTTTTAGCATTAGCAATCGATTGGATGATAAGAAAAAACCATGTCCAAGTAGCCATACATACAGCCTTCTGGGGTTATTTCTGCGTCACAGCTTATTTATGTCTTTCTAGCCCTCTCGAGACAATGGTTATTGGCTATTGGTTGATATTGACACTACTAGCCAATCTTTTGTTTAGTGAACGTCCTACCCGAAAGATCTATGCAAGAATCAGTATCGGGGCGTTATTTGTCAGCCTCTATATCGATTTCTATGAAGTCTTTCCCATCGTTTACGACTTCAATAAATCGCTGATTCATAAATATGCTGCTTTAAATGTCATTTGCATCACCGTTTTTGCGACCATTTTTACTAAGGCCATTATTCGCGCCTATGCCAAAGAATTTAAACGGAGCCAGGAACTTGAAATTCTCAACCAAAAAAATGACATTGAAACTAAGATGCGCGAAGACTTTTTTCATTCGATTTCCCATGACTTACGCTCACCCTTAAGCGCTATCAGTGGCACACTCCAAATTTTAAACGAGCGCTACCCTGACGATGGCAAATTAATCGAGGCGGGAATCAGTTCTGTCGACATACTTACCCGATTAATCAATGACATTTTAGACAGCAAAAAAATCTCAGAGGGTAAGATGCAGCTAATTGAGGACTGGATTATTCCGTCCAAATTGGTGGGCACTCTCAGCCAGTTATACATCGCTAATTGCCGTGAACGTGGCGTAAAATTTTTCACCAATACCTCAAGCAATTTAAATATTGAAGTCAAATGTGACGAGGTGCGATTGGCACAAATTCTTAATAACCTGCTCTCAAATGCCGTCAAGTTCACTCACCATGGTTACATTAGCCTGACGAGCGACTATGAAGAGAATCAATTGATTATTACCGTGTTAGATACTGGCATAGGGATGAATACTGCGGGCGTATCCTCGCTCTTCGACCCCTACACACAAGCCAGTGCTGCCATTTCAAAAGCCTATGGCGGCACCGGCTTAGGCATGACCATTACACAGCAATTAGTGCAATTAATGGGGGGCAGCATTACCGTCAATAGTACACAAGGCATTGGCACCACAGTCACCGTCAAAATCCCTATGAGTTGGCGAGAAATACCATGTATTGAGCAACAGTCCGCGGCGAGCGATTCGCTTAAACTCAGCAAATTTAAACTACTTATTGTTGAAGATGACAAAGTTAACCAGATGGTCCTGATGCAAATTTTACGGCAGTACTTCAGCTGCGTCGACATTGCCAATGACGGTGCAGAAGCCCTTAGAATGATGCTTAACGACACCTATCACTTGGTCATTACGGACATTATGATGCCGAACATGGATGGCACCGCGTTAATTAAAGAAATGCAGAAAAGCTTCCCAAACATACCAGTAATTGCCTTGACCGGCGTCGATTTACCCGAAGAAAGACAATACTTCGAAACACTGGGTTTTAAACACATCATACGCAAGCCTTTCCAACCTCAGGCGGTGTTGGGCGCTGCAAGAGAATGTTTAGGCTAATCGTAGGTCGACCTACCAAGATTGGCATATCTTGAGTGAAAACCCATTAGATGTAACACAGCGGCCTCAACCATTCCAGCACCCACACACAAAAAAGCCCGCCTCATACGAGGCGGGCTTTTTTGTGTGTGGCGGTGAAGGAGGGATTCGAACCCTCGATACCGGTTAAGGTATGCACCCTTAGCAGGGGTGTGGTTTCAGCCACTCACCCACTTCACCGAACAGGGCGGCATTATACAGAAATAATGCCCGTTTTAAAGAGTCAAACTACTCTTTATTACCGATATCATCAGATTTTTCACTTTGGATTCTCTGATAGATTTCTTCCCGGTGAACAGCAACATCTTTAGGGGCATTAACGCCTAAACGAACCTGATTTCCTTTAACACCCAACACAGTGACAGTGACTTCATCACCGACCATGAGGGTCTCTCCAATTCTGCGGGTCAAGATAAGCATGTAATGTTCCTATTCCTTTGCCTTGGGTGTCCTGTCATAAAGGAAGAATAGCACACCCTATGTAAACTGCCGTGTTATTCCTCGTCAGCTTTGTCTAAACCAAACGCACTATGTAAGGTGCGCACCGCCAATTCAAGGTATTTCTCATCGATCACTACAGAAATCTTAATTTCTGAGGTGGTAATAAGCTGGATGTTTACGCCTACTTCTGACAACGCACGGAACATTGTCGACGCAATACCAGCATGTGAACGCATACCTACCCCTACGATCGACACTTTGGCAATTTTGCCATCGGTTTTAACTTCGCGCGCGCCCAAGGACACAGCGGCGGTGCGAACGATGGATTCTGCGCGTTTCAAATCGTTGCGATGAACGGTGAAAGTAATATCAGTGGTGTCGTCTTCAGCGACGTTTTGCACAATGACATCGACTTCAATGTTGGCATCGCTCACTGGACCAAGCACGTTATAGGCTACGCCCGGCTCATCGGGCACGCCCAATACAGTAACTTTTGCTTCGTCGCGGTTAAATGCAATGCCTGCAACTGCTGGTGCTTCCATCTCGGATTCATCCTCTACGCTAATTAAGGTGCCTGGGCCGTCTTTAAAAGAAGACAAAACACGCAGGGGTACTTTGTATTTACCTGCAAACTCAACCGAGCGAATCTGCAAGACTTTCGAGCCAAGGCTGGCCATTTCCAACATTTCTTCGAAGGTAATCTTATCAAGACGACGGGCTGAATCCACAACGCGTGGATCGGTAGTATAAACACCATCCACGTCAGTATAAATCTGGCACTCGTCGGCCTTCAGGGCTGCCGCTAACGCCACACCTGTCGTGTCTGAACCACCACGACCCAAGGTGGTAATATTGCCGTCATCGTCCACACCTTGGAAACCCGCCACAATCACCACGTGACCAGAATTAAGATCGGCACGAATTTTATGATCGTCAATTTCACGAATGCGCGCTTTCATGTGCGAACTATCGGTGAGGATGCGTACCTGTGAACCATTGTAAGATTTGGCCTTGCGACCACGCTTATGTAGAGCCATCGCCAACAGTGCCGTCGTCACCTGCTCACCCGTCGACACGAGCACATCCATCTCGCGAGGTGTTGGCGCATCCATAATTTCATTGGCTAGAGCAATAAGTTTGTTGGTTTCGCCGCTCATGGCAGACACAACCACCACAATCTGATGACCGGCATCGACAAAGCTTGCCACCTTGTCAGCCACAGCTTCGATTCGCTCGATGCTACCAACCGAGGTACCACCGAACTTTTGTACGATTAAACTCATGGGCTTCGATTCGCTCCATCGTCAAAAAAGAAAGGCGCGCAATTTACCATTGACACGCCCTAATTAAAAGGATTTAGCACGTATCTTAGGCGAGTTTTTCACTCACCCAAGCTGCCACCGAGTCAAGAGCAGAGGGCAATGCCGCCACATTTGAACCACCACCTTGCGCCATATCCGGACGACCACCGCCCTTTCCGCCCACTTGAGTGGCAAGGTGGGCCATTAACTCACCCGCTTTGACTCGATCTGTCAGGTCTTTTGTCACACCTGTCACGATGGCCACTTTATCATCCGCTATCGTCGCCAAAACCACGACACCACTGCCGATTTTGTTTTTGACTTGATCGGCGGTATCACGCAGGGTTTTAGGGTCGGCATCATCCAAGCACTTGGCCAGCAATTTAATACCTGCCACGTCCACCGCCGAACTCGTAATGTCGCTACCCGCGCCTGATGCCAACTTGGCTTTTAAGCGGGCAATTTCCTTTTCTAGGTCGCGGTTTTCTTGGCGCAGTGCGGTCACTTTATCCAGCACATTGTCGCTGTTGGCTTTTACCTGCAAACACACGCTAGCCACGGTATCCCGCAACTTGTCAAACAGGGCCAATGCGCCTTCGCCGGTCACGGCTTCGATACGACGCACGCCAGAGGAGATCCCTGCTTCAGAAGTAACGCGCAACAGACCGATGTCACCTGTGCGTGATACGTGGGTACCACCACACAATTCAACTGAGTAACCTTCGCCCATGCTTAACACACGAACAACATCACCGTATTTCTCTCCGAAAAGAGCCGTGGCGCCCCGCTGGCGCGCATCGTCCAT
>DATHYR010000254.1:0-2917 GCA_035458985.1 Pseudomonadales bacterium
GTAGTCGAGACGGTTAATAATACCGCGCAAATCGCCAATGCCATCGCCGTTACTGTCTTGGAAACTGCGGGGATAAATTTGGTAAACAATGGCTTCTTTCCACCATTCGCGCTTGATGTCGGCTAATTTCATGACAGCACCCAATAATAGGTTAATCGATTAAGTTGGTTATTTTATCAGCTATACATCTCTTGGAAAGGGGGCGGTTTTAATTTAAGAAAAATTAAGATGTATTTAGCTCAGTTGGACGCACAGTATTTCTATAACATTGAGTGATAAACGCGTGATGCGTGTTTCAAATAACACGATGACATTAAAGATATATCCCAGTGCTCAGTTGGGTTCAGAGCGTGAAATGATCGAGTTATTACAGATTGGTAGTATTAGTATGACCAAGGTGTCGGCCAGTCCCCTCGTAAGTTTTGTGCCTGAAATGCAGATCTTTGACGTGCCCTACGTTTTTCGTAATCACGATCATTTTCTCTCTGTGCTCGATAGTCATGTGGGTCAAGGTCTTCTCGATGCAACAGCGCCTTCATAGCTTGTTGGTCTTGGTTATTTTGATGCAGGAAGTCGTAGCTTCTACATGACCAACAAGCCCGTTTATTCACCTGCTGATTTGGCGGGCATGAAAATCCGCGTTCAGGAAAGTCAGATGGCGATGGAGATGGTAAGTAGCTTGGGGGGAAGTCACACCTATTGCGTGGGGGGGAGTTGTACACAGCACTTCAGCAAGGTGTTGTCGATGGCGCTGAAAATAACCCACCAAGTTATTACTTGTCTCGACACTTTGAGGTGGCACCTTTTTTTACCCTCGATGATAATACCGCTGTGCCCGACGTTTTACTGATGAGTAAGGTGATTTGGGATGGTCTGAATCGAATGCAGCAGTCGTGGGTTTAGGTGGCTGTGCAAAAGGCGGTGACGTTGCAGCGCCAGCAGTGGCAGTTAGATACAGAAACCGCGTTGCGTGAAGTCGCCAACGCCGGTGTTGAAATCACCAAGGTGGATACGACGTTATTTAAAGACCAAATAACGACCTTACATGCCTCCTTTAATGGCACGCCATTAGCTCAGACTATTCAGTTAATTCAGGAGGTGAGTCGTGATTAAAACCATTGATCATCTCTTTCGAGGCCTGCTGGCAGCCCTCATGGCCTTGATGGTGGTTTGTGTGTCATGGCAAGTCATTTCAAGATATGCCCTAAATGCTCCTAGCCCTTGGACCGAAGAACTAGCAAGGTTTGCGCTGATTTGGATAGGATTGCTGGGCTCTGCGTACGCTAGCCAATTTTGATGTGTTATATCTTTCTGGTATTACCCTCTCATTGATGTCAGACACAGTGGCAGATACCTTTGTTCGAGGATTAGCAGCGCTTAAAGAAAAGCATTTAAAAGTGGTGTTCGATATTAACTATCGCCCAAGAGGGTGTAAGGACGAAGCTGAGGCTCGGCACAGAATAACATCGCTGCTACTAATGACAGATCTTGCACTGCCTACCTTTGATGACGAGCAGTTGTTGTTTGGTGATACATCGCTTTCGCAAACACAGGCGCGTTATGAAGCGTATGTCGTCAAAGATTGCATAATCAAACTAGGTGGCGAGGGGGCTTTGGTGTGCTCAGATCAGCACGCTCATCTTGTTGCGACTGAAAAAGTTTCCCGAGTGGTTGACTCAACAGGTGCTGGTGACTCATTTAATGGCGCATTTTTAGCTAAATACTTGCTTGGCGGGGGTTTAATCGAGGCATGTCAAGCCGGGCATCAACTCGCGGGTACCGTCATTCAGCACCGCGGTGCTATTATTGCGGCCTCTGAGATGCCATCACTGTTGGACGCCTAATGCAAAAGCAAAAAGACAAAACTACGATTACCATCAATGACATAGCCGCTTTAGCGGGAGTCTCTAAGCGGACTGTTTCTCGCGTGTTGAATAATTCCAGCAGTGTAAACAGCGAGACCCGAGAAAAAATTCTTGCGTTATTTGCCAAGTATGATTATTCCCCGAGTAAACAAGCTAGAGGGCTTGCCTCAAGTCGTTCATATCTGATTGGTCTTTTGTATGATGAGCCCAACGCGGTGGTCATTCACGAGGTCCAAAAAGGCTTGATATCTGCGCTTTCGCCACTTGGATATGAATTAGTGGTGCATCCTATGTCTCACGATGCGCCTAGGATTACCGACCACGTGCTCAAATTTATCAGTCGATCTAATTTGGATGGAGTGATCATTATGCCGCCAATTTCCATGCAAGAGCATTTGCTAGATGTCCTGACTGAAAAATCGATTCCCTTTGTATGCATGGCGGCGAAGTCGTTAGCACGCGAATTAAATGAAGTTGTTTCTCTTGATCGGCGAGCAATGTCGCAAGTCGCTGATCTATTTGCTGCTCGGGGTGCCAAGCACGTGGCGGTTATTAAGGGCGCCAAAAATAGGTTGTCGACCATCGAGCGGTTTGAAGGGTTGAAACTGGCGATGCAGGAAAGGGAGTTAGAGCTGTTACCTCAACATATAGCTGAAGGTGATTACAGTTACGATTCGGGTGTAGTGGCGGCAAGATCGTTGCTCCAAAGAAAGCCTCGACCCGATGCGATTTTCGCCTCGAATGACCAAATGGCCATTGCCTCTATTCATGTGGCTGAAGATTTGGGGATTCGCGTACCAGAAGACTTGCTTGTGATAGGCTTCGATGATGAGCCAATGTCATCGCGATTTAAACCCTCCCTCACCACCTTGCGCAGAGACGATAATGCCATGGCGGTGGCTGCAGCACATAAGATGCTAGCACTACTCAACAACGACCGATGCGTGGTTGAGAGTGCTTTTATTCCGCGCTTGGTTGAGCGTGATTCAACACGCCGTTAGCTGGGTAGTTGATAGGCTTTTTTCGCGAGGTTGTAGGTAAGATCTGCAGCT
>DATHYR010000255.1:0-1899 GCA_035458985.1 Pseudomonadales bacterium
AAAAAGCCAGAGTTTGTCACGAAGCCCTCGCCAGCCAAGTGCTTCGCCGGCCCAGTAAAAGACATCATTGCCTTTTCGCCACTGGAGAGCACCTGCTGGGTCTGCTTCAATGCCAAACTCGTCTGCACCTTCATAGGCAGATTCATATTCAATGCCTAATCCCAGACCAAGTGCCCAGCCATCGTTACCTTTAGAGAAGTCATCTATTGAGGGGAGCGGTACTAAAACGCCTTGGTTTGGCTGTGCAAACGCGTGTGCTGAAAAGGTGCTGCTGATTATAACGTGCAGTATGACCGCTAAGATATTTCTCATAGATACCTCAATGGATTGTTAATACATATTTTTACGAATTAGCTTGATCAAAAGCAGGTCATTGCTAGGTCTTTTTGCCAAGATATTTAGTAAAGAAGTTATCAATGACGTCAAGGTACTCTGAGCTTTCTTCGACCTCTATGTTGTAGAAAAAGCCATGAAACATGCCCTCCCAGATATGGAGGTGTGCATCGACGCCATGCTTGATCAATTGACTGTGACTATAGACCACATTACTCAGCTCGGTAGCACGTGTGCCACTGACCAACAGGGTGGGTGGAAAGGCGCGCAGATAGTCGGGATGATACAGGGGCGAGACGAGTGGGTCGGTAATGTCTGTGTCTCGTAAATAGGGCAGAACAAAACGATTCTTGGCGCTGGCTGGATAGATGGGCGGGTTCCGCGCCTCACCAGCTACCGCGGTGGTATACACAGAATCACCGCCGAATCCACCGGGTGCCAAGCCTACGCCAGCACAGAGAACACCAATAGCACCGGGTAATGGGATCTGATGTTTGTGAAACCAAGCAACAGACATCGAGGTGAGCATGCCGCCGGCTGAGCAGCCATAAATGCCAATATTTTCTGGGGCATAATCCGACAACAGTGCCTGGTAAACGTTGGCAACATCTTCACTTGCGGCTGGGAAGCGATGCCCAGGGTGTTGCCGATAATTGATACTGATGACGCGATATCCCCGCGCGGCTAATGGCATGGATTCTAGCTCAGCACAGGCGGGCCAACAGCCCATGAAACCACCACCATGGAGATTGATGAGCACTTTGTCGCGTTTACTTTTTAGTGGGGTTTCAGTCCCAGCATAATCAAACACTTCAACGCCATTAATACGCCTGACATTGGGCTTAACGCCTAAAAGTTCATGTTGACGTTGCAAATAGTGTTGCATAAATACAGGTACACCCTCGATTTGCTCGAGCCGAGATGGTGCCTGCATGTCACGCAAATGCTCAAGTAAGTAGGCTTGGCTATCGTGATTCAAGTAGTTTGACATGGGCATGACATGCTCAGGAACGACTACACTGCCATCGTCGTTAACGACTGGCCTCGCTAAATCTTTCGGTTGCGCCGATGCAAACGCCACAAAAAAAAGTAATAGAAACCCTAGGGATCGAAACATACCGTTGACCTGTCGCCGCATTCTTGGAAATCCTAAGCATAACGCAGCATCGGCTGTTAGACATGTGCATGAGGGGAATTTTTATTGCGTTGACATCAGAACTAAGAAAAAGGGCCTGTAGGCGTAAACAAAAAAAGGGCCGTCCTAATGGACGACCCTTTTGTATTTGGCTCCGCCTGCTGGGCTCGAACCAGCGACCCAATGATTAACAGTCATTTGCTCTACCAACTGAGCTAAGGCGGAATGGTAGTCGGTGAGTTGTCTCAACCGAGGCCGCGTATATTAATGACGAGGTGTTATTGGGTCAACCCTTTTGCTCTGAGATTTTCACATTTTTTTAAAATATTGTTTTCCGTTCAGCGTCGTGCTGCCTAATAGAGCTAGTTGACGTATCATTAGCGGTTTAATTTTGGGCGGTAGGGCATGAAACGACCATTTCAGGTGAAATC
>DATHYR010000256.1:0-1576 GCA_035458985.1 Pseudomonadales bacterium
AATACCAGCCATCAACATCAGGATATTTTTCATGTTTCTCTCGCGCTGAGGATCATAGAACAAATTGCGCCACTCCAAGGCGTTGGGCGGTAGAATTCAAGCTCTCAATGACATCTCGCGTTAAGGGAATGCCCTGTTGAAGGTTTAACAATGCCTTACGGTTCTCGGGCTCTCCAGGGGAGAGAATCTCATCAACGCCGTGAGCCTTGGGTAGGTTTTTAACCCTCTTGAGTAGCTCACTCATTCGATCTTTGAACACCGTTAGGGGCTCAAAGAGATCTGCTCGTATTGCTATGAAGGTATGGCCTACTCCCTGAGTGACGTCAAATCGCTTAAATGGGTTTGCGACATCGCCGCCAAATGCGGCCCCAGTGAATACACCCCCGAGAATATCCATCATCCACGACATTGCAGCACCCTTATGCTCGCCAAACGGAAGCATGATGCCCTCAAAGGCTGCCGCGCCATCGGTTGTTGGCCTGCCTTTGGCGTCAAGGGCAAAACCCAGGGGTATCTGCTCTCCGCGTTGGGCGGCGAACTTAAGTTTGCCCCGAGCAATTCGGGACATCGCCATGTCCAGCATGAAGACCTCTCCGGGATAGGTGGGCGCCGCAAATCCAAAGGGGCTTGTGCCAAAGAAGGGCGCCATTGCTCCCCATGGTGGCAGTGCCTTTGATGCATTCGTAAACACTAGGCCAATACAATCTTCATCGATGGCCTGCTGCAAGTAGTAGCTTGCCGCACCAAAGTGGCCGCTATTTTTAACCCCAGCAACTGCGATACCGGTCTGTTTGGCAAGTTTTATGGTGGCCGACATGGCAGCAGGGGCAACTACCAGACCTAGGCCATGATCGCCATCAACACTCACTGCAGAGTGGGCCACCTGCTGCGTTTGAATATTAGGTTTGGAGTTTGCAACTTTATTTTGAAGCCTCTGTATATACATTGGAAGCCGAATAACACCGTGCGACCAGACCCCACGCAGGTCGGCGTTAATCAAAACTCCCGCTGCGGTTGCCGCATCAGGAGCGGAAAGGCCAGCTACACTAAACATCTGCGTAGAAAATTCGGTGAGTGTTGTCGCCGGAACACGCGTCGAACCCGCTACTGACTCTGGACTTGGAATAGCCATGGATTTTTTTACCAAAGTATTTTAATGTTGCGTACTATTCATCTGATAGTAAACCAATGAGCGCAAACGTTTCTCTGCCCACACAATTTCTGCTCGAATCACTCTCGATAAAGAGCGATCCTTTTTCACGCCGCAGACAGCTGATCAATCCCCAAGACTATTTTTCTTTATCGAAACTAAAAGAGTGTATTGCAAATCCCTTGATTACACCTGATTGGATTCAAGTGACGCTTCAGGGTAAGGCTCTCACATTTGACGATGATTTCCTTTGGAAATTTGTTCAAAAGAGAAAGCTATGCTTCATAGACAAATCACGAATGAACCAGGCGATTGACCAAGGGGCATCGATCGTTCTAGAGGGGTTAGACATACTAGACGAGCGACTTCATGCGTTGTGCACGGAAATAGACAATCAGTTACCTTGTGCACTTATCAATTGCGAGG
>DATHYR010000257.1:0-1396 GCA_035458985.1 Pseudomonadales bacterium
GTTTTTGACGGCAAATGCACTAGGTCGGCGGTGCCTTTAGTCCATGGTTCTAGGCTTATTTTCACCTCGGTCAAATATTCAGGATCTTTGCCAAAGGCGCGTTCCAAATACTTGTGAACGCTAGTGCCGACAATGGCGGGCCACGAATCCGAATCCGTGTTCACCGGTTCAACGGCAAGCATTTTGTAACCCAATCGACGCGTACACGGATGCCCAATTTCTGATGCACCAATGGTTGTTTGAAGCGATCTCGGCGACCAGTTGTTGAATTCATTAACGCGGTTAATTAGTAACCTGGCAAGATCTAACGGCGGTGTGTCCGTCGTTGTCGTATCTTTCAATTTGCCCATATCAGTCGCCAACAATCGTGAACCGGCGTGACTCTGTTGCCTTAGTACATTGCGCCAGTTGCTCAGGTGACATCAATTCCTTTGCCACCTTTTGATCGAATCGGTTAGTTGTCACATACGACCAACGCACTACCGGTTCACCATTGATAGTGCCAACCTCAGCATCGCCTAGCGCGTCTTTGATGTGCGCCTCAGCCACTTCAATTTGCATATCAATCTCTGCACGGTCGGCGCGTAGCCCTTTCAACAGAATCAACCAGTTAAGCAGCGCGTCTATTTCGGTCTCTGATTGCACGGTGTCTCCTTCCAACGCTAAATCGTTCGCCGCCCCAAATGCCTGAGGCGTAATTGTTTTGTATTGCATGATCCAAACATTGCAACCTTACGGGGCATGACTGACATATAGCCAATGCCTCAGGGTTAACGTCATTCAACCCAATGGGAAAAAACATTTCAGGATCGTGTCCGAAACATGCGGCCTGCTGACGCCATGTTTCGTTTGTCATGTCGGTTAAAATATCTTCACTAATTCTTGGCATAAGTTTCCCCTATCGCATCAAACATGTTTTCAACACTAACCATGACAGTGGTGAACGCCTTGTCACATTCAACAAATGCGCCGTGATCATCGCCAAGCGTCCAACACTCCCAATTGGCGACCCTACCATTTCCGAACCCTTGACGTTGCACAATAAGGAAACCATGTTTGGCGCCGGCGTTATCGCGTTCGCGTTGCGTATCATCTAACCATTTACTGATCTGACCTAGACTAGCGGTTTGCGCCGACTTGCCTGCCTTAATCTCAAGAATGATTTTCGGGTCACGCATTAACACAACATCGCCCTGGTCATTGGCGCCCGCTAGGGCTATGCGTTCAGCATCAACAAAACCCCGCGACCACGCGTATTTAACAACAGCGGTTTCCGCTGCAGTGCCTTTGTTCTTTGACGGATTAGCCACCGGTCACCACATATTCAACCAAGAATTTAACGATGGCGATAAACCCGATCAGATACACAATCACAATACTGACCATCGCGGCCTTC
>DATHYR010000258.1:0-2411 GCA_035458985.1 Pseudomonadales bacterium
GTTGATAACGCCGCCGATGAATTATTCGTGACAAATGTCACCGTCGATAATGGCACCATAACAAATAATGGTGACGGGACATTTACTTACACCCCTGATCCTGATTTCAATGGTGACGTCGTTGTGAGCTTTGAGGTTAGCGATGGCGAGTTAACGGATACGGGTTCTACAACCTTTACGGTTGTGCCTATCGTTGACATTGTGAATGATGGTGTAGAAATCAATGAAGATACTCCCGTTATTATCAACGTGATGGGTAACGATACTTTCGAAGGTGAGGGCACAGTCACCAGCGTGAGTGATCCTACTAATGGTACCGCGACGGTTAATGCCGACAACACGGTAACCTATATTCCAGATCAAGATTTTGTTGGCGAAGATTCCTTTACCTATACAGTCACCACCGAGACGGGCAACACTGAAACGGCTACGGTAACGGTGACTATTGTTTCTTCAGATAATCCTGCCAATCTTGGCACTGACAGCGGTGAAGTAACGGAAGGTGGCCCATTAACCGATAGCGGTACCATTAGTATCGATGACCCCGATGCTGGCGAAAATGTCTTCCAAGTACAAAATGATACCCAAGGCAACTTTGGTAGTTTCGACATCGATGAAAACGGCAATTGGACCTACACCCTTGATGACACGCTCGACGAAGTTCAATCCCTGGGCGAAGGCGATCAGCTGACCGAAATTTTTCCCGTGCTAAGTGCGGATGGCACAGAAACAAGTGTGGTTATCACCATTAACGGTACCAACGATGTACCCGTCTTTACGCCTGGTAGCAACACCGTTGGCGACGATGCCGGCACCGTGAAAGAAGAAGAGCCCCTGCAAGCCAACGGTACGATTGAAATTGATGATGTCGACACAGGCGAAGACATGTTCCAGTCTCAAGACAACACCGAGGGTGAATACGGTGACTTTACCGTTGATGAAGACGGAAACTGGACATACAACTTAGATAACGGTAATGAAACCGTTCAATCTCTTCCGGAAGGAGAAACCCTTACCGAAACCTTCCCCGTGACCAGTGTGGATGGCACCGAAACCGAGGTGGTTATCACTATTGTAGGTACCAATGACGTGCCTACTATTACCGGTGATGTTGGCAGCGTGACCGAAGATACGGTTTTGAGCACTAGCGGTACTGTAACTATTGTTGATACCGACGCCGGTGAATCTGAATTTGCGCCACAAACAGGCACTACCGGCAATCACGGTACTTTCACTCTGACCGCCAATGGTGCCTGGGTATACACCTTGGATAATGATTCAGCCGCCGTACAAGCCTTGGGCGAAGGCGATACCCTGACCGATGTGTTCACAGTGACCAGTGCCGATGGTTCTGGATCTGAGACTGTTACCATTACTATTAATGGTACCAATGACACTCCGACTTTTACCGAAGGCAACAGCACCATTGGTGACGATGCGGGCGTAGTGACCGAAGACGCCACATTGACGGCAACTGGCACGGTCGCGATTACCGATACCGACGCTGATGAAGCCTTCTTCCAGCCCGAAACAGACAAAGCGGGAGATTACGGCTCGCTGACCATCGACGAAAATGGCAACTGGACGTACACGCTTGATAACGCCAACACGGATGTTCAAGCCTTGAACGCTGGTGAGCAGTTGGATGATTCATTTACCGTAACATCTGCAGATGGTACCGAAACCACCGTCGCGATTACGATTAATGGTACAAATGATGTACCAACCATAACGACAGATCCTCAAGATGGTGCCGTTGAAGAAGATGTGACATTAACTGCAACGGGTACTGTAACCTCCCATGATATAGACACCTCGGCGACGGCTACTTTCACTGGTGATGCCACTGGTACCTACGGCAGCTTTGCCATCGACGCGCAATCAGGTGAATGGACCTACACCTTCGACAACGAGCAATCGTTGGCGGCAGGTGAAACCCATACCGAAACCTTCACCGTTACCGTGACCGACGATCAAGGGGCGACTGCGACCCAGGATGTGACTATCACATTGACCGGCACGAACGATGCGCCCGTCATTACCTCTGCCGCACAAACAGGTGCTGTAGAAGAAGATGTCACTTTGTCAGCGACAGGCACCGTGACCGCGAGCGATGTGGATAACAACGCGAGTGCTACGTTCTCAGGCGATGCGACCGGCACTTACGGCAGCTTTGCGATTGATGCTACTACTGGTGAATGGACCTACACCTTCGACAACGAGCAATCGTTGGCAGCAGGTGAAACCCATACTGAAACCTTCACCGTTACCGTGACCGATGACCAAGGCGACACCGCTACCCAAGATGTGACTATCACATTGACCGGCACGAACGATGCGCCCGTCATTACCTCTGCTGCACAAACTGGCACGGTAGAAGAAGATGTCACCTTGAGTGCTACAGGCACAGT
>DATHYR010000259.1:0-1211 GCA_035458985.1 Pseudomonadales bacterium
ACCAACAACTTTACCATTGAGGCCTGGGTACTGCCACAGAACTCTGCGTCCACCAGCTTTTTGTTTAATCAATGGGAAACTTCTGCGGCTTCGGATGTGAACTCAAGTTTTGTGTTGTCCATTACATCGGGCAAATTCCAAGGTGCTGTGGCCTACGGAGGATCAACATCACAGGTGACCCTAGCAGGTAGATCTCCGGTATCAAACAATCAATGGTACCACGTGGCATTGGTACGAAACGGCAGCAGCTTAACCCTGTATGTCAACGGCCAGTCAGAAAATACCAGCACCACCCTTGGCGGATCCTCGGTCAACAACAGCAATCTAGGCCTTTATATTGGAACACGCCGGGATGGCACACTGCCATTCCAAGGTTATATATCAAATGCTAGACTTGTCAATGGAACCGCACTGTACACCTCAAACTTCACTGTGCCAACCACACCACTGACTGCGGTAACCAACACGCAACTACTGACCTGCCAAAGCAGCACTTTCATCGACAACTCCACCAACGCCTTCTCAATCACAGCAGCCGCCGACTCGCGGCTTGTACCAACCAACCCGTTTGGCATGACCGACTGGTCGGGATACTTCGACGGCACCGGGGACTATTTAAGTATTGCGGACAGCGCAGCTCTTGATAATAACACTACGTACACATTTGAGTGTTGGTTCTTTCAAAACGCAGCTGGCGATGGAGCCTTTTATAGTAGGGGAGGTGGGGCTGCAAATTGGAACACAACAAACGGAATACAGTGGCAAGTTTTTATCCAAACTGGGGTTTTATATGTGCAGTGGAACACATCAGGAGTTGTCACATCAATTAGCGTTACAGCGCCTACCGCTGGCATGTGGCACAATGTAACGGTTGGTTATAATGGAACAACAACCCGCGTATGGCTCAACGGCTCATCAATAGGCACCAGCACCAACGGGTACACACTGCCAACAACGCGAAACATAACGCGCATAGGCTACGCAAGTTCAAGCTCACTATACCTAAACGGTTATGTGTCAAACCTACGACTTGTAAAAGGTACTGATGTTTACGGGGTAGCCAACACCACGATCACAGTACCCACCGCACCACTGACAGCAATCACAAACACCTCATTGCTCACGTGCCAGTCTAGCACATTTATCGACAACTCCACGAACGCGCTCGCGATCACGGTCAACGGGAACTCGTACACGCTCACGCTGAACAA
>DATHYR010000260.1:0-1083 GCA_035458985.1 Pseudomonadales bacterium
GGCAAGCAGCGAATTGAAACCACACTTCAAGCTGATTACGACTTCGGAATTTCGCTAAAGGGCTACGCTTGGGATACCGCATCTGGTGGCAAGTCGCCTACTGACGCAGAACTGGCAACAGGCGGGAATTGGGATCAAGTCGCAACATCCATTAAGCACACGGCAGGTGTGTTGACCCTGGCTTCTGCTTAATAAAGCATTGGCCTAATAGAAAGCCCTGCTTTAATAACGTGGGGCTTTTTTATATGCTGCAAGACTTACCAGAAAACCACCACGACCGTACGATAGCTCAGGCATTAAGCCATGTGAGAAACTTTGGTCAAGCAGTAGATTGCGGAGCGCATCGCGGCATTGTTACGCGCAAGTTGCTTAAACGGTTTTCGAATGTGGAGGCGATTGAACCTGGAAGCCTGCACAAACAGATAGACCCACGCGCTACGGTTATCAATGCAGCACTTGGCAAAGAACATAAGTTGGTTGCAATGGCTGACGGTACAGAGAACACAGGACAGCGGCATGTTGTGGCAGGCGATCAAGTGCAGATGATTACTTTAGACAGCTTAAAACTTGCGCCGGATTTTATTAAGATTGACGTAGAAGGTTTGGAATACGATGTATTGCTAGGTGGTGAGCAGACAATTCAAAATTATCGACCTGTGATAATGGTCGAGGAAAATGGGCTTAATCAGCGTTATGGGATACCCGACATGGCTGCATGTGCATTGCTATACTCATGGGGTGCACGCAGGGTTGAACGCATTGGGAAGGACTACGTTTTTACATGGTAACTTTATGCGTACTTAAAAGCGGTGGCGATTACAGTCCAGAGCATGTGCATTGGTTGGCAAGGCAAGTTCCTGATTTAGTGTGCTTGTCGGATGTGTCCGTTCAGGGTGTACCCACGATACCTCTTGAGTATGACTTGCCGGGTTGGTGGTCAAAAATAGAAGCGTTTAAGCCTATCATCAAGGGCGATGTGATGCTTATTGATTTGGACACAGTAGTATTTAGGCTGCCTAAAGTCACAGAAACTACGGTGCTGCGTGATTTCTACTACCCACAGCGCATGGGTTCTGGATTTAT
>DATHYR010000261.1:0-1271 GCA_035458985.1 Pseudomonadales bacterium
CACCAAGCGCCGGTGGGGACCGCGAACAGAAAAAATCCCCACCAGATAAGACATTCCCCGAAATAATTGGGATGGCGTGTATAGCGCCATAACCCGCGATTCATCACCTTTCCCCAGTTAGTAGAATTTGCCTTAAAACGAGCAAGCTGCCAATCGCCTACGGATTCAAAGATCATCCCGATCGCCCACAAGGTCACAGCTACAATGTCGAACAAGCTGGATTCAAATGGCACGGTCAAGGCGACCCACAATGGCATGGAGATGATCCAGGCCAGGAAAGCTTGAAACACAAAGATGATCCCGAGGCTTTTCAGGGCAAAACTTGGTTCATACTTGCGACGAATGGCTTGATATCGGGCATCTTCGGGTTCACCCCAATTTCGCCAAGTGATATACAAAGTCAGGCGCAATGCCCAAAGCAGGACAAGTGTGAGAACCAGAGAGGAACGATTCCAATAAGGCTCCACGCTGCTGGAGTAGACAAACGCAGCCGCGAAAATCATGACAGACCACATGCTGTCCACAATACTCACGTCCCGCTTAATCACACTGACCAACCACGTAAGTACCGCCAGGACAAGAGTGGCGTATAGGCCAGACATGTAGATTGAAAAACTCATGTGGCCCTCCCAGTCAATACTGGCGCATAGCCATCAAACCGTTCGGACAGCGCCACCAAGATGGGCGTGACGACCGCCCACCCTAAGGCTAACGCGATCAACGCAGCGTTTTGGTCTCCGAATTCGAGAGCTCCCAACCGGTGCCCCCCATAATAGGCCAATGGGCCTCCAAGACCTCCGGCAATGGCAGCAATCAACCAACGCCCCCGCAGCCAACGAAGGGAGACATTCAAAATCGTGGCGAACAATCCCCACATGAGCACGATCCAATACGGGGCCGTATTTGGGATAAGAATGCCGGAAGAGTATTGCAGCCAGTCTAACCACACGAGCAGACTGTCCCATACGGCCCCAATACCAACGGCAATCAACACCAGTTTGAATTCCGCTTCAGCCACAGGTGCCCGGAACAGATGGATGGCCACAATGCATATGGCGATGAGTGCACCGATCCACGGTCGTTGGGTCGCACCACTGAGCACGCAGGCAAACCATCCCACCTGAAAGAGGAAAATATTTAAAAGAGTCTTGGCCATGATTAATCTTACGAAGTGCCGCGGGAATGTTCAAAAAGATAATGGCTAACCCACCATTCTTTCCCCTCGCGATAGCCAAACAATTCGGCGCAAGACATAAAGAACACGCGCCAGC
>DATHYR010000262.1:0-1619 GCA_035458985.1 Pseudomonadales bacterium
CAAGCTAACCAGCAGCGTGAACCTTCCCGCGGTCGATAACATAATTTGACACCTGATAACTTTTGCCTGTGACATCAATTACGGCAAATCCATGATTCCACTTGTTGACGGGTGCATAGTCGGGCGACAAGTCGCACATGCAACCGATGGAATAGCAGGTGTAGGTATGTTCCCCAACGCCGGCAACTTCGACGTGGGTGGATGTTCGGTGGTAGTGGCTACATAATCCGCGTTCGTTGGTTCGCAGCCAGACGCCACGGGCAATGTTGACGGGAACGGTAAGCCCCTTTTGCAATTCGTGCCCATGCCAAACGGACAAGCCACCAAACTTGGCCCGTTGTTTGTCCTTGATTATGTCAATGTTACGCGATTTCAAGTCTAGGACTTTATCGACACTGAATTGATTCAACACGGCCAATTCGGGAACGGATGAAAACAACTTGCGTGTTAGCCGATATTCATGGTTGCCAATCTTGTACGCAATGACATCAAAACGCGATTTAAGCATGTCAAGGATTTCATGCAGCATGTCAATCTCATCCTGCATATTTCGTTGGCGTGGATCACGCATCCATTGGGACGCCTGGTAAAAGTCGCAAATGTCACCGTTTAGATACAACTGGCGAATCTTTGCATCGTGGGCATGTTGCAACATTGCCTCGATGGATATTTCATGGTGGTAAGGGATGTGCCAATCGCCCGTCACCAGCCATTCGCCATCGGACGCAATCCATGCCTTTCGGCTCCGTCTATCGCCTTTGGGTATCTTTAGCGTTGTAGGTTTGCGTTTGTCGTCCATGATAACTCGCCCCTTCGTCTTACCTTGCGATGCGGTGTAGTACCTGATTGACGTGCGTGCAATCTCTACGCTTTCGAATTCCTGCGGGTATTGTTTGTGTAGCAACCTGGCCAGCGTTTGCTTTGGTGACGTCGGATATTGTTTAAGCAAATCGCCAATGATTTGCCGGCGTGCCTTGTTTTCATTCATTGCCACCCCTTCCACCATGCCAGCAAATCTAAGAAGAATTGGAACCAAGTACGCGGTTCTGATTCCCATTCATCTTCCCAGTCATCAAACGGTTCTTCGTCCATGTCTGGCGTATCCGCGGCCCCAGCGGTGTAGAAACCCATTACCACCGTCTTTCGAACGTTAATGTCCGAATAGACGTTTTCCATGCCCGTTTCAATATCTTCAAACTCCGAATCCCAATAAACATCATCGGGTTCAAACCAGCGATGTGACAACATACTGCCCTAACTGTCACTAAATCGGGTGGCATTGCGTAAAATAATTGGCGTGGATAATTCAAGGATTTGCTGCAATGCAGCAACATTTAGTGCGTGGATCTTTCGTAGCGTTACGTCGGAAACTTCCGGTTGAGAAATAGCACACAAGTCGATAAGCAATTCAGATGCGACTTCGCGTACAAGATCAGCATATTCGTCGTTGGTAAGCATCAATTTATCGTAGGCAAATGACACGAAACATGACAACGCAAATTGCTATTCGGGCCGGGCGACGTGGACAACGCGGCCTATGTCGGGATCGTCATCAATGGGACAACTAAAGAAACTGCCGTCATCGTCAAGGATAACTAGCCAGGGATGTTGGCTAAGAC
>DATHYR010000263.1:0-1269 GCA_035458985.1 Pseudomonadales bacterium
GTTGCCAGAACAACAAAAGTCGCTCGTCAATGGCAAAGACAAAGCACTCGTAGCAGAACTCTGTTACGGCGTGATGCGGCATTTACCGCAGCTCGAAAAGCGGGTTGCAGACTGTTTAGCAAAAACCTTCAAGGGTAAACAACGCATCGTCCACCAGCTATTAATCGTTGGCTGTTATCAACTGTATTTCACTCGCATTCCGAGCCATGCCGCCATTTCAGAAACCGCCGAAGCTTGTCGGCAGTTGCGTTTTGAAGGGTTAGTCAAGGTGGTTAACGGTGTGTTACGCAATATTCAGCGTGAAAACTCACCACTGAGCACCGATTCCGATACCTTGACCTACAACACACCAGGCTGGCTGGTTAAACGTCTCAAAGAAGCCTATCCCGACTCATGGCAACAGATCATTGAACAAAGCCACGAACGGCCACCCATGTGGCTGCGCAATAACCGTTTGTCTCAAACTCGAGCGCAGTATCTCGACGCACTGGCGGCGCAAGACATTGAAGCAACGATGGGTTCCAGTGAAGATGCCATCTTACTGGCAAGCCCTAAAGACGTCGCAATATTGCCACACTTTCATGATGGTGCAGCCTCGGTTCAAGATGGCGCCGCTCAATGGGCTGCCACCCTGTTAGCACCAAAAGCAAATGAATTGATATTGGATGCTTGCGCCGCACCGGGTGGAAAAACCTGTCATTTACTAGAGCTAGAACCAAGTATCGAGTTAGTCGCCGTCGATTTTGATGAAAAACGCTTAGCCCGTGTGCAACAAAACCTCGACCGTTTATCCCTGTCAGCCAAGTTAATTCATGGCGATGCCGCCAATATTGACGCTTGGTGGCAAGGTGACAAATTTGATCGCATCTTACTCGATGCCCCTTGTTCGGCTACTGGCGTGATCCGTCGTCATCCAGATATCAAATGGTTACGCAAAAATCACGATATCGAAGAGCTAGCACAATTACAGCAACAAATCCTTGAACATTGCTGGCAGTGGCTCAAACCCGGTGGCACACTCTTGTATGCGACATGCTCTATTTTACCTCAAGAAAATAAACAACAAATTCAGGCATTTTTAGCTAAAACACCTGACGCTGTGTTGCAGCCAATCGCTAACCAACTCCATCCCGATGATATTGGTTGGCAAATCACACCTGGACAAGACAATATGGACGGGTTTTATTATGCCCGACTATACAAAGCGACTCATTAGGGATTAGGCAAGGCCATGAAAATTATCATTTTGGGTGCAGGACAGGTTGGCGG
>DATHYR010000264.1:0-18675 GCA_035458985.1 Pseudomonadales bacterium
CGAGGCGATCATTGGTTACATCCTCATCATGGCCTTTCATACCGTACTGCTACACGCCAACGTGGGTATCAACTTCGGTTGGCTGCGCTATGTGATTGCCACCCCTCAATACCACCATTGGCACCACAACGACCAACAGGCCAGCTACGACAAGAACTTTGCCGTCCACTTTCCGGTAATCGATTGGATGTTTGGTACGTTTTACCTACCCGGTGACCAATGGCCCACACAGTACGGCGTGCGCCTGCCGGGCTATCCCAGCAGCTATTGGGGGCAGTTGTTGTTTCCCTTTAAAACCAAGCGCAAGACCCCATCTGAAGTTTGACTCAGAAGCAACCTCCCTAAACATGAAAATTACGATTCCCCCTGAAACATCAAAAGACATACAACGGATTTATGAGATCACCAAAGAAGCCTTCCCAACCGCACCACATACTGACCATACCGAACACATTATCGTGAATCGGTTACGTGAGGAATGCGCCTTGAGTCTGTCGATTATCGCCGAGGTTGATAGGGGTAGAACCCTGCATAAAGAACCATCAGCAAGTGAGTTTATGAGCTCACTGGACGTCAAAAAATATTTGAAGATATCCGACTGCACCCTCATGCACCTTCGTGAATCAGGCGCTTTATATGCGATTAAAGAAGGCCGGCGCTTTCTATACCACCGCGAAAGCGTCGAAGCCTACCAACCTACCCATAAATAATATTCGTTTGCACGCTCTTGGCCAGCAGTCGCCCATCGGGCCGCCATATCCAAGCGGTGGAAGAACTGATCCCCGCTTCATCAAAATCCGCCACGGAGTGATACCCCAAGAAGTCGTGTGGGCCGAAATTGTCGGCATCTAATGTGAAGTGCATGTGCCAGCTTATGGTCGACATGGGGACCGGGCGTGTGTAATGGGTAGACGCCGTCGGTGGCCAGGCGTCGATCAAGCCCACTAGCAAAGGGGCCGAGCTGTGTTTGGGGGCTTCTTTGTAGCGCATCCAGCCGTGCATTTCGGCCACATCGCTGCCGGCAAAAGGAGGCGCTTTGGACGCTAGGTAGGCCTCCATGTGGTAGAAAAAGGTCGGTAGCAGTGGCCCTTGCATAGGAAGGCATTTGGCTTGTGGGCGTATGTTGGGCACCTGAAATTTATCGATGAGTACAGGGTTATCGAGGGGTCGGCAAAAGTCGGCGCGCAGATTACCGCGCACCTTGCCTTGCTGGATGATGCGCACGTTTCTCACGCACACGGTTTTGCCTTCGCCGAGGGTTTCGGTCTCAATCTCGTAGGGCATTTGTGCCTCAAACGGGCGGGTAAAATTCACGTCTAAGGCGCGTAGTTTACGCTCGGGGTCAACGCCCTGTTGGGCGGCTTGCAGCATGATGGCGGCGCTAAGCCCGCCATAAATGGTTCGGCCTTGCACCCAGTTGTCGGGAATAACGGGCGTCTCGCCTTGTTCAACGGCCTTCAGTATGTCTTGAATGTGCACGGAAATTCCTAATAGGGATTAATCATGCCCCCATCCTACAAGGAATTATGCCGTGCGCCCATGCCAATTGCGCCAACCTTAAGCCGCACGCAAAGGTCTCATTTTGCGGCGCTTGCCAGTCGCCATTTCCGGGGTCTTCGGTGGGGTTTGATCAGGCAAGCTATTGGCCTCCAGCCACTGCAGTATGTTGCTGCTAGGGTCGATGCCTTGTACGGTTAACCCATGGTTTCCAAACAGGCGGTTGAACTCAAAAATATAAGGATGACCACCCACCATGGCGACATCGAAGCCGGCGTGGTCAATGCCTAGGGTTTTTGCTACCTCTAACACCAGATCAATGGCACGCTGTGGCACAGGGTCAAAGCATAAGCTACCGCCTTGAGCGATGTTGTTGTGGAAGTTGCCCTCGCCCGCCACGCGCCAATAACTGGCCACCACCGCTTCGCCGATCACAACAATGCGGCAATCGCGGTCGATAGGTAGGTACTCTTGCACGTACAGCACGGGGTGGGTGTCACAGTAGCGCATGAAATCGGCACGGTTTTCAATGAGAAACACGCCCCTGCCCTCACTGGATTTAGGGGTTTTACAGACAAAGGGAAAATCCATCACCGCAAGAATGTCTTCACGGGCTTGTGGGCTGTTATCTAAAATGAAGGTCTGCGGTATATGCTGTGGCCACAGGGTTGTCATCACACGGGAGAATTCAATTTTATTGTGCCCCAACAGATAGCTGGGAAGGCTTGGGAAAATCCGTTTATTCAGGCCAAATACGAGGGTATTCACCTGCCAGTATTCGGGGAAAAGGCACCAATCAGCGGCCTTGATGAGTTCAAGGCTGCGGGATGAATGATCGGGTTTGATGTAGTGAGCATTGGGAAGACGACAAGTACGAAAAGCATCAAAAGACACAAGACGCATACACGAATCCAAGTGATGAAATTGCGCAAATTATGTGCAAATTTTAAACGCCGTCAAGCGAAATTTATGCCCTCACCTTTGCAATTAAAGCCCCTTGTGACGGGGCTTTGTGCTACTTATTCCACAGAATACTGTACAAATCTAGGCGACGATCTTTTCCGTTAGTCACCGAGCCGTTATGGCGCAATTGTTGTAGACGAGTAATGTCGAGGTCGGCCACCAACGCCATTTCGGTATTCGGGGTACTCTCGGCCAAAATGGCATCATGAGGGAAGGCAAAATCCGATGGCGTAAATACCGCTGATTGGGCGTATTGAATATCCACGTTGTGCACTTGCGGTAGGTTACCCACACTTCCGCCAATCACCACATAGCATTCGTTCTCAATAGCGCGAGCCTGGGCGCAACGCTGCACGCGCAAGAAACCGTTTTTGGTATCTGTCCAAAACGGCACAAACAAGATATCCATGTCTTGTTCGGCCAGTAGCCTTCCCAGTTCTGGGAATTCCACGTCGTAACAAATCAAAATACCAATTTTGCCCGCATCGGTGTTGAAGGCTTGTAAGGTGTGGCCACCCTCAATCACCCAATCGCGACGCTCGTGCGGGGTAATATGAATTTTGGGCTGTACTTCAACCGTGCCATCACGGCGAAGCAGATACGCGTTGTTGTAGAGTGTTTCGTCTGCGTCTAACTCAGGGATACTGCCTGCAATAATATTAATGTTGTAGGCCACCGCCAACTGGCTCATGGCCTGAACGGTGCGCTGGGCGTATTTGGCGAGCTCACGAATGGCTTCATACTGATTGGGGGCATCGGTAAGGCACATGAGGGGTGCGTTAAAAAACTCAGGAAACAAGACAAAGTCGGCGGTGTAGTCGGCCATGGTGTCAACGAAGAACTCCACTTGCTCCATCCAGGCCTCAAACGAGGCAGGCAAA
The DNA here is from genome assembly GCA_035458985.1 of Pseudomonadales bacterium. Taxonomy (GTDB): domain Bacteria; phylum Pseudomonadota; class Gammaproteobacteria; order Pseudomonadales; family JAHEIH01; genus JAHEIH01. Next base: position 3,342 of record DATHYR010000264.1, read on the forward strand.
CGCATTTGCCACTGAATAATGCCCACACGCACGGTAGACTTTTTGAACTCGGTTACGTCGGTGACTTCGGGCTCATAAAGTATGTTGCTCCATTCGAGCAAGGTGGCAAAGCCCTCTGACTTTTCATCTTCAGGCAGGTAGTCTTTCAGAATACGTTTTACGTCAAAATCATTGACCAGCTGAAAACTTAAAATGGGGTCGTAAATTTCACGTTGACGAACCGCCGCAATGTAATCCATGGGCGACATCGTATTGGAATACTCATGATATTTAACAATGCGCCCACCCGAGAGAATGGCCTGCAAATTCAGGTTCACGCAAAGATCTTTGCGGGCATCGTAAAGGCGACGGCCTAAACGATAGCCACGATAGTCAGGATCAACAAATACATCCATACCATAGAGGGCATCCCCTTCTGGGTCGTGCTTAATTCGCTCGCGCCGGCCGATAAGGTCGTCGTAGGTATGGGCTTTGCTAAAGCGGTCGTGATCGCACTTCACAGTAAGGGCTGCGGCTACAATCTTGTTGCCGTCAACAATACAAATCTGTCCTTCAGGAAATTCCTTTGTCAGTGCCAATAACGTCTCGCGTGGCCAAGAGCCCCCTAAGTCTGGGTAGACTTTTTCCATCAAGGTTTCGAGTTGGTCGAGATCGTCTTCGCGGAAGTTGCGCAGTTCAAGTTTTACGTCGGTGGGAAATTCGTTGCTCAAAACGGGACCTGTCCTATGGCATAAAGAAAGTAAAGTGTAGTCCCTACCGCCCGCGTCTGCTGTAATTTATGTGTTAACGTCACCGTAATATTGCCTTTACGCATCGTTCTATGCCCATTCACTGGGCAGCATAGCGTCTCAGTGGTTGACGCGTATTTTTGACGAACCGATCACAGTACGGGCTTTAAGACAGTTTGCGACAAGTCCGAGCGCCAATGAATCTTCCATATCAGTGGTGATATAGCCATTCATGCCAAGTGACAATGCGGTGGATAATCCTTCTGTCGCTTCCGGATCTACAATCCCCATTATTGGCAAATCAGGGGCCATCTCTCTTAGAATTTGAAGGGTGTTATATACGCCTTGATGAAAGTCATTTACCCACATAAACAGCATCTCCACCTGTCCTTGCTGAACGCGTTTAATCGCCTCGAACATAGTGTTCTCTCGATGTATGACAGCGCCGTTCAATGACAGTACATTTTCAAAATGCAGATCTGCATCCATGCCCTCCGTCAGAATGAGAATATTCCGTTGATGCACCGCCGCTGTAGATGTTGGTTGGTCATCGATGTCATAAGGCGAGACATCGGGCGTTAAAACCACCATAGGGATATGCACAGTAAACGTCGCCCCTTTACCCTCGGCTGAAGATAGGTCGATGCTACCTGACATGGACTCGGTTAGACGTTTAGCCAAGGTCAGCCCAAGTCCCATACCTTCATGTTGACGAGATAGCGAACCATCCAACTGCACAAAGGGCTCAAAGATTGTCGCATGAGAGGCCTTAGGTATCCCCGGCCCGTTATCTTGAACTTCAAAGACCACCCCTGCTTTGTCGCCAGAGACATACTCCACTCTGGCCACGACCTTAATATGGCCTTGAGGGGAAAATTTAACGGCATTATCTAACAAGGCACGATAAATCTTAAACAGGCACTTGGGGTCACCAGAAAAATGGATATCCACGGGGATATCAAAGTCATAATCAATGCTAACGCCCTTTACTATCGCAACATGCTCGAACTGTTTAACCAAGCGAAACAACACGTCACTCATTTCAAAAGGTGCGTTTTTAGGCGCAAAGGCGTTGCTTTCTAAACGTGTTAAATCCAGTAATTCGTCGATTAAAAAATCTAAATGTTGAATGGCTTTATGAGAGAGTGTCAGCAGTTCTTGAACATCTTGTGGAAGTGATCGATGCCTGAGAATTTCATTGATACCCATGATTCCATTGAGCGGTGTTTTGAGTTCATGCGATGTATTCGTCAAAAATTGTCGGGTAGTACGCTCGGCTTTTTGTGCGCCATACACCAACGTTTCTGCTTTTGTTCTGAATTGGTAGACCGCTAAAAGAAAAATAGGACTCGAAAGAAACAGGTAGATACTCCATTGAATATACGCAGCATTAAGCGCTATCCAGCCGAATATTATGGGCACGGCCAGCGCGATAAAAAGTGCGATGACACTGATAATAAAACCATACGTAACAGGCAGGCTCATGGCGAGTATCAGACACAGTGTCGCCGTGTGAAGGCCGATATAGGCTGGTGAATCATAGCGAAATAACAAGGGAAACATGGAAATGAATACGGCCAAGCTCACATACAACAGCATGGTTTTTTCAGGCAGAAATTTTTGCCAAATGAAACCAGAAAAGACATAAGCCGACATGGCTAATTGAATAACCCCAAACCATGGGTATTCGGGATAGGGATGCAATAAAAAAGCTAACAAAAAAGCCGTGCCATACATTGCAGACACAAAACGGAAGAGATTTTTGAGGCTTCCCTGCGCAAATGCTTGGTTGGGTATCATCATTAGTATCCTTTGCGCTTACTTAAATCTATGCATTAAGTAACCAAAAAGCAACGCACATGTAAAAAAAAGCCCGCGCGAGGCGGGCAAAGGAACTACTACAACGAAGAACGTTAAAACGCTAAGGTCACACCCACAGTAAAGGTGCGTGGTTTTTGGGCTCGCGCGCCGGCTTTAGGCTCCCGAGACACAATGGCATCTTGCTCATCCAGCAAATTGTCAATCTTACCGTAAAGGCTAGTTTGGCTGTTGTACTGATGACGCAGTGCGACATCGAGCGTGCTGAAAGCGTCGATCCCCTGGTACATTTCGCAGGCCGCGGCAGAACAGGTGGCACTGCGGTGACGTAAACTCACATCGCCACGCCAATCGCCTTTTTCAGCACCCAGCTGGAAGGCTAATTGATGGCGCGGCAAGTTGGGCAAGCGGTCTCCAGCGTTAACTGCGCCCCACACACTGGCACCCACAAAACTGGTGTCAAAGCTGGCATCGGTATAGGTATAAGTCACATTCAATGGAATTTGCCAACCACTGTCGGTGTATGTTTGCTGCGCAAGCTGGAACTCCACACCTTGAACGGTAGCGGCACCACCGTTTTCAGTATCACCGGCTTCACACGCTTGCGTTCCCGCGCCGCCGGAATTGGTGCACACCCCAATGATGTTATTGTAATCGCTGTGAAAGCCAACTAATTCAATGTCAGTTGCCCCCGCTTGGTAGCGCCATCCAAACTCCGTATTGGTGGCTTTTTCAGCATCACTCGCGCTGGAGGCCGAGGGGGACATACCTTGGTGAACGCCGACGAACAAATAGCTCGCCTCACTCAGCTGATAGCCCAGAGCGAGACCACCCAAGGTTTCATTTGAGGAAACGCCCGCGATATCGAAACTTTCATGACGAATGCCCGGCACCACTTTCCACTGGCCGAATTGCATCTGGTCTTGTACATAAATGGCACTGGCGTGACTGCGTTTTTTGGAAGCAGATGCACTGCCTAACTGGGCCAGAGCAAAGCTGCCGTCTGCTCCCTGAACCCAGGTATCGGTCGGTTGAAGTCGCGCTTCGTAGTCTTCGTGGTAGCGGATGCCGGCTTCAACATTGTGGTTATCCCTCTCCCACGTAAATTTTGATTGAAGGCCCTTGGCCACGTACGCACGGTTATTGTGTTTGATGGCAACATCGGCGGCCACGGTGCCGTCTAACACCGCCTGTGCCCAAGCTTGATCATAACTGCCGTAAGCACTGGTCATACCGTGACATGAAGCAGAGGTTGCACAGATCAACACCTCATCGATGCCTTCATTATCAATCTTATCGACCTTGTACCAGTCGCGCTCGAAACGGTTGTAATAGGCGTGATTGGTCACTTTCCAGTCGGCCCCTTGGAGCACCAAACTCAGCATACCCTGACGGTGTTGGTTGTCCATTTGATCTTCACGGCTCAAGCCATAGCGACGCTGTGGCGCTTGAACAAAATCTAACTCGGTAAGACCCACATACGTTTGCTCCGAAGTTTCTTCAGAGGCCTGAAGTTTTAACCCGTATTCCGCATCGAGGCCAAAAAGCGTGTCACGGTAACGCAATTTCGCCATCACATCGTCGATGCTAAACCCCGTATCGCCGTCGCTATTGTCAATATTGGCAAAGCCATCCGAACGGCCACCATGGTATTCCACGAGATAGCCAAAATCGTTGCTGCCATCACCGTAATTTAGGTGGGTTCGGATACCGCCATAGCTACCCCATTCTTGGCGCAAAAATCCAGCCTTTTCATATGGGATGGGCGTTGAAATCATATTCACTGCACCACCAATGGTGTAAGGACCCGTCGTAATAGCAGAGGGTCCTTTTAAAACTTCTACAGCGTGCATCCGACCGGCGGTGGGAAAGTAGTAGGCCGACGAGGCGGTATAAGGCGCAGGTGCGATCAACACACCATCTTCCATCAGCGTGATCTTGCCACTGCGATCGCTGTAAGTCCCCCGGATACTAATATTAGGACGAAGGCCAAACCCTTCTTCATCGCGGATATACAGCCCAGGGACGTTGCTTAAAATACGGTTGATGTCGTTGTAACTGAATACTTGTAACGCGTCACTATCGACCACATTACCTGAACCGGTCAATTTACGCTGGTCTTCGGCCGAGCCTAGGATCAAAACCTCTTCAATGTCAGCACTCAAGATGGGAGAGATAGCAGCAGCGCTGATAGCCAAAACAAGCGGTTTAACAGTGTTCACAAAGGGGGGTTCCTGAAGAAAAGTTTCATTTGAGTAAATGATAATAATTCGTATTTAGATTATCAAGTTATTTTTGAGAAGAATTCTCATTTGGTAAAAGATGAAAATTCCATATAAGCTTTAGCCGTCAATAACAATAAGGACATGCCCATGACCGATTTGGCGGCGCGCTTGCGCACCACCCTGCAAGAGGTATCTCAAGCGGAACTCAATCCCCCCGATGCTTCATTAGGGGTGCGTGAAATATGGAGTTTCTATGCCGCACAGGCAGGCTTAACCAAAGCGGCCATCGCTGAAAAGCTTGGATCATCCAGTGGACTGGCTTATTGCCCCTACCCAGAGCGCGAGACGGTGGCGAACGAGCTCAACAAAATGACCATGAGTCAAACCTTGGCCATGTGTATTTTTCCCGTGCAGCGCAACGGATCGCTCACTGTCATTTGCGCCGACCCCTTCAATGAGGAGCAGCTTCGCACGCTACAGTTTTCGCTGGGGCGGGCATTTAATATAGAGATCTGCCACCCCGACGCGATTGAACTCGCCATCTTGCAAGCCTATGACAAACTTAGTGCCAGTAAGGGTGTTGATTTAGACCCCACTCATCACAAACAGGGTATCGATGACCGCGAAGTCCCGGCGCTCGCGAAGCAAATTATGCTGAAAGCCGTCCAATCCCGCGCCTCGGACTTGCACTTGCAGCCCTTTGTCGGTGGCGCTGCCTTGCGAATGCGGGTCGATGGCCTACTCCATCGCATGGCGATCTTACCAATAAAGGTGGCTGAAGCGCTGATTCGTTTCTTCAAGGCGCAAGGCAAAATGGATCCCTATAACGCCTTGATTCCCCAAGATGGCAGCATGCGCATTCATTTAGGTGAACAGGAATTTTCTATCCGTATATCCACCCTGCCCTTGGAAAGTCATAGTGAAAAATTAGTGCTGCGCTTTTTAGACCAGAGCGCTAGCTACCAACTGTCAAAAAACGGTTTCTCATTGTCTGAATTGCAAGCCATTCGACGCTTGGCCAACAATGCTTCAGGCGTATTGCTTCTCACAGGGCCCACGGGGTCGGGGAAGACCACGACGCTGTACGCCCTGTTAAACGAGTTAAATCGCGAAGATGTTAGCATTACCACTGTGGAAAACCCGGTGGAGTACCGCATGGGCGGTATATCACAAACAGAGATTAACCCGAAAACAGGGCTGACCTTTGCCAGCGCCTTGCGATCTATCCTACGTCAGGATCCAGATGTGATGTTGATCGGTGAAATTCGCGACGGAGAGACCGCTCAAATTGCTCTGCAATCGGCCCTGACGGGACACTTGGTGCTATCTACCCTGCATACCAACGACGCCTTGACCGCGATTCCACGCTTACTGGATTTAGGGATTGATGCCTCTATTTTGGCTGATGCGCTCAACGGTGTTGTCGCGCAGCGCCTGCTGCGAAAACTCTGCGACCATTGTAAAACCCCAACCCGCGAGCCCTTGTTACCTGCCGAAAAGGCCTTTAAGGACATTACCGCAATTGCGCCACCGTTCCGTGCCCGTGGGTGTGAGCAATGCCGCTTCACTGGCTACCGAGGTCGCCTACCTATTACCGAAATATTAGAAATGACGCCTGCTCTTGCCGATGCCATCGCCGGTGGAGAAACGCGTCAAAAAGTGCTGAAGTCACACGCGAGCAAAAGCCTTATTAGCTTAGGAGAAGCCGCCGAGCGACGGATCATTTCTGGTGATACGTGTGTGATGGAAGCAACACGGGTCGTGGGACGCGCGCTTTGGCAACAATTGGCGGCATCCCATGGCATCGAGGTCTATGACATGCCTTCTACCGAGGCGAGTCAAGGCTCACAGAGCAATACTGGATTATTATGGGTGTCGGGGAGTCAGAGCGACCAAGCCCACTATGAACACACGTTACGTGAGGCATGGTTTGATGTTTACAGCGCGCATTCCCCGAGTGAAGCCAAACAACAATTGGAGACGCACGACAATATCCGGTTTGTTGTGGTCGAGTCACCTGAAGGGTTAAACGACACCGACATTAAACATTGGGTGGCCAATTACCGCACGGCTATGGCATGGTCACGCTTGCCAGCGCTGATTTTATTGCCCCAGGCCCATCCGGAATGGGAAGTCCTGCTAAGGGCGGACGGTGCCACCTCTAAAATGGTCACAAAACCGCTCGCTAACGATGCTCTCATTGGCATTATTAGCGAAGCGTTAGCGCTCAACCTTGATTACAGTTGGGATGCCTAGTCCGTTTCATGGCCCATCAATAATCGACTCAACGTGGCCTCATCGAGAGGCTGAGTGACGTCGCGCACCACCATGACATCGAAGGGCGGATAGCGACCCGTGAGGGTGTATGCCGTATCGCCCAGGACTTCATAGGACACGAGAGAATGCACGAGGGCATTCGGCATATGGCTGGGAAGTGTTCCGGTCGAATGGTAAAACTGTTGAATTGCTTCATCGCTGCGGGAAAAAAAGTTTACCGCCCCTTGGTGTAGGTCTTGTTTTGCCTCGTGAGCATTATCTATAAACACATCGTAACTGACCCAGCCGTAAACCAACAACATTGCAAAAAATACCACAACGGGATTAACACCTAAGCTGTCTTTCTTAACCTGTTTACTGCCCTGCTGCCGTTCTTGTGCCTCGATAGCATCTGACGCTTTATGGATAGCATGACTCAACTGTTGATCGCTCATGGTTAGCCTCCATGATTTTTATGTTGATGCAAATGCGCGCAGCCGCTATTACCAGGGCCTAACTGGCTACAATCCACCGCCGGTGGTTGTGGGGACTGGGTTGAGCTTGGACGCGGGATGCTTCCTGAACTTCCACCCGTGCTTGTTGCACCACTACTTGAGCCAGATCCCGAACTTGAGGAACCTGTGCCTGTGCCTGTGCCTGTGCCTGTGCCAGTATTAGGCAAAATATCGGGTGTTTGTGGTGGGTTATTCGTCTGCTGGCTGCCTGTAGGCTGACGCGTTACATCGGGCTGAGGATTAACGACAGGCTGAGGATTAGCCACCGATTGAGGATTAACCACGGGAGCCACCGGGGCGGGTACTCCCGTATCTAAGAGTGGCACCATCATCACCGCATTGAGTAATCCCCAGGCATGCATATCGTCTGGAAAGACGTCAGCAAACGCCTGCAAATATTTTAATGCGTCAGGGGTGGAGGCATACAAACCAAGATAGGGTCGCATGCCACCATTGCCGCGCAGACCAGGGTAGTTCTCATCTACAACATGATAAAAAGTAATTACGCCTGGGTAGGGAGAAGTAAAATCGCCCGCTAAACCATAGGCCTGAAGGTAATCAGGCAGGTCGCCAAAATTTCCAGTAAAGGGCTGCAGCATGCGCTCGTCGCCAAGTGCACGCTCAGCGCCCATTTTGGTTCGCATACCGTCGATACGCTCAATTAACGCTGCCGTTTGAGACCTTAAAATGTAATTTTGGTAAGACGGTACGGCAATGGTCGCCAGGATGCCAATGATGACCAGCGCAATCATCACTTCAATCAGGGTAAAACCGCCGTGGGCGCGACGTGGCTTCATGCTAAACTCACTTTATTCTCTTATCGATGAGCAACAGTGTAGACACTAATGATCACAAATCCCACTCGCGATTGCCTCGCAGAAGTCAAGACGGCACTTAACCAGCGCGGTGATGCATGGCGCATTGCAAGCCTTGCCACCGTTGATATTCAGGGGATTCCACAAGTACGAAGTGTGGTAGTACGCGACGTGAATCTAACGCAAGACAGTATCATCATTTTCACCGATCGCCGCAGCGGCAAGGTGGCTGACATTCGTCAACAACCTCAGTGCAGTGTATTGCTGTGGTGTCCAGATCGGCAACAACAATGGCGAATGCACTGTATTGGCAGGGTTCTAGAAGACAACACTCCGTACTGGCAAGCGATTGCAAACAGCCGCAGTATCAAGGATTACGCGACCAGCGTGCCGCCGGGCACAACACTTGAAAATGGGCTCACCTTTGACATCGTCAGCGCTGAACAACACTTTTGTGTGATTGAGCTTGAGGTCAGGAGTATCGACCGATTGTGGCTGTCTAAGGAGGGGCACCGCCGTCAGCACATTAGTACCGACGGCGTGAGAGACATTTGTCCTTAAGCGCTCGCTGCGCCCAGTGACTCGTAGGTTTTTTCCAGTTTCTTCATTTGCTTTTTACCTATCTCACCCGCGACTTCATTCAGTGCGTGGCGCAGACGCGCGCGGCTCATATCAGGACCAAGAAGATCCATGGCATCCATCACAGAAAATGATGATGTGGTGCCTGAAATAGCAATGAACAACGGCGCAAGAAAATCGCGGAGCTTAATATTCATCTCACCGGACAGTGTCTTGAGCGCGTTAAAGATCTCTTCGCGCTGCCAAGTGCGCAGCGATTCTAGGCGCCACAGCGAGAACTGCAGCACTTGTTTAAGCACGTCTTCATCCATGTTGCACTGCGCAAAACTCGCCGCATTGATCGGCAGCATGCCCGACGCTAAAAAGGCGACGAGTGGCGCGAAGTCACTCAACACTTCCATGCGTTGTTGTGCGTGAGGAAGCACCCGCAGTAAGTTGCCTTGATTGAATGCCCAATCGTGTAACCGGCCGGCTAATTGCTCAAGGCTGAGGTCTTCACGCATCCACAGACCGTTCAACCAGCGCAGTTTTTCCATATCAAAAATAGGGCCACCCAAGCTCACACGCTGAATATCAAAATGCTCCAACATCTCTTGCAGCGTAAACTTTTCTCGCTCATCGGGCATTGACCAACCCATGCGTGCCAAGTAATTCAATAAGGCCTCTGGCAAGAATCCCATGCGCTGGTAATACAAAATACTGGTAGGGTTTTTACGCTTACTCAGCTTGGATTTGTCTGGATTGCGAAGCAAGGGCAAATGGCACAACACCGGCATGTCCCAACCAAAGTACTGGTAAAGTAATTTATGTTTGGGGGCTGAGTTAATCCACTCTTCACCACGCAGCACGTGGGTAATCTGCATAAGATGGTCGTCGACGACGTTGGCCAAGTGATAGGTGGGCATGCCATCGGATTTCAGCAAGATTTGGGCATCAACCAAGGCCCAATCCAATGCCAAGGTGCCACGCAGAAGGTCGTCGATCTCTACCTTGCCATCGACAGGTACGTGCATGCGCACGACATAAGGCATGCCTTGTGATTCGCGGCGCGCCTCTTCGTCAGCGGGCAATGCTAGATCACAATGCTTTAGGGCACGGTTGATACCTTGCTCTTTCAGATGGTTGCGTAATTCATCTAACTCTTCAGGCGTGCGATAACACTTAAACGCATGGCCGCGATCAAGCAGTATCTGGCAATGTTCGGCGTAAATGTCGCCGCGCTCACTCTGCCGGTAAGGACCGTGGGGGCCACCCACATCCGGGCCCTCGGCCCAATCGAGGCCCAACCAACGCAGCGAATCAAAAATCGCTTGTTCTGACTCGCGGGTTGAACGCGTGAGATCGGTATCTTCAATGCGCAGAATAAACTCGCCACCGTGTTTTTTTGCAAAGGCGAGGTTAAACAGGGCAACGTAGGCAGTGCCAACGTGCGGATCACCGGTCGGTGAAGGCGCGATACGCGTTCTAACAGTCATGATATTGGCCTTGAGGTCTTGAGGAACAACAATTAATAAAGAGCATGATTTTACAGGGTTTCAAGGGCCTAGGGGTAGGGATAAAAACAGTTAATTTTGTTACGGCAAAAAGATTGCCACGGCCTTGCAACCCTGTGCTAGGATCAACGTAAGTCATCGCAAGGAGCCGCTATGAAACTCGCCGTGCAACATCTCGCTCACACCATTGGCGCCGACCACCCTGCCCTGCACGATAGCTACATTCCAAGTGATGACAGTACCATTGCCAGTGCGCTACAACCGCGAGCGATTGCGGCATTAAGTCACGGCATCAACATATCCCAACCGGGCTACAACCTCTATATCGCAGGTCCCAACGGCAGTAGCCGGGTGGCTCATGTCAAAACCTTCTTAAAGCCCCTAGCCAGTAGTCGCCCTACGCCTAATGATTGGCTGTACGTCAACAATTTCGACAATGCCTTAGAGCCTCGAGCGATTAGCCTCCCTCCCAAGCAAGGCTCGCTGTTTGTCAAAGACATGGAAAACATGGTGGAGTCCTTGCTGTCGCTTTTTCCAACGGTGTTTGAAAACCCAGGTTACCTGCGCGCCAAATCTTCGCTACAAAAGCTCTACGATCAAACCTACGAACAGGCCATGGCAGGCGTTGAGCGTTTCGCGGCCGAACACAACATGGCGATTTTTAAAGAAGAAGGCGCCATTACCTTTACGCCACTTGTCGATGGTCAACCCATGGACGAGGCGGAGTTTGCGGTAATGAGCGAGCAGCAACGCGAAGTCTTCAGAGAAGCCGTTGAACAAGCCGAGGAAATGCTCAATGAACGCCTGCTGGAATTACCACAGTGGCAACGTGAGCTAAACAACAAACTTAAAGAACTCCGCGAAAACATTATCAAGCAAACCATTAAACCGCTGTTTGACGTGTTACAGCAAAAATATTCCAGCCAAACTGGGGTCTTACTCTACTTAGCGCAAATGGTGAATCATCTGCCCCGCTTCATTGAGGAGAACCTCTACGATAGTGACAACGAGAATGCCAAGGAAAGCCTAAGTAGCCAACGTCAAAACCTTGAAGCTACGTTCATGCCCAATCTCATTACTCGCGACGCCGCTCGCAGCGGCGCCCCAGTACTGATTGAAAGCAATCCTACCTACGCCAATTTATTTGGCCGCATTAACTATGTCGCCTCAAGTAGCGGCTTACAAACCAGTTATCGCTCGATCAGCCCGGGGGCATTACATTTGGCCAATGGTGGCTATTTGTTACTGGATATTGAAAAATTATTGCGCGAACCGAGCACCTGGGAAGCACTAAAACACTGCCTTCGCGATGGCCGCATACACATTGACCCGCAGGTGGGCGAACTACAGGCCAGCTTACCGACCGTTCTTAAACCCGAATCAGTGACGCTCAACGTCAAGATCATTCTCATAGGTCCACCCGATATCTACTACGCATTGCAACAATACGACCACGACTTTGACGAGCTGTTTCGTGTGTTGGTAGACATGGATTCCGAAGTCAAAGTCGACGAACAAAGCGTGTATTACTTTGCCCAAGACGTGCGCCAACGCGCCAAAGACATGGGGTTAACAGGGTTGAATAATGGCGCCGTCGCGGCCCTCCTTGATCACGCCTGTCGGCTCGCAGAAGACCAGAATAAGTTTTCTGCAAGTATCGATAGAATCATGGAAGTGGTGGTTGAAGCCAATCAGTTCGTCACCGCCAGCTATGCAGAACATATTGAAGCAGAGCATATCAGCACCGCGCTGGAGTATCGTGCCACCCGAAATGCACGCCTGTATGAGCTCATCAAAGAGAGTATTCTCAGCGACCGGATTAAAATCGCCACCGCGGGCAGCGCTGTCGGTCGTTGTAACGGCCTCACCGTAATACAAGTGGGCGATAGCGCCTATGGCTGTCCCGTGCGTATTTCGGCCACAGCCCACCCCGGTAAGCATGGCGTGCTCGATATTGAGCGTGAGGTGAACCTTGGCCAAGCCGTGCACTCTAAAGGTGTTTTGCTACTGTCTGGCTATCTGTGTGGACGCTATTGCGTGGACTTTCCCTTGGCTATGTCGGCTCAAATTGCGATGGAGCAATCCTATGGCTATGTCGATGGCGATAGCGCTTCAGTGGCTGAGCTGTGCACGTTGTTGTCGGCGCTTACCAAATGCGAACTTCGCCAAGATATCGCCATCACGGGCTCGATCAACCAGTATGGCGAAGTGCAGGCCGTGGGTGGCGTCAACGAAAAAATCGAGGGGTTTTTTGATATTTGCTGCGCACGAGGTTTAAGCGGCGAGCAAGGGGTTATTATTCCGGCGAGTAACACCAGCGACCTCATGCTGAACAAGCATGTCATTGCCGCGGTTGCCGAGGGTAAATTTCATATTTATGCGGTCGAACATGCTGATGAAGCCTTGGCTTTACTCAGCGGCCAGGAACCTGGCAAAGAGTCAAAACCTGGGGAGTTTCCAGCCAGCTCCTTGAATGCCTCCGTGGTAGATACATTACGGGCATATACACGGCTGAGTAAACCCAACTAAGCCACTCGCCGTTATTACAAGATGCCTCCCACAAGAGCGTGCATCCGGCTTTGCCATAAATGTAGAAACTATCTCAATCCGATAGCGACCCACCAAAAAAAAACGGGCCTGGCGGCCCGTTTGTCTATGAAGATCGCTTAATTAGCTCGCACGATGCGTTTCTCGCCGCGCTCTGCTCCGAGCTTGGTTTCGTGACGCACATAATCGCGAATCGCCATGGTTTCTTCAAGGCTCATGAAATCTTCCCAGCCAGGCATGCCATTCGCGCCTAAACCACCTTTATGCACAATGACTTCCCACGCTGCATAGGTATTGGCTAATCCGTAGCGTAAATCTGGAATCAGACCTGCACTTACGGCATTACCACCATGGCAGAATACACAGTACTGTCCGTAGAGTAACTTACCCTCAGCAACGCTCTCTGCAGTTCCATGTGGCAAGTCAACATCGGCTAGTACTTCTTCACGCGAAGGAATAACAGGCAATTCACCTTTAGCATCGACTTTAAATACCATTAAACGGCTAATATTGAACATGTTTTTCGGACCTGAGATCACACCAAACGGTAGACCGCTCTCGCCACCCCAGCCTTGCGCCACCGCAACATACTGCTCGCCATCAAGCTCGTACGTCATGGGCGCCGCCATAATGCCGCCTTGGGTTGGATAATTCCAAAGCTCATCACCGGTGGTTGCGTTGTAGGCACGGAAGGCACCATCCAAATCACCTTGGAACAACAAGTTACCCGCTGTCGACAACAAACCGCCACTCGAGTAGAAGCCTTGTGGAATGCGCCATACTTCTTTGTTGGTCTTTGGATCGCGAGCAATCAAGTACGCTTTCGCCACCATGTCTGCAATCGGGGCGCGCTGCTCAAAGGGCACTTCGTCCGGTAAAAAGACCACCGCTTCAGCATTGTAGTGAATATTCCACACCACTTTGCGATCGGTAATTCTATGGTCGTCGATGTATAACGCCGAGTTAGCCATCGCGGGAATATAGGTCAAGCCCGTATCGGGGTTGTATGTCATGGGGTGCCAGTTGTGTGCACCAGAGGGGCCTGGAACCACTTGGAAATCTGCGCTGCTGGCGCGAGCTAAAGGATTTTCCACTGGACGGCCTGTTTCCATGTCCACGTGCGTTGCCCAGGTAATAGGCATGTAGTTGTCGGCCGACAACAGTTCACCCGTGACGCGATCCAGCACATAGAAGAAACCGTTTTTGGGGGCTTGCATAATGATCTTGCGCTGCTCGCCCTTCACTTCCATATCCGCCAGGATTAAATGTTGGGTGGCCGTGTAGTCCCAATGATCACCAGGGGTCGTTTGGTAGTGCCACACGTATTCGCCCGTGTCTGCTTTGACCGCCACAATTGACGAAACAAACAAGTTATCGCCACCCTCGGGGCTGCGAATTTTTTGGTTCCAGGTTGAGCCATTACCCACACCGATGTACAACAGATCGGTCTCTGGATCAAAAGCAAACGCATCCCATGCGGTACCGCCACCGCCGTGCTTCCACCACTCACCGTTCCACGTTTTGGCTGCCATTTCAAGCGCAGGGCTTTCAAAACCGTCGGCGGGGTTACCTGGGACAGTAAAGAAGCGCCATTTCTGTTCACCTGTCGCTGCGTCATACGCCGTTACATAGCCACGGGCGCCCATCTCAGCACCACCGTTACCAATGATGACCAACCCATTCACTACGCGAGGCGCTCCAGTGATAGTGTATGTGTGGTTCGCAATCTTAGTATCCACTTCCCACACGGTTTTACCCGTGTTTTGATCAATCGCATGCAAACGACCATCGATAGAGCCAACGTAGGCATTGTTGCCCCACAAGGCCATACCACGGTTAACCACGTCGCAACACGCATAGCGACTGTAAGCCTTATCTACCTGCGGGTCGAAATGCCACAAGGTCTCGCCTGTCTTGGCGTCGAAGGCCATCGCCTGACCCCAGGGCAGTGATAAGAATAACTTGCCATTAACCATCAACGGCGTGGCTTCGACACCGCGCTTAGTGGGTAGATCGGCATACCATGCCAGCCCCATGTTGGCGACGTTATCTGTATTAATGGCATTTAACGGGCTGTGGCGCTGCTCATCATAGGTACGACCTATCGATGGCCACTCGCCGCCGGGTTGTAAAATGGTTGCTTCAGTAACACCTGCAAGAGACGCGGTTTGAGAAGCCTCTGGCGCCGATGCCTGTTCAGATTGACTACAAGCCAGTAGTGCCGACGACACAGCACCGATAGCCAACATGCTCATTAGTTTGTTCATGGTTAACCTCTTATTGTGATGTGCACTTTATATAGAAAAAACCCCTCACATGAGGGGTTAATCTATGCCAGCCAGTGCCTGCTAAGCAAGG
>DATHYR010000265.1:0-1333 GCA_035458985.1 Pseudomonadales bacterium
TAAGCGTTGAGCCATTCCAATAAAACAGATTGCCGTTTGATGCGATAGCGAGCCGGTCAAAACTGTAATCGAATGTGACAAGACTTGATCCACCAACATCGCCAAGCGTGGTAACGGTGCCGATTGCTGACACCTCGACCAATTTGGTGCCCATGACGCGATAGCAGGAGCCTTCCCAGTTGATTCCTCCGCGATCAATACCGGGACCTGCCCCGTTTGAAACAAGGCCGTCAGCAGGGCGCAAATAGCCTTCGCTTATCCCATTTCCTTTCGGCACCGGCATCATATTGACCGGGTAACTGGTGCGAAGATCAGGCCCGTTATCGGTGTATATGCCATTCAGAATTGGGATCTGAGCCATTAGTTATTTCTTTCGAGCTGCGCGCATGTTGTCGATAAGATTCGGATAAGTCCTGCCGGCTTTCTTTGCGGCAGCTTTGGCGCTTGCTTTTTGCTTATCAGTGAGCGGCTTAGGTTTGCCTTCAGCTTTTGGGCGCGCTTTATCCCATACAGGCTTTTTTTTCATGCTTACCATTTCACTTTATCCGCCCAATATGCAGCAGACATCTTACCTTTAGCAATGTTTTCAGCATGTCTTGCCTTGAATGACTCGCGCCTTGCTTTATTGGCTTGTGACTCATTTTCCTTCTTTGGTGAGCCACTAACCCCTTGCTGCCCGAATCGAATCGTTTTTACTTGATCGCCAGACTTGGCAACAACAACGTGCGATTTTGTGGGATGAGATGGAGTTCGCTTCGGCTTATTAAAGCCTTCCACTCCAGCACGAGCAAGACGCGAATCTTTCTTTGCAGGCATTACACGCCGCCTTCGCCCGTTGCGATGTTGAGCGTAGTTCCAGCCGCCGAGATGTATGCAACGGTTTCTTGGTCGGTGGCTTTACGCACAATGATTTCGCTTCCCGATCGAACAGGCAGATCGGCGGTTGTAGCAGTTTGTGCGCCGGCACCGATCCGAACATAACAGATGCCCGCACCACTATTAACAAGGCGAACGGCTTTATCTTCTTTATTGACTGTGACACTTGCAGATGTTGCAGCCGGGGTAGTTACCTGATTGCTACCGCGTCTCTGAGAGAATTGATTAACTACTGACATTTTTATCCCCTTTGATTTTTAGCCGATGCGCCAGTTTGTACCATCGCAAAAAACCGGCACAATGTTCGCCCCACCGCCGGCCACAATTGCGCCGATTCCTGCTGTTAGCGTTTGTGTTGCATCACTGACAGCCGCACGAGCGCCAGCGCCAGCGGTTGCAGCAGTGGGCAAATTTGCTACGGTTTTCGTAGTGACTTTTGAATAGCTCGATAGCACAA
>DATHYR010000266.1:0-1351 GCA_035458985.1 Pseudomonadales bacterium
TTAATTGATATAGGAGGCAGGCAATGGCAAGCGATGAAGCGCGCCTGACTATCGGCGAAGTGTCTGAGATCACTGGAGTGAATGCCGTGACGCTGCGGGCATGGCAGCGCCGATTTGGCTTAGTGAACCCTCAACGCTCACCAAAAGG
This sequence comes from Pseudomonadales bacterium, assembly GCA_035458985.1. Taxonomy (GTDB): domain Bacteria; phylum Pseudomonadota; class Gammaproteobacteria; order Pseudomonadales; family JAHEIH01; genus JAHEIH01. The sequence goes on from DATHYR010000266.1 coordinate 149, forward strand.
GCATAGGTTATATACCGAGCAAAATGTCGATCAAATTTTGGAGATCACGCGCTGGTTAGACAAAGGAGTGGCGATCAGCAAGGTCAAGCCATTGTTGAATCAAATCGACGTAGCGGGTGCAGGAAAAAATAACGCGGATGACAGTACGGCAGATGTCTGGGAGGACATGGGACTCGCTTTCATTCAAAGCTGCTTAACGGTAAATGAAGGTCAGTTGTATAACATCCTCGATGAGGCGTTCTCACTCTATCCAGTGGATGTAGTTCATCGCAAGTTACTGCGGCCAAGCATTGAGCACCTCCTGCCACTTTGGCTGCAGCGCGTGGATGGCGACTTATTATCGGCGTGGCTCTATGGCGAGCTATCGGCGCGTTTTAGCCGATTTGCCATGAGCAAGGCTACCCCATGGAAGATGAAGGTGGCTGTGATTGATATTGGCCAAGTGGAACGCTGGGAATCGCTACTGCTCAGGGCAGAACTCCTGCAGCTCAATATTGCCGTTGTCGATTTTGCTCAGCAGCCAATTGATGTGTTGCCATTATTGGGTGACAACTGGCGTATCGAAGCCGTGTTGTTGTGCATCGGAGCCCATTTGACCAAGGCTGATGAAACTAAGTTGTTGTCCGTATTTCAAGCGGGATCGAGACCTTTTTATTTAGTGGGGCAAATGGCACCGAGTTTGTTGAGTTTACAAGATTGCGTATTACCGACGCTCCTTGGTTTGACGACAAAGGCCCAGCCTAAATTAGTTCGCGATGTGACGCCGGCTTCAGTGGAAGCTGTCTCGGCGCATACATCATTAAGGAAATCATTATGAGTCAGCAGCGGCAATCAACTGAAAATCAACAGCACAGCGCCATCTGGTTTAGGCAGGACCTACGTTTGGCCGATAATCAGGCATTCACTAGCGCCTGTCAGTGGGCGCGAGAGCATCAAGGTCGCGTTCGTGGCTTGTATATCGCTACGCCTTCTCAATGGCAACAGCATGACGTCGCTGCTATACAGCTGGATTTTATTGAGCGTCATCTGAATTTGTTATCACAAGGTTTAGCCTGCTTAGGCATTGAGCTTGATGTTGTTCAGCTGGATGACTTTGCCTCAGTACCCGACTTTATGGCGAGTTATTGCCTGCAGCACCACATCGCTAAGGTTTTTGCAGGGGCCGAACCTGAATGGAACGAACGCCAGCGTGATAAGGCGGTG
>DATHYR010000267.1:0-1421 GCA_035458985.1 Pseudomonadales bacterium
CAATGAACGACAAGCAGCAGCAAGAGTTTATGACCAGCAAAGAATGTAACTTTGCCATTGCCAATGAGCTTGGGCGTTTTCGTATTTCAGCATTTTGGCAGCGTGATTGTGCTGGTATGGTTATCCGGCGTATTGTCACCGATATCCCCAACGTCGATGATTTGGGCCTGCCGCCCATCATGAAAGAAGTGATCATGTCCAAGCGCGGCTTGGTGTTATTTGTCGGTGGTACTGGTACCGGTAAGTCAACATCACTTGCAGCATTATTGGGGTATCGCAACCGTCATGCAAAGGGACATATTTTAACTATCGAAGATCCGATAGAGTTTGTGCATGACCATCACAAGAGTCTTATCACGCAGCGTGAAGTCGGTATTGATACTGAATCATTTGAAGCGGCGCTTAAGAGCTCATTGCGTCAAGCGCCGGACGTCATCCTGATTGGTGAGATCCGCTCGCAGGACACTATGGAATATGCGTTGTCGTTTGCCGAAACCGGCCATTTGTGTATCGCTACGTTGCACGCCAACAATGCCAACCAGGCGATTGACCGCATATTACATTTGGTGCCATCAGAGTTGCATGACAAATTGAAGTTCGATTTGTCACTAAACCTAAGAGGTATCGTAGCGCAACAATTGGTGCCTACTGCTGATGGTTTCGGCCGGGTAGCAGCAATCGAAGTGTTGTTAAATTCGCCGTTAATTGCTGATTTAATCGCTCGTGGTGATTTTGGCGAGATTAAAGCCGTAATGACCAAATCGCGTGAGCTGGGTATGCAAACCTTCGATCAGGCGCTGTACGATCTGTATCAGTCTGGTCGCATCAGCTATGCCGATGCGTTGCACCACGCTGATTCGCCAAACGATCTGCGTTTGATGATCAAGCTGCGTAGTGGCGATACCAAAGGCGCAGGTTTCCTGTCTGGTGTCACTATCGAAGGCATGGAAAAGAAAGAAGACTAGCGTAATTAACCTATGAGGCCGGTATGAGTATTTCGCATATTATGACGCACCGAAACCGTTTGGTGACGACCATGGCGGATGCCAGCCTGGCCTCATTACGTGATGTATTCTCCAAAGCGCGCTTTCAACATGTGCCGGTAACGGATGCCAGTAATCGTCTGGTGGGAATTGTATCGGTAAAAGACTATTTTCGTGAATTAAGCCCTATCATGGATTCGGCTACCGACCCCGCAATAGGGCTATTTATCCGCAGCCGCAAAGTGCACCAGGTGATGATATCGCCGGTGATTACGGTGTTCGAAACTCATACAGTAAAACAAGCTGCAGCGTTACTGCTTGAGCATAATATCAGTTGCTTACCGGTTATTGACGAGCAAAAACATCTACTCGGCGTGTTGACGTGGAAAGATATTTTGCGTGCTGCGCTAAATAAACCAGCCGTGGCTGCTGGCTAAC
>DATHYR010000268.1:0-1742 GCA_035458985.1 Pseudomonadales bacterium
AGACAATTGGTTATCCATCATGTCTTGGTAGAAATCTGTCTCACTGCTTTGTAAATAATTATCTTCGGCAAACACCGCGTTAGCATCGCGCATGCTGTCGAGCATCATTTTTACGAATATGGATTCAAACTGCTGCGCCACCGCCCGCAGTGATTCGGGCGACTTGTCGCCATTACTGAGCCCTTTTAACGCATTGAGATCGGTATACAGAGCCTCACCCACACGCCCATTGGCGCGGGGTGTGGGGTTGAGCATTTGCATATCGATACGGCTGGTCATTAGATCACCACAATCTCAGCGCGCAGCGCACCGGCTTGCTTCATGGCTTCGAGTATCGCCATTAAATCGCCTGGCGCGGCACCCACTTCATTCACCGCGCGCACAATGTCATCCAAGCTGACACCGGCATCGAAAATAAACATGGGACTGCCATCTTCGCGAATATTGATTTCAGATTCCGGCGTGGCCACCGTTTCGCCCCCGGCAAACGCATTAGGCTGGCTCACATTGGCGCCTTCACGTACGGTCACCGTGAGGCCACCTTGGGTAACGGCGACAGGGCTCACCCGCACATTTTGGCCCACCACGACGGTGCCACTGCGAGAGTTAATAATGATTCGTGCTGGCGCCGTACCCACGTCAATCTCGAGTTCTTCCAAGGTCGCCATATAGGCCACCCGCTGGCTCGCATCACGCGGCGCACGCACATGAATGGAACCGGCGTCGATGGCCATGGCCACCTCAGATCCCAGTAAATCGTTAATACTTTGCACCACACTGCGCGCGGTGGAAAAATCAGGATTCATCAGGTTGAACACCAAATGGCTCTGCTCGGCAAACGAGGTTTCGACTTCACGCTCGACAATGGCGCCATTGGGAATGCGCCCAACACTTAAGGTATTTTTCTGCACACTCGAGCCATCACGACCCGAGGCCCCTACGCCGCCCACAATTAAGTTACCTTGAGCGAGGGCATAAATTTGACCATCCACCCCTTTAAGTTGGGACATCAACAAACTGCCGCCACGTAAACTTTTGGCGTTACCAATGGAAGACACGGTGATATCAAGGGTTTGGCCAGGTTTAGCAAAGGGCGGCAACTCGGCATGAATCGCAACTGCAGCCACGTTCTTTAGCTGAAAGGTCATGCCGGCAGGCAGTGTGACACCAAACTGCTTTAACATGCTAACAAACGACTGGGTAGTGAACGGTGTTTGGGTGGTCTGGTCACCGGTACCGTCAAGGCCCACAACCAATCCATAACCCACCAACTGGTTACTACGCACCCCTTCTAATCGTGCGATATCCTTCAAGCGTTCGGCTTGGCTAAAGGGGCTAAATAACATTAGTGTCGCTATCAGTAGAACGTTACATACTTTCATACATCACCTCAGAAGGGCCACACGACACTGTTGAAGAAACGGGTCAACCAGCCTTGACGATTGGTATCTGCCAACTCACCGGTACCGCTGTAGGTAATACGAGCGTCAGCTATCAAAGTAGACGAAATAGTATTGTCGGCGGCAATGTCTTCCGCCCTTACCAAGCCGCGAATGCGGATGAATTCTTCGCCGCGATTGAGCGTTAACCATTTCTCACCGCGAATCACCAACACACCGTTGGGCAACACATCAGACACCGTTACCGAGATATTACCGCTGAGGCTATTGCTCATGTCGCTATCGGCACTGCCCGTGAAATCGCGCGAGTGATCCACGTTACTTAGTTGACCAAGATTCAAA
>DATHYR010000269.1:0-1762 GCA_035458985.1 Pseudomonadales bacterium
GAGGGCAAAGGCTTGTCGATCTGTGGTGAATTAGCCGGTGATCCAGGGGCTTCCATACTGTTGGCAGCGATGGGTTATCGAACCCTGTCGATGAGTGCCAATAATCTTCCCCGTGTGAAATCTGTGCTTCGCCAGGTCAGCATGACGCAAGCACACGACTTGCTGCAAACAGTGATGCACATGGACAACTCGCGTGATGTACAACGCTGTGTCGACAGCTTGCTCCGAAAGCTCGGCCTTAGCCGAATGTTCCAGAGTTCTGACGAGTAAGTTCGAAGCGAACTGTGTCGCCTTCAGGCATGTGTTGTCGCTCAATAAATATCAATCTTTCACGATTCCGCAACAGGACGGTGCTAACCCGCGTGCCATAGTCTGGGGTGCAAATAAAACGTGGCGATAGCATTCTTTCTAAGGCGATCCCTACGCCGGTATCCGGGAGATGTTCATCCTCGGCGGCAGCCTCGTCTTGCAGTAGCGAAAACAAGGCCTCTTCAATATTGTCGCTGGCGAGTGCGTGCTTAAAATCAGCAACACTGCTTGTCACTTTAGGCCAGTCACTGTTGAGCTCGGCGTTGGACAGGCCATAAATTCCTGGCGTTAACGCGCGACTAGGATATCGATTCGAGTGATACCAGGCGTATTGGCCATCATCGAGAATGAGGTTGTAGCCGCCGTAGAGGTCTGTCTCAATAGCGTCATGAAAATGCTCGGGTGTGTGATGGCTATCCAGAAAGTGGGTCACCAATTCACCGCGACTTGAGGGCATATCGCTTCTATCTTGGTGGCGAACATTGGTCAGGGCTGCAAAGCGACCTCTCGCGTCAACAGCAAGCCATGTCCCTCGAGCGGCCAGGTCTCTGCCGCCAAGAATATGAGGCTTGTCAGCCCAATAATTAGCAATAGCCGCTGGGCGCTGATAGAATTCATCACGGTTGGCGGCCACCACCAAGTCCCACTCGGGGTGAGCGTTAAGCGCAAATACAATTAAACACATAATCACCTCAATTATTGAGCTAGATTACGCGAGAAAAGCCGTCGCTATGCAAGACTTATTTATATATCTACCGATGGGCGCATTAGCGGGCTTACAAGCCGGCCTGTTGGGTGTTGGTGGTGGACTGATTATTGTGCCCGTACTTCTTTTCACCTTCGCGTTGCAGGGGTTTGAAAACGACTTTGCCACACATATGGCCGTAGGGACTTCGTTGGCGACCATTTGCGTGACCTCCATTAGCTCGGTACTGACGCATCACAAACTTAACAATATTGATTGGTCTTTATTCATGTTAATGGCCCCCGGTATTGTGCTCGGCGTGTGGTTAGGGGTGCAAACGGCACTGTCGCTAAGTGGTTTAACGCTACAAGTGTTGATTGGTAGTTTTGCCTTGCTTGTGGCGCTTAAGATGGCAATTGGTTTTTCACCCAAACCGGAGCGAGATGTCCCGGGTAGCACAGGGCTTTTTGGTGCGGGTGCGGTGATTGGCTGGGCGTCATCTATCTTTGGCATTGGTGGAGGGACGCTCACTGTCCCTTATTTACGCTGGTCAAATGTGTCGATGCAAAAGGCGGTGGGCGTGTCGGCGGCGTGTGGTTTACCCATTGCGTTTGTCGGGGCGGCGACCAATATGTGGGAAGGATTGCATCAGGCATATTTACCTGAAGGCGCTTTAGGTTATGTCTATCTACCCGCGTTCTTTGGCATTGTTTCGACCAGTGCTATTTTTGCCAAGCTAGGTGCCACGTTGGCGTCTCGTATTTCAGA
>DATHYR010000270.1:0-1632 GCA_035458985.1 Pseudomonadales bacterium
AATTCCGTTAATCAAATTTCTATTGTATCCAGTAGTTCTGACCTGTATTTTTACGTCAATTCAGGAGAACGCCTCCGCATCACCTCCACCGGCAACGAGGGGATTGGGACGAGTTCGCCTAGTAGCAAACTTCATTTAAGTGGAGCAGCTACAGTAGACGCAAAATTGACATTGACGCAGACCACGGCGGGTCTAACTGGAACTTTGCAGCAAGGCGCAACCAGTCTTACTTTGTCGGCTAGCGGCGCACAGGCTATCACCCTTGATACAAACGGAGCCGAACGCCTCCGCATCGACTCCTCCGGCAACCTCGGGCTGGGTGTTACGCCGAGTGCTTGGGCTGGTTTGGTTGGTTTTCAGATTGGTCAAGCGGCATCATTTGCAGGACATAAAACACTTCCAGTCGCATACTCCACAGCCAATGCGTATTATGATGGAGGCGCTTGGAGGTATATAACTTCAAGTTACGCAGTGTCGGCGGTTGTAGATGCAAATAACGGTAGTTTTTACTGGCGCACCGCCCCCTCTGGCACAGCAGGCGACCCCATCACTTTAACCCAAGCAATGACGCTGGATGCGAGTGGTCGGTTGGGGATTGGGACGAGTTCGCCGGGTCATCCTTTAACGGTAAATGCAAACCCCGGAGCCGCAGGAGTTCCTGTTGCTTGGCTACACAATTCTGGCAATGTTGCTGACTACGATGGTGTTGTCATATCGTCTGTAAATGATGGTTCTGACGCAGAAGTGTTACACGTTAGAACCAACAACACTACCTATAACAACGGCACTAGTTTAATGTTGGTTCGTGGCGATGGCAACGTGGGGATTGGGACGAGTTCGCCTGCAAATCCTTTGACTGTTGGCGGAAGCATTCGTGGAACGGTGCTGATTAACGGTACAAACGGGGCATCTCCATATCTAGCGCTTGATCACACTGCAACCACCAACGGACGCAGATACATCATATATAGCGGCGGTATTAACGCAAGCGAGTTCAATATTTACGATGCAACTGCAAGCACGAATCGTGTAACCCTCGACGCCGCAGGCAACCTCGGCTTGGGTGTTACGCCGAGTGCTTGGACAAATTCGTTTGGTGTGATTCAAGGGCTAGGCGGATGGTCGGTATCTAGCAACGGCGTAAATTCAAACTCAGCGGATTTTGCCTCTAACGCTTATCGGACAGGCGGCGTAGATTCATTTGTATATATTGGAACCTCTAACGCCACCAGATATAAGCAATTTGCTGGCGCTCATCAATGGTTCAACGCCCCCTCCGGCACAGCAGGAACCGCCATCACTTTCACTCAGGCAATGACGCTGACGGCGGGTGGCGACTTGCTGGTGGGGAAAACAACCTTAGACGTTGGAATATCAGGTATTGAAGCACAATCTGATGGCTCGCTGTATGTAACAAAAAATATTTCTAGTGGAGGCCAAGTTGCAATTTTTAACCGCCTAACTTCAGACGGGACAATAGTTAGCCTCCGCAAAGACGGCACTACGGTGGGTAGTATTGGGACTGAAGGCGGTGATTTAATTATTGGGACAGGCGACACAGGTGTGCAGTTTGGTGATGGTGGTGACTACATTCGCCCTTGGAATACGTCAACAAACGCAAACAGAGATGCC
>DATHYR010000271.1:0-1248 GCA_035458985.1 Pseudomonadales bacterium
TAAAAGGCGAAGCGTTGCGTTTGTGGAAGTCTGACAAGGATGCGTTTGTTCGCTTGGTGCAAAACGAATCGCCTGATGCGGTCGAAAAGATTCTCGGCCCAGGCAATTACAACATCGCCAAAGAATTGAGCGACAACACCATGTCGGTCTTGCAAAAGCAAGCAGAGAAAAGATTGACTGAACTTGCGATTAAAGAACAAGTGAGTGAAGGCGGCGCGGCCTTGTCACAACTGCTTAAGCAAGAGACTTCACGGTTCCGTTTCCCTTCGTTCTTGAGTTTCTGGGCGTCTGCCAGTAACAAAACACTTAGCGAACTGGAACAGCGTGTCGGCGCTAAAACCATGTCTCAACTGACGCAAGCCATGAAAACGCCTGAAGGCGCGGCTAATCTGTTGGAGACGCTCCCCGCATCCGAACGCAACCGCGTGATTAACTTGATGACTAAGCCACAAACTTGGAAGCCCGGTGCTGCTGCGGCTACTGGTGTGGCTATCAAAAACGCGCTGGCGCCTGAAGAATCACAAAACGCTTTGGCTCGATAATGGACTATCAAGTTTTATTTAACATCGCCGTGGCCATCGCTGGCTTCTTTGGTGGCTGGACACTCAACCGCATCTATCAGGCCATCGACCGGCTTGACACAGACGTGCGAGGTATGCCGCACATGTACGTTGGCCGCGATGATTATCGCAACGACATAAAGGATGTTCGGGACATGCTCGGACGTATTTTCGATAAACTCGACGGAAAGGCTGACAGATGAAAAATTACATTCTTGCACGCGCTAAAGAGCCATCTAGCTGGCGTGGTCTGTTCCTCATCTTGACCGCTATCGGCGTGCCCGTAGCGCCCGAGATGGCCAACGCAATCATCACAATCGGTCTGGGGATCGCCGGTGCAATCGGTGTCGCTGCACCCGATAAATGACGCCCCACTTCACGCTTGCTGAACTGACGCACACGGATCACCGTGTGTTTGACAACACGCCTAATGAACAAGAATTGGCCAACCTCAAACGCCTCGCGTTATTTCTCGAACAAGTCAAAACCGTACTGGGCGGCAAGCCCATCATGGTCAACTCGGCGTTTCGTAGTAAACAAGTCAATGATGCTGTGGGCAGTAAAGATACTTCTCAGCATCGCCTCGGCTGCGCTGCTGACATTCGTGTACCCTCTATGACGCCCGACCAAGTGGTCAGAGCAATCATAGCTTCGGGTTTACCCTATGACCAGATCATCCGCGAGTTCG
>DATHYR010000272.1:0-1097 GCA_035458985.1 Pseudomonadales bacterium
GAGGAGGGTTATGGAAAACCATTCGGTATCGCGGACTCGGCAATTGCTGCTCAGACGGGCGGTATTGCCACACGCCACGATTTATTGGCCGACATTGGCACGGTTATCATTGCCAAGCCAGTATTAGCGGATTTACAAGAACTTCGCGAAGGTGGAACACTTTGGGGCTATGTGCATTGCGTGCAGCAACGGGATATCACCCAAGCTGCACTCGATCGTAAGCTGACGCTCATTGCCTTTGAGGAAATGTTTGTTTGGACTCCTGACGGTCAGATTGGCCGCCACACGTTCTATAAGAACAACGAAATGGCTGGCTATTGCGCGGTAATACATGCCTTACAACTTAAAGGTATCGATGGGCACTACGGCAACCAACGCAAAACGATTATTTTCAGTTTTGGTGCAGTCAGTCGTGGCGCGATATATGCCCTCAAAGCGCATGGATTTAGAGACATCACAATCTGCATTCAGCGTCCCGACCACGAGGTACGTGAAGAGGTACTTGATTGTCACTATGTCCGGATTCGGGCAGGCAATGAGGGCGAAGCACGCATGTTGGTGGTGGAACACGATGGTACTGAGCGACCGTTGACTGCTCTGATCAGTGAAGCAGACATCATCATAAACGGAACCTTTCAGGAAACGGATAATCCCACCCACTTTGTGACAGAATCGGAAAGCGCATGCCTCAAACCAGGCTGCCTGATTATTGATGTCAGTTGCGACGAGGGTATGGGATTCTTTTTTGCCAAACCAACCACATTCAAGAATCCGATGTTTAAGTATGAAACCGTCGATTACTACGCCGTGGATCATACTCCAAGCTATCTGTGGGAAAGTGCCTCGCGCTCAATCTCTGCCGCTCTCATTGTCCATTTACCAACGGTGGTGGCAGGTCGTGATAGTTGGCAACAAAATGAGACTATTCGACGGGCTGTCAATATTGATGGTGGCGTGATTCAGGATCCCTCTATTCTGTCGTTTCAAAATCGTGATCCGCACTATCCACACGCCCATATCAATCCGGTAGGGAATGCCGTCTCGAATGAGGTTGATATCTAACAATTACCTCCAGCAGACGCACCTTAAACCCTAGT
>DATHYR010000273.1:0-1096 GCA_035458985.1 Pseudomonadales bacterium
GGCCTTAAAAGATAAGACCGACTTCAAGGTGATTGGTAGTTCACGCAAGAACCTTGTGGGTCCCTCGATTGTACAGGGCGATGGTTTGTTCGGTATCGATATCCGACAAGAAGGCATGTTACGCGCCACTGTTTTGCATGCACCAGCCTTTGGTATGACGCTCGATACCTTTGACGCAAACGACGCCAAAGCCATGCCGGGTATCAAAGATATTTTTGCCATTAAAATGTATCCCGATGATTACATCCGTGGCTTTTCCGATGTGGCCGCGTTCAGAGAGGTCATTGCTATCGTTGGCGATAGCACCTGGCAAGTTTTGAAGGCTAAAAAGGCGGTTAAAGCCACCTGGAAACAACAACCAGCCTACCGCTACAAGGCCAAAGATTTTGGTGGCAATATTAATGAAGTGAAGGTGCCCAGTCAGCTGGAAAACAGTGTTGACCACGAAGCCGCCATGCAAGCCCTGATCGACGGTGACATGACCCAAAAACGTCGCGACGGCAACCCAGAGAATGCCTTTGCAAAAGCTGCAAAAGTCATTGAACGTACCTATAGCGCCCCTTTTCTTGCGCACAATCCGTTAGAACCCTTAAATTTTTACGCCGACGTTCGCAGCGATAGCGCTAAGCTCATGGGACCACACCAAGGCTCCATCCTGATTCACCAGTCAGTAGCCGCCCATCTTGGCATGGATCCCAATCAAGTTGAGATGATTATGACCCGCATGGGCGGTGGCTTTGGCCGTCGTCTCTATTTGCACTTTGCCACCGAAGTGGCGCTTATCTCACAACATGTTAAGCGTCCCGTGCATCTGATTTACGACCGCGAAGAGGACATGACAGTGGGGGTATACCGCCCCGCTTATCGCATCAAAATGCGAGCAGCTCTCGATGCCAACAATCAGCTCGTGGCATACCATGTACGCTCAGCGGGTGTACCCGAGGCATGTAGTTTCCCCAATCGCTTCCCCGCCGGCGCGGTAGAAAATTTCTTATGGGAAGAGGGCGTGGTGGCATCCAATATCACGGTGGGGGCATTCCGTGCGCCGCACTCTAATTTCATGGCTACCGCTGAACAGTGCTTTTTAGACGAGATT
>DATHYR010000274.1:0-1049 GCA_035458985.1 Pseudomonadales bacterium
TTGATTTTTTCGAGCTGAATCGCTCCGTGTCTTGGTTGTGACTCTTACAACCTTTAACGATAGTCGATTGAGAGCTAGCATGTACACCAGAACAACCTCCCGTCAGGAGACGCCGTATGACTAAAAAACAAATGAGTGAGGCTGCAAAGGATGACAGCGTCCAACAGGTAAAAGTTGACCTCGCTGCCTGCCTGCGCATGGCTGTCTTAGATGACTTTCATGAGGGCATAGATAACCATTTCACTGTGGCTGTTCCCGGCCGAACAGACCAATATTTTGTATTGCCCTTTGGTCGTCATTGGTCAGAGGCACGTGCGAGCGATTTAATTGTATTCAATGAAGCGGGTGAGACCCTTGAGGGGGCAGGCGTGGTCGAGCTAACTGCACAATGCATTCATGCGCCGTTGCACCGCGTGAGTGGTAAAAATGTGGTGTTACACACCCACCAGAACTGGGCATTGACGCTGAACATGCTGTCGGATAACCGCTTACGCTACACCTCTCAAACAGCGGCGTTTTTTTACAACCAGATCGCCTACGACGACGATTATCAGGGGCTAGCGTGTAGTGTGGAGGAAGGTGAGCGTCTCGCAGCCTGCCTGGGTGATAAATCAATCTTGTTTATGAAGAACCACGGTATCGTTGTGACAGGCGACAACATTGCGCAGGCCTATCGTCGAATGTACAAACTTGAGCGAGTGTGCCGCGCGCAGATATTGGCAATGTCAACAGGACAACCTCTGGCCGAGTTGAGCCAATTGGTAATTGATCGGGTCAACACGCCGTCTCCCAATGATCGGCACCCGAAAGCCTTGCGAGAGCATCTTTACTTTGAAGCTGTCAAACGCATTGTCGATCGTGAGTTACCCGGCTATGCCGATTGAACCGAGTGATTCGCCCAACGTAGCCATGGAAGACCTAACAAAACCAGCGTGGAAATACGTGAGTAGTGGTGTCGAAATAGCATAGCCAGCAAATACAAAGTACTGGCAGACGTTACAAACATAGAACTATCAGGACATCAACCGTCAGGGCTCTTGAAGCTTGCG
>DATHYR010000275.1:0-1450 GCA_035458985.1 Pseudomonadales bacterium
GAAAAGGTCGGCGTTATAATAAAATGGAAATTGCCGGCTAAGGCGTGGCCATAGATGCAGCCTTCTGGATAGCCGTGTTTATGGAACAGTTCAGTAATATCTCGCGCGGCTGAGGCAAGATGTTTGAGTTCAAATGCCACATCTTCGATGATAACTGAAGTGCCTTTAGGTCGCTCGCCACCAACGATCGGGAATAATCCTTTGCGCATCGCCCAGTATTTGTCACACACGGCGGGATCAGCACTGAACTCCATTGGCCTGATAAAATCAAAACCGGCCAATTTAGTGGTGACATCTTGGGTGTATTGAGTGAGCGTATCAGCATCATCTGCACGAGATTCTATCAAGAGAATGGCTGACAGCGCTGGCAATTCTGCTAACCAATCTGGCATACCCGGTTTACCTGTAACCGCTTTGATTGACGGCCAGTCGAGCAATTCTGCCGCAGCAACACTTTCGCCGTTGATCAGGGGGATAGCTCTGGCTGCATCTTCCATATTGTGGAAAACAGCCATAGCAGATGCTTTGTATTTCGCTTCGTTGACTGTGTAGTAGGTCACTTCGCTGATGAACGCGAGGGTGCCTTCCATGCCCACCATCAGGTGATTAATGATGTCAAATGGATCACTGAAATCAATCAGTGCGTTGATCCCGTAACCCGTGGTGTTTTTGATGGAATACTTTTTACGGATCCTATCGGCTAACACACTGTTGTGGCGAGTGATGTGAGAAAGCTCGGCTAATGCATCGAGCATTTTACCGTGTGATTGGGCAAAGGCTGCCTTAGATTGGTCGCATCCAGTGTCAAGCTCAGTACCATCGGCAAACAGCAATTTTGCTGAGGCGATCGTTTGATAACTATTTTGAGCGGTACCACAGCACATGCCAGATGCGTTGTTGGCGACTATGCCACCGATTTTTGCGGAGGCAATGGTCGCGGGATCCGGACCGATTTTACGGTTCAGTGGTGCAAGTACGGCATTGGCATCAGAACCTATAACGGCAGGCCCTAAGGTGATTTTCTTGGCATCTTCACTGACGTCAATAGTTCTGAAACCATCATGACCCATGATCAATAAGATACCTTCACCTATGGCTTGGCCGGATAAACTGGTGCCCGCGGCGCGGAAGGTGACAGGGACATTGTGAATTCTAGCAATGGCTAAGGTTTTTTTGACTTGTTCAAGCGTGTCGGCATGTACCACTACTTCTGGCACAATTCTGAAATAACTGGCATCGGTAGACCAAGCAAATCGGCGCACGGGATCATCGGTAACCGCTTGGTTGCCTACCTGTGCTTTTAAATCATCAATGACCACTTTATAGTTAATCGACATAATAGTGTTCTCTTTAAAATCGCTTGTATTAGCGAGACTTTATTGGGTCTCGCTAAGTTTGCTAATGAATTACATGCCGCCCCAAAGGGTAGCAATGGTGCCAGCAACGAGTG
>DATHYR010000276.1:0-1537 GCA_035458985.1 Pseudomonadales bacterium
CGCCGGGCATCGGGCCGTCGCAATGAACGACGCTGCCGTCTTGAATATTTGTGCGGGCACCAATCACAACCCGGTTCACTTCAGCGCGGATGACGCAATTGTACCAGATGCTGGCCTCCGGCCCGATGGTGACATCACCGATAATGCGGCACCCCGGCGCAATGAATGCGCTGTCGTGAATCTGTGGGGTCTTGCCATTGACAGTGACAATGCTGATGTCGGTACGGTTATTGATCATCGGATTTTCCATAGTGAAAGATGTGGCAACACCGATGCATAATCATCGGTCCAGGCACGTGTGTCGCCGGGAGCATCCAGTTCCAGCCACTGGTCGGCGTTGTAGTCGCGGCTTTTTTGGGTGTCGAGTTTGCCTGTGAGCTTGAACAGCTTTTTAGGGTCGCGGCTAAGCGCTATCCAGTCCGACGGCCGCTCGCCGTCTTTGATCATTGCCTTGGTCGGGCTGTTTCGGCGAAGCGCTGCATACCAACCATTGGCCTTTGCTTCCGCGGCAATCACTGGATTGAGGTCAATGTAGCGATTTGAAATATGGACAAGCAATATTCCGTCAGCTTTCAATGCTCTGCGATAAGTTGCGAATGCTTCTTGCGTGAGCAAATGCAGGGGAATGGCATCGGATGAAAACGCATCCAACGCTATGACGTCAAAGCTATTCTTTGGAACCTCTGCGAGTGTGAGGCGGGCGTCGCCTAAAGTCATTTTCGCGTTGGGTGCGCATTTTTCAAGGAATGAGAATATCTTTCGGTCACGCGCAATCTCTACAATCAGCCTATCAATTTCGAAGAACTGCCATGTTTGTCCGGGCTGACGGTAACAGGCCAAAGTTCCAGTACCTAGGCCAACAATCCCTATACTCGCGTTCGGGCCAAACAATAGCGGCGTTTGGGCAAGTGCTTTGCCAATGCCAGAGTTGGGGGCATAATAGCTGGTCGGGCGCGTCGGTTCATCGAGCAACTGCATGCCGTGCATCGTCGTGCCGTGGGTCAACGACCGCACCCTGCCATTTTCTGAAGAGTTAATTGTGTACGTGCCAAAGTAACTGCGCATCCGGACACCATCGAAACTCAATTGCGCATTATACCAGCCACCATTCAGCGTAAGCAGTCCTGTCATGACGAGCAGAAAGGGAACGCGAAAGCCGGCAACGACAACGCCTAAGGCAATCAGAACCGAGCCAATGATGACTTTTGTCATCGATAAGGATCCTGGATTGAAAATACTGCCGAATACCCCAAGCACAAATGCCAGCAATCCAAATCCCATCATGACATAGGGGAGTTTGTTGTCGCTCTCTTTAATAGGAATAAGCCCAATTTTGGGCAGAAGAACAGCCGCGGCCAAGATCAGGATCGGGTGTTCCCACGTCCAGTTAAACAGCATTGGTGCGACAATGGCGCAGAACAGGCCGCCTACCACACCACCGATCGACATCATGAGATAAAAACTTGTCAGCTGGTTTGGTGCCGGACGCGTTCTGTACATCTCATTGTGCAGCGCCACCGCGACGGTAAACAAAAGG
>DATHYR010000277.1:0-1225 GCA_035458985.1 Pseudomonadales bacterium
TGACAAGAAGAACAGTAGATGATGCGGCTAAAAACATGGTATGATCGACGGATTAGAGTTTGATTCCCATAAAGCTCATGAAGGCGATGCCCATCAAGCCCGTGATAATAAACGTAATGCCCAGGCCACGCAAGGGTGCAGGGACATGGCTATATTTCAACCTTTCGCGGATGGCCGCGATGGCCACAATGGCCAACAACCAACCAATCCCCGAGCCAAATCCAAACACGGTGGCTTGGCCAATGTTCTCGTAAGCGCGCTCTTGCATAAATAAAGAGCCTCCTAGGATGGAGCAGTTTACCGCAATCAATGGCAAGAAGATGCCCAATGCGGAGTACAAGGCTGGGGCGAATTTCTCGACGACCATCTCCACCAATTGCACCATGGCCGCAATGACGGCGATGAACATGATAAAGGATAGGAAGCTGAGATCCATGTCCACGAAGGAAGGGTCCAACCACTGCAGCGCCCCTTTTTGGAGGACTTTCGTCTCCAGTAAGTAGTTCACTGGCAGGGTGATGGTGAGCACGAAGGTGACCGCGAGTCCGAGACCCATGGCCGTTTTGACCGTTTTGGAAACCGCCAAATAGGAGCACATGCCTAGGAAGTAGGCAAAAATCATATTGTCAATGAAGATGCTCTTGACGAAGATGTTGAGGATTTCTTGCATGATTCCTGGTGGCTTAGTCTTTTTCGATCAATGAAGGAGTCTTGGCGCGCTGTACCCAAATGATGAGGGCGACCACAATCAGGGCCATCGGAGGCAACAGCATCATGCCGTTGTTTTTGTAACCGAGATCATAGAGCCCCATCCACTCGACGACGGGATAATCCATCAGGGTTCCGTTGCCCAGCAATTCGCGGAAGAAGGCGACGATAATCAAAATACCGCCATAGGCCGCTCCATTGCCAAATCCGTCCAAGACCGATTTCCACGGAGTGTTACCCAAGGAGAAGGCCTCAATACGACCCATGATAATACAGTTCGTGATGATGAGTCCTACAAAGACCGACAGCTGCTTGGACACGTCATAGACAAAGGCCTTCAAAACTTGGTCTACGAGGATGACCAAGGCGGCTACGACCACGAGCTGAACAATGATGCGGATTCGGTTGGGGATCATATTGCGCATCAATGAGGTGATCAGGTTGGCCATGATAGTCACAACCAACACCGATAAGCCCATCACAATGGCGGGCTTCAACTTCACCGTAATCGCCAAGG
>DATHYR010000278.1:0-2024 GCA_035458985.1 Pseudomonadales bacterium
CGGGTCTAAGTGGACTCCATATTTGCCCAAATATACAAATACTTTGCAATATGCAACTATAAACCTATAAAAATAGCCCTATATCTTAGCTATGTGCTTGTATCACCTCTTCGCACTTGGCAAGGAATAAATCCACGTTGCGCTGATAGCGGATTTGAAACGCATGGTACGACACAGGAAACTCTTGAATACCGAACGTGGTACAGCATCCGTACACGGGCATACCGTCTCGTAGCTTCCAACTGTCGCACTCAGCAGGCTTAGCGTCAAAGCGGATCGGCAGGTACATCTGTATCGGGTAGCCCTTGGCTTCCGCTGCGTAGGTAACTTCTTCGGCTACGTCGCCCCTTGCCGTCTCTGCAAACGATGGCTTGCCACAGTTCACCCAGTCTTGCAGACGTATGCCCATGAATGAGGGTGCTACAAAAAGGTGCTGGTCGTTGTTAATGTGGTTGCTACGCTGTGCGTTGCCGATGATGTTGCCGATGCTTGCTCGGTATAACGTGTAGTCGACGGCTTGCGGGTTGAGCGGTATAGCGTCGATGTCCATGAGTAGCGCTGTGTCGTAACCTGCTTTGTAGGCATCCCATAGGAGTTTATCGACAGTAACGCCATGTGGTTTGTCTGTCAATGCCTGCACGAACATGAGGTCAGGCGCAAGGGTGTCCATAACCATGCGCTGTGCGTCAACGATGCGCTGGTCGATGTTGGCCATGTAAGGGCTTATTGCGATGGGCTTCATACCTTGCTCCATATTCTGTCGTAGCCGTGTTTGTCGTAGGTGCGGTTAGTCATCGTATAGCCGTGCTGTTCCATGTGTGCCGTAAGTCGTTCGGTGTCTCGTATGTGTAGCATCTCAACTTGTATCTCCGCAATGTCAAACGCTGACAAGTCCGTGTCACAGAGAACGTCCTCGTCGTGCCCTTCAATGTCGATGAACAGGATTTCAATAGGCTTACCAATCCACCAAAGGTACGACGTAAGGCTCATACCATAAACGTCGAACGTGTGGATCGTTTTTATGTCTAATCCGTGCTTGGTAACGTGGCCAATGTCGAGCGATGTTACCTCGTAGCCTGGCGCGTCGTTGGTCGAGTAGTACATGGTCAGCGTATTACCGTGTTCAGCCTGCGTCACGATGGCCATGTTTACTATGTTGGCGTTCGGGTACACCGAGTCTAATGTTGCAATGTGCATAGCGTTGGCTTCGACAAGGTACAGTTCGTGCCCCTCATCGTAGAACGGTGTTACGTGGTCGTTGCCACGCCCTGCGCCTATTTGTACGATCACTCCCATTCTGCCACCGTTACACCGTGATGTCGTAGCGTCTTCATAATGCGATCTTTTGCGTGTTCGTTGCCGTGTGCCATGTGCCATTCGATGTACAACGTATCGATCAGCGACATAGCTACGATGTCATTGGTTAGCTTCTCCATAATCGGCCACTCTGCCCCCTCGATGTCCATCTTCACAATGCACCGATCATTGTACGCTTTGATCATGTGCACGATGTCGACCGTAGGCACAAGCCCAGCATACCAATGCGCCCCGTCCGAGCCGTAGCCGTCAAGCCCTGCGCCAAAGCCATGTCCACTTTGCTCTTGGGCATTGAAGCGCATCGTGCCGTAGTTTGTCCACGCCGCCTTGCGTATGATGTTCACGTTGTAGGGGTAGTCTTTAAGGTGTAAATGCACGTTAATCGTCGGGTTCGGCTCGAACGTGTATATCTGCCACGTGTTGTCGATGTCGTGTATGGCTGTGACTTTGCGTAGTCCTTCGCCGTAGTGTGTGCCTAAATCGTAGAATGTCATTACTGCTCCGTGCAAATGTATTCAAAAAATGCCCGTAGGTGGTCGGGCGCGTAGTAGTTCATCGTCGCAAGCCCCGAGCACATAGGCTGCAAGTCAGGCGATATGTTCGTCATGTGCTTTGTAAATCTCCTATCACCACTCCAAGGCTCAAGGAAGTGCGACAAATACTGCACACGATGCCGTGCAAGCATCCAACACGATGTATCCACGAGT
>DATHYR010000279.1:0-1172 GCA_035458985.1 Pseudomonadales bacterium
AAAGGTAATTGTGTGATTATCCACACCGATTGACATGCCATTTTCAAATGAAATTGTATCAAAATCAATAGGATACGCAGTGTTTATTGCTGCAGCCAGCTGATCCGTTGATCTAGAGTAAGAAGCATAGCCGTCAGCCAATATTATCTGCCGCCAATCACCGTTCTTACTTACGACGGGGTATCCTGCACGATCCCACAAGATAATGCCGTCATCCTTGGCGGTAATGTTCTGTGTCTTAAATACCAGATGAGTAGCTGTGCGCTTAATGTAGTCCACCAAGCGCTCGCCCCAATCCTTCCAGCTGTCACCACTCGGAAGAGGTGCGCTCATCGTTTGCCACCTTCAACAACAGATAGCCTCTGTCTGCCTACACGCCAATCTGTCAAATCATTACCTTCAATCTTCACCCTGACCTGACGGCCAGTAAGTCGAACACCCTTTGGATTGGCCACGTTAAATGGACCATAAGTGCGCTCAGTATCATTGGGATGAAATCTAGCCTTAAAGGTAAATGTAGCGTCACCAAATGTCAGCTCATCAGATACCAGCCCGGTAACACGCATAACATTATCACCATTACCAAGCGATATTGGCCCTGTCTCAGCGTATGGCTTCACGCCACCGTGATTCATGCCACTCTCTTGGTTGTAGATATTGGCAGCCGAATCAAACCAGATTGGGTTATCAAACACGCCGTAATCGAAACCAGATGTGCGAGACAGCTCACCAATGGACCAGTGACCTTCCTTATAATCAAGCATGACATAACGGTTGTTTTCTAATGATGCACCTGATGGATAAAACCACCAGATCTCACCATACTTACTGTTGTGTACAGCAAATACCTTAGATTTCTGGGTCACTGACATGTCATTAAACACATAATCTAGCACGTCACACGGCATTTCCTGCACTGTAGAGCCGTTATACATGAAGAAGCCTTTAGAGCCCATCCAGTAAGCGCCAGCATCAACAGCGACAGCAGACATGCGCGAAATTGTACCGCAAGATGTACCAGCACGCTCAAATCCATACACATATGGTGGCCCCTGATAGGTAGCCACATGAGCATCGATATTGGTGAGGATAAGCGTCCGGCCACGAATCTGCAGGCCACACATAATGGCTCCGCTAGACTGTAGCTCTATGTCGCCAGCCTCGTTAAGCGA
>DATHYR010000280.1:0-1021 GCA_035458985.1 Pseudomonadales bacterium
TGAGCGCCATGCTAAGGAAACCGGTAGCCGCAAGGCCGCTGAAATCCTTCAGCACTGGGAGACGGAGAAAGCGAACTTTGTTCAGGTGTGCCCGAAAGAGATGCTCGTACACCTCAAGGCGCCGCTGACAAACGAAGTTGCGGCAATGCCCGCAGAGTAAGTCAGCCAAAATAATCATGCAGAAAACGCCGGCAGCACACTGCCGGCGTTTTTTATCAATAGATTTAATTTTTTTAATATATAAAACGAGCTAGACAACTGCCGTTGAGGACCCAAAGGGGTTCTCGGCACTCACGAACGACCCCCTTTTTTGTTTTTAATTAGGGAGAAGGTCGGCATGTCCACTATTCCATCAGCAAAGCTAAAAGCTCTGCTAACCAGCAACAGTGACCTTTCAAAGGCATCGCTGGGCACTCGCATCATGCTTACGCGGATGCGCCTTGAAGTTCAAAACAACCCAGCGTCAATTGATGCCGTTGTGACTGAACTTCAGCAAACCACTGATACCAAACCGCAATTGGCGGCTGATTTGGCAAACATCTAAGGTAACAAAGGTTATAATTATGAAAAACGAACTCTTGAGTGTTGCCGAGGCCGCTGAACGTATCCAGTCGGGTGATGTTTTGGTCGTAGCTGGTAGCAGCAATCTGATGGCCCAATTGCCGACTGGTAAGTGGATCGGTGGCTCGACCGCATACTTTGTTACTGAGAATGGCGGTGCCGTCGTTCAGGATAAACTGTTCTGCACCACCATTGATGACGCAACTGATGCGACTGTTCGCGTTGTGTCTCCCGACGAAGTTGCGACCATCTCGAAGGGCTACAAAGCGGGTGGCTTCACGGTCATCCTCGTTCCCGCAATGACCGATGCGCACATTCGCTTTGCTCTTGATAGTGCCAATGACGCAGACCTCTTTGACCAGCCGCTGGTAGGTTGGGTGACGGGCGTGCATCTCGACAAACTTGGCAGCGAAGCCTCTGTCGTCGTAGATGGCAGCACAGGTGCGAAGCTAGAGAACGC
>DATHYR010000281.1:0-1287 GCA_035458985.1 Pseudomonadales bacterium
AGTAGATACTGTGTTAATCCGCATAGACACGGATCACATGATCAAGGTCATCGGCACATTTGACCAGCAAATCAGTGACCCTCTGCGTAAGACCATCATGGACGTATCATCGGGGTATACGGACACGCTCCACGCAATAGCAACACTGGATCAGCAACTGGCCGAGCTTTATGCTGAATGCGTTCTGTCACTGCTCGCTCAGCAAGGGCTCAAGTCTGAGAATGTACAGGCAATCGGCTGCCACGGACAAACTGTGCGGCATAAACCCGGAATGAAGCCGCCCTATACCATGCAGCTTGGTAATGGAGCCCGGTTATCTGAACTGACTGGCATCCGTACCATCAATGACTTCCGACAGGGGGATATTGCCGCTGGTGGGCAGGGTGCACCTTTGGCACCCCTGTTTCATCACCATCTGTTTGCTAATCGCGAGAATACCGTTATAGGGGTAAACCTGGGTGGCATCGCCAATATCAGCATACTGCGAGCCAACGGTCAGATTGGTGGTTATGATACAGGGCCTGCCAACACCCTCATGGACCAATGGATCTCATTCCACAAGCAGCTTCGTTACGACGAAGATGCAAGTTGGGCAAGATCCGGCAAACTTGATCAGCATCTGCTCGACAAACTATTAACAGAACCATGGCTGGCACAAAAACAACCCAAAAGCACCGGGCCGGAGCTATTTAATCTTTCTTGGCTTGATAAACATCTGACCGGCACACAGATCGTTCCCGAGGATGTTCAATATACACTTTGCGAATATTCTGCCTTGACCATTTGCAATGAAATCAACCGGCAGGCACCCGAAACCAGTAGAATCGTCATGTGTGGCGGAGGCGCATATAACCCGTTACTGGTTGAGCGAATCCAGCATTACCTGGGTGAGCGCGAACTGATTAGCAGCTCCGGGTATGGTATTGACCCTGAATGGATTGAGGCTTCCATGTTTGCATGGTTTGCGTGGCGCACGCTGAACAATCTCCCCAGTAATGTGCCTGCAGTCACAGGAGCAGCGCATGATGTAGTGCTTGGGACAATACATCCAGGCAATCACAACCGCTAATAAAAAAGGGCGCCGAGGCGCCCTTTTTTATTGCAGACTAAAACCTGCCTAGACTGAAAACGAGGCCCCGCAGCCACAGGTTGTGGTAGCCAATGGATTATGTACAACGAACTGAGACCCCGTAAGATCTTCCTGAAAGCCTACCTTTGCACCATTCATGTACTGCATGCTCATCATATCGATAACCATTGTGGCCCCGGCATTTTCTATGCAAACAT
>DATHYR010000282.1:0-11343 GCA_035458985.1 Pseudomonadales bacterium
GTCATTTTTGACTTGGAAGACGTGCAACTGATCGATGCAACAATACGACTATCCATTGAAAACATGATCTCGGAAGCACTGGAACTCAACAAAGGCGTCTTTGTGGTAATTAAAACGGAACGTGTACGCAAAGCGATGGCCAAGCTCAACATAGCGTCGTTACTTCCTGAGGAACACATCATCGATTCAAGAACGCTTGCGCTTAAACGCGCCTTGGCATTTTTAACCGCACGAGATGAAACAACCCATGAAGACGAAAGTGTTGTGTAAGCAGTCTGCCTGCAGACAGCGATGATGGTATCGCCACCTCTGCGAGATGCCTACGAGGGAATAAGCATCAAATACAAAAAAGGCGACGCAAAGGTCGCCTTTTATCTAGCACCATTAGCCAGGTAACTTGGCATCGGTAAAAACATGTTGAACATCGTCGAGGAAGTTAAGCATGTCAATAAACTTGTGGTACATGTCTACATCTTCCGGCGCGATAGGCGTTTCCCCTTTCGGTAAAAACTGGACTTCGTCCATTTCAAAATCAATGCCTTCAAACGCTTCGTTGAGTGCTACGCGGGCTTTGTGTTGTTCCGTGGGCGGCACAAGCACCGACAGCATACCGTCTTCATCGGCATCGATATCCATCACATCGACATCCGCTTCCATCAGAACTTCCAAAACACGCTCTTCGTCTTGGCCAGCAAAAGCAAACACAGCGGCGTGATCAAACATGTGGGATGCCACACCTGGCGTACCGATTTTAGATTTGGTCTTAGTGAAGCACTGACGAACATCACCAAAGGTACGGTTGGGATTATCGGTCAAACACTCGACGATCACCATGCAATTACCTGGGCCAAACCCTTCATAGCGCGCAGGGCTAAAATCTTCACCACCAGCGCCTTTGGCTTTGTCGAGGGCTTTCTCAATCACATGGCTAGGCACTTGTTCTTTTTTGGCGCGATCCATCAAGCCGCGCAGCGTTAAATTTCCTGAGGGATCCGTCCCTCCGGTTTTGGCACACATATAAATTTCGCGACCATAGCGACTGTAGACCTTGGCTTTCATATCCGAGGTTTTCGCCATGGATTCCTTACGGTTTTGGTAAGCGCGTCCCATTGTCGATCTCCTATTTTTCGATGGCGGCGATTTTAACGCAAACTATCCGCGTTGGTCACCGTTTTTAGGCCTTGGGAAGCGACTGTTGCAACCACTTTTCAAACATGTTGGCAGGCATTGCTCCTGACTGCTGCGCAATAACTTTTCCCTTGTGAAGAATCATCAATGTTGGAATCGAGCGAATGCGCATGGCGGCCGCCGTTTGCTGAGCTTGCTCGGTATTCACTTTGACGAACTTTGCTCGACCAGAGAACGCCTGTGAGACACTGTCAAAAGTGGGCGCAAACGCGCGACAAGGGCCACACCAAGGCGCCCAAAAGTCGACCACCATTGGCAATTCTTCATGGTTCATCAACTGACTAAATTGCTTGTCATTAGCCACCACCACACGGTTGCCTAGCAAAGGCTTGTGGCAGGCACCACAGGTGGGGTTATCATGCACACGCGCACTATCAAGGCGATTTTTAGCAAAGCAATGCGAACAAAGGGAAATCATTTGGCTCATAACATTCTCCTGAAACTAAACATTAGATATGTCTAATGTTTGTGATTTCAAGGTTGGCTTGACAAAATATCTCCCACAACAGCCGCACCGCGGCCGCGAGGATCAGAACCCGCACTCCAATGGCCATCCGCCATTCTCACCAACACCTGCAGATCACCCATGGTCCAAGGGTGCTTCTCGACGGTATAACCCATTTGTCGCAACTCATTGGCGACCGCCTCCGTCAGACTGGGGTGGTAGGTAATCACGTTCTTTGGGTACAACTGATGGTGCACGCGTTCGGCCGCTGCAATATCGGGTGCGGTCATATGAAAGTCATAATTGTTCAAAATACTTTGCATAACCGTGGTAATGATCGTCGAACCACCAGGCGAGCCCGTCACCATATCTACCCTACCCTCACCGGAAAGCACGATGGTGGGTGTCATTGACGAAAGCATGCGTTTGCCCGGCTGAATTTCGTTAGCGCGACCACCGATCACCCCATAGGCATTGGGTAAGCCTGGCTTAATACTGAAGTCATCCATCTCGTTATTCAGCAAGAAACCGGCGCCTTCCACCACCGCGCCACTGCCGAAAGATAAGTTAAGGGTGTAGGTGTTTGATACCGCATTACCGTCAGCGTCAACAATAGAGTAATGCGTAGTCTGAGGGCTCTCATATAACCCCGGTTGTACCTTTTCAGTCTCACTGATGGCTTTGGGATTGACAGCCGCCGCACGTTTAGCGATGTAGGCCGGATCGAGCAAGGACGCTACTGGCACGTCGACAAAATCCCCATCACCTAAATACTCGCCGCGATCGGCGTACACACGCTTCTCCATTTCGGCCAGTAAATGAACATATTGCGCACTGTTGTGCGTAACACCGTCAAAGTGTGCTGCAAGCAAATCGCGCATCGACAACAGGCTGGTTAAAGCGATCCCACCTGAGCTGGGTAGAGGGGCAGTCAATAGTTCTTTATCACGCCATCTTGCACGAATCGGTTGGCGCCAAATGGCGCGATACGCGGCTAAATCCTCTAGGGTGATCAAGCCATCGTTGGCTTGCATACTGGCGACGATGAATTGCGCGGTTTCACCTCGATAAAAATCGTCGATACCTTGTTCGGAAATGCGTGCCAAGGTCGCCGCCAATTCTTGCTGCACAAAGCGCTCGCCCCCTTTTACCGCTGCAAAATAATCGGCAAAGTTCGTCGGTGCAAAAAAATCTAGATCGTCCTTAATGTGCTTTGCTAATGGCTCGGGCACTACAAAGCCATCGCGCGCCAACGCTATTGATGGCGCCACCAAACGTTGCCAAGGAAGCTTGGCAAATCGTTGATGCGCTTCCCAGAGACCCATGACCGTTCCAGGTACCCCGGCGGCGCGATGCCCAACCAACGAAGGCAGACCCACCACATTGCCATTTTCATTTAGATACATGTCGGGATACGCTGCCCGCGGCGCCATTTCGCGGTAATCAATGAAATACGGCTGTCCGTCATAATAAACGAGCATAAAGCCACCGCCGCCTAAGTTGCCGGCTTCAGGTAGCGTTACAGCAAGACTAAAACCCACCGCAATGGCCGCGTCTATTGCATTCCCCCCATCAGCGAAAACGTGTTCTGCCACATCAGCAGCAAATTGATCGGGCACGGCCAACGCATACTGTTTGGGGGCCGCTTGTAATGACAGGCTGACCAATAGGCCTAAAAGGACGAACCAACGCGTTAATAACATCGACATAAAAAATCCTTATTTAGAGCGACACTTGGTTCGCTTTATAACGATAGACATTAGACATGAAATGATAATGGGAAGGCGCTCGCATATGGGAGGTAAAATCACGCATCAAGTGCGCTTCATCACCATGATACAGGGCCATATTTTCATCAGCCCGCGACTGAATGTCACTGCAACGAGGCTTGCGCAGTGTTTCAAAGGTCTTTAACGCAATTCCTGGATCGTTGTACCGATCCAGACAACGCGCTAATACCACACTGTCTTCAAGGGCAAGCGCCGCCCCTTGGGCAATAAACGGTAACGTAGCGTGTGCGGCATCCCCCATCAGCACAACCCGGTTATCGTGCCAATGAGGCATGACAGGACGTCGATAGAGATCCCAGCGGTAACATGCATCAGGGGGAACCGCCTTGACCACCTGCAGGACCATAGGATGCCAATCTGCAAAGTCGTCTCGCAAGGCTTCCCACGGCGCTTTAGCGCTCCAAGAATCTAATGCACAGGGATGGGCCGCTTCAACCACACCCACCATATTGAGCCATCGACCACCTCGAATATAATACAGCACCATATGTTTTCCTGGACCGACAAACACCGTCGCCTGCTTGGGCATGAATTGATCACCCAACGCAGCGGCAGGAAGGGTCGCACGCCACGCATAATTTCCCGTCCATTCGGGAGGGCTCGCCTCAGGGAAACAGATCTGGCGAACGGTAGAGCGGACACCGTCAGCACCCACCAAAAGATCACCTTGATAGTGACTACCGTCGAGACATCTGACTGTCACCCCTTCGCCATACTGTTCAATTGCGGAGATTTCAGTACCCAGTTGGAGCGCGTTGGGCGCCATGTTATTGAGCGCCTCGGCCAGTGCCAACTGAAGATCTGCACGATGAATATGCAAATAAGGAGCACCAAAAGCCAGTCGATGAATGACACCTAAGGGCGCGCGAAAAAGCCTGCTGCCATTGTGATAGTGACGAAATTCAATCCGCTTAGGCGCCACCGCCAGGTCGCGAATACGGGGCAAAACATTCAAACTATTCAGCACGTGGCAAGCGTTGGCACTCAATTGGATACCTGCCCCCACTTCTTGTAATTCAGTCGCTTTTTCAATCACGACGGGTTTAAAGCCACGTTGTGACAGGGCAATCGCCGTGGCCAAACCACCAATACCGCCGCCCGCGATAAGAATTTTCCGTTTTGTCATGCTCTGCTCCGCTGCATTTTTGTCATGAGTGTAAACGATTAGCGTATCACCGACACCTGCAACACGTTAAAATACTGACATGACTCAAATCGCACTCACATCACTGGCTTGCCCGCTCGATGGCCTACCCCTTGTTCGCCATGACAAGCGTTTTTCTTGTGCCTCTGGCCACAGTTTCGATCTTGCCAAACGTGGCTATTTACACCTGCTCCCTCCACAACATAAACGCTCCAAAGATCCTGGTGACAGCGTGGAAATGATCCAGGCCAGACAGCGTTTTTTATCGCAAGGATTCTACCAGGCCCTAGCCACCAGCCTCGCCAAACACAGTGCCATTAAAAAGGTCGTGAACCTGCTCGATGCGGGCTGCGGCGAAGGCTATTACCTGCGCCAACTTGACCAATACGCGCCAAATATCACATGGCAGGGGGCGGGGTTGGATATCTCAAAGCACGCCATAGACTGCGCGGCTAAACTGGATAAAGGGTTTCAATACCTGGTAGCGAGTAATGCCAACATTCCGCTATTAGATGATAGCGTCGATGTCATTTGGTGCGTTTTTGGTTTTGCGGATTACGCTGAATTTGCGCGTGTTTTAGTGCCCGGAGGTAGATTAATTATGGTTGACCCAGGGCCTGATCATTTGATCGAGCTGCGCCGAGTGATCTACCCTTCCATCAGACAAAAAACACTCGATTATCTCGCGCCGGAAGGTTTCAAACCGTTGCGCGAGGAGTGTATTGAAGGCACGATGAATCTGTTTAAGGATGCCATTAGTGACCTGTTGACGATGACACCCCACCTCTACCGCGCCAGCAGGGAGGGCCGTGAGCATGCCGCTGCTTTAGAGCGGCTTGCGTGTCGTTTCGACATTCGTATTAGGGTTTTGCAGTCTCTCTAGCGCTCTATAACTTAAATTGATTGTAGGCTTTTCGAAGTTCAGACTGCGCGCCATCCAACTGAAAAGCAAGCTCTTGAACCGTGCGAGAGGCCTCGTGGCTAATATTGGCGGACGTCAGCACGTGCGTGGCGTCCTGGGCAATCGTCTGTGACACCGCATATTGCTCTTCGGTAGCCGCGGCCACAGAGGTGCTCATGGCTTCAAGTTCGTTAAGTGTCTTAGTAATCGCTTGCATGATGGCACTATTTTTCGAGGTTGCTTGGATCGCTTCACCCGATAAGAGATTGTTATCTTGCACACTTTTACTGATATGTTGAGTGATGCTGCTCAAATTTTTCAAGACTTGAGCAATCTGGTCCGAGGCTTCAATACTTCTAAAAGCCAATGTACGGACTTCGTCAGCCACAACAGCAAATCCTCGACCATGCTCGCCTGCTCGCGCTGCTTCTATAGAAGCATTGAGCGCTAATAGATTGGTCTGTTCAAACAACTCATTAATTCGACTGACGGTGTGCGTAATACTGTCGACACTGGCCGTCAGTTGCTGACTTTGTTCGGTAATATGCTTGGCATTATTTTGGAGTTTCTCGAGCTTTTGATTAGCCCCTTCACTGGCCGCCAGACTTTGCCGGGTTTGCTCTGAAATATGTTTCGTACTGTCCATGGTATGACTGGCGGACTGTGCAATTTCACTACTGGTAGAAGAGTTTTCCTCGATCGCAGCGGCAATACTTGTCGCCATACGCTGGGTATTATCGGAATTATCAAGTAATTGTTGGCTAGCACTCTCAAGTCGTCTGTTGACTTGCTGCGTTAAATCGACCACGTTGTGCATTTTATTAAGCGCATCTCGCATGGTATCCACTACGTGTTGGACGGCTCTGGAAATACGCGCTATTTCATGGTCACCACGCAATGCCACGTTCACGCTGAGGTCATGCTGACTAGCCATTTTTTCGAGGGTTGATATAAGCTGAGGCATGTCTTTTTTAAGCAGACCACGCAACCACACGTTAAGAACAAACAGTGACAGCATCGCAACCACAATAAGAGCCACGGATATCACCAGAATCATCAAGGCTGAACGCTGCAGTGCCATCGTCATAGCAAGAAGGGATTGCCACTGCTGATCTATGATGGCCTTAACATCGCCAATGTGAGCGGTCGCCATTGCAAACCACTCCGAAGCCACTGGCAATGACGTGAAGTCACCATTAGAGCTCAGAACTTGCTGTAGGACACGATTAAGATCCTTACTCGTCTTGTTGTTAGTCATTGCTTTGATAGACGCCACGTCTTTGGCCTGGCTCTGATCAAACAAGTACTGCTTGATGGTATCTAGTTCACGTCGATAAAAATCAATATCAGCCACTGCAGCGTCGTTGAGTTGGCGAGAGGAAAGTACGCCGTTAAGGCGTCCTCGTACCTGTCCCGTACGCTCCTTGTACCACGCTAACTGAATCACCGTATTAATGTTGGCCTTAATCTCCACGTTGGACAGCATTCTTGCCAGCGACGCCATCGCTTCTAGCGCCAAGCGATTTACTTGGCTGTAATATTTGAACGCATTAGCGCCATTGCGTTGATCAACCTGGCGACGTACGTCAGCGCGTGCGCTCAACTGTTCTTGTAAAAACGCTGTATAGGCATTCACCGTCGCCTCATTATAGGCGCGCAGTTTATTGATCAAATGGGTATGTTTGGCATCCGCTACCTCTCGCTGTTTGACAACTTTTGCTTTCGCTTCACTACTGCCATTTCCAAGAAAACCTGCGGATAAACCACGCTCAACCGCAAAGTGATGGGCCACATCGTCAAGCGCTGCCACGATATCGATAAGCTGTTTATCACGTTCAGCATGCCGCATGTCCTGCACACTATTCACAATGACCAAACCGGCTAAAACCACGATGATAAGAAAGCTCATTAACGTGATGGCAAAGTTAATCCCAGATATCGTGCGTTTAAACATAAAAACTCCAACATCGCCTTTTGGGCAATGAACCGAGGGAAGGTGTATTTTCAAAGACTAGTCACTTTATCGACGCCTATAGAAGAATATTTACCTAAAACTAGACATAAAAAAACCGCAGAGGCTCACGCCACTGCGGTTTCGATACTGCTCTAGCTAGGACTAATCAAACTCAACTTTGCGTGCAACTAAGACGGTGCCATTCCACACACCTTCTACCTCAATGAAGCGATTTAGCGCCAGTGTTGATTTACTGCCATCTTCGTACCACGCGTTAGTAATATCGACCACAATCGTTGTTGTACCTGGGGCAAAGCCTTCGACTTTAGAAACGCGTAGTGTCAACTGCGTGTCAGACAAGGCAATAATTAAACCTTCTGCCTCGTGATCTTCATTGCCATAAGCTTCGTCGAAATCGTCATTGGAGTAACCATCATCGTCATTGTCATTGTCATTGTCGTTGTCGTTGTCGTTGTATATTTCAGACCTTTCATCGGCACTGTCATCGACATAAGAGTAATCTGAGAAACTTCCACAGGCGCCTTCAAACTCCACACGTTTAGCGGCGACGACATTGTTTGCCAATGCCCCCTTGGCTTCCACATAGCTGCCTTCGAGCAAACAGCCCTGAGCGTATGAATTAAGCCATGCACCGCTATAATTTACAGTCACGCTAGCGCCATAAGCAAATCCACCATCGTCGCTATCACTCACGGTAATAACAAATTGCTGAGCCGACGTATCGACACTGGTAATAACGCCTTCTACTTCCAAATAGCCATCGTTGTATTCGTTAGACTCGCGTTCCTCTGTGGTAAGGCCGCCTTCGATTTCAACATAGTTGGCGGTGAAGGTTTGACCATCCCACTGACCATTGATTTCAAGCCACTGACCCACGCTGACATCACTGGCGATACCCGTTTGAAAACTGGCATTGGCGACCCCACTGACAGTGACCGTGTTAGCGCCTGGGAAGAAATTGGCTTCACGAACATCGAGCACCAGCGTTGAACCGTCATAGCTGACAACACGACCTTCAACTTCATAGTAAGAATCGTTGTCTTGACGGTATTCACCGCTGTCATTGTCACTGTCAATGCGTACATTTGCCGCGGCGATGCTGGCTGTTGCAGCATCGTAGTCGCCGTAGATTTCGACATAATCTCCCACCACGATTGCACTGGTATTGTTGCGTGATGAACGGTCAGACTCGTCGTAAACCACAGTACCCGCGCCAATATTCACGGTTAACGTACTGGCGTGATTGGGGCTTTGGATTTCAATACGATCACTGTATACCGCTGTTACCTGACCTTGTAATTCAGCCTGGTGTTCACGCGAATCATCATTGAATTGCAAGACGGTAGGCGTAACACGATTTGTGGTCGCGTCGTACACAAACTGCGCCAGGTCAAAATCAAGTGTTAACGTTGATGCCGTATTCGCTGTGACAACGAGGTTACCATTAACAACAATTTCAAACTGCTCAACACCCGATCCAAAGGTGGCATTAACAATATTGCCATTGCTATCTACCATGTTGATATCGTTACCGAGGCGAACCTCAAATTGTGTATAGGTGCCGGCTGGCACCGCTTGTTGGCCAAGCAACTGGCTCACATCTACCAGTTCGCTCAGGTTAACTGGCGTACCACCTACACTTTGATAAATCAGTGCACTGCTGCCGCTCGCGGTAACAATTTCAATCTCGTGCAGTGTCACCCATACCTTGGCATAATCGCGGCTCAGGTTATCGGTGATTAATGCGCTGACATAACCACTGGTATCCGTTTCCACCGTATTGCCAGAATTATTGGTGGAGTTATTGTCAGTCACCACATCATCACGATCGTAATTACTTTCGTAGCGATCGTCGTCTTCACTACCACCGCCACAAGCGGCAAGGGTTGCAGAAATAGCAAGGGCAAGGGTTAATTTAGTAAAGTTTTTCATCGTAACCTCCGGTGTGTTTATGGAGCTTACTTTAGTGGGGAAACCTTAACGCTACATGAGAGAAACTTAAGGAAATCTTAAAACTCAAACTCAATCTCAAGTTTAATAAGATTATTGGGCGTGTAACTGTCTACACCAAACATCACACCTGTGCGCCACATCAAGGCACTACCAGCGCCCAAGCGATATTTTCCGCCTAGCATAGGACCTACCGCGGTGAGACTTTCTGAAGTATGAAACTCAATACTGGGTTCTAAGGCGGGCTTGTAACGCCAGACGTAGGCGCCGCGCAGGTCAGCCTCAAACTCATTGTCTACGCCATGCCCCCAGCTATAATTGAGACCGGCATTGAGGATTAACGAGGTGTGGTCAAAATCGTGCGCCATAAGAATCTTGCTGGAGGTTTCCCAGTAATTTTTGGCATGATTTCGTTCAACTGACAACGACATCCCCCAGTCACTGTCGTACTCACCCTGCTCCGTTAACTGCCAAAAAACCTCCATTTCTGTATGGCGTAATTCATTAGCCCCTCCAGAGATTTCATAGTGACTGGTAGACACTTCCAGTGCGACACTTTCGATGACCCCTGTTGCAAAACCCACCACTTGCGTAAGGCGGTGGCGCGCATCACGGCTATCGCCGTCATCAAATACCGCGCGATATTCCAACTCACTCTCGTAGGCATTGACGTAGGGATCATAAACCTTACTCACACTCGCGTTGGCGAGAGCAGGTAATATCAGCAACACAAACCAGACATTACGCATGACGGAAGCCACCAAGGCGTGTCGCTATAAAAGCCACCCAAGCCACCAGGTAGGCCAAAACCTCCACCGGACTTGGGGTAGATTCATACCCTACGGTGGCTGTCATCAACTGCCCAAAACTTGAGCGCTCACTAAGTAGCCATTCTGTATTCCACAACATTTCCATCGCGGGTAACGCATCGGCCTGAATCAGGTATTGAGAGGCTTGTATCAACAATCCGGCCCCCACCAGTGAGTATAAAAACCATGCTGCATTAAGTTGGTATTGACCGGACAGCATGATCGCGTAATACATGAGCACCCCTACTGAAGCCCCCACCGCCAAGCCCACAAAACCACTCAATAATACTTGCCAAAATGAGGACTGCTGTACGCTGCCATAAAACAAATACAACTCACTTCCTTCGTGAACAAATATCATGACGCCACACATAAAAAGGCCCCACATGCGTCCACGGGCATCCGTTGCCAGCTGCCTCGCGAGTGTGAGTAAACATAAAAACACCCCAATACTGATCAATCCGTTAACCCACTCTTGACCGGTGTAGTCAAACCAATCCGATATCTCATTTAAAAAAGCACCATAGACCGCAGCGCCCATAGCACCCAACAGCAAGCCTACTAACAGAACTTTACGTGTGACCTCCAAGCGATGACAGGCATATACCAAAAGACTTCCAAGTACACCGGCCTCAAGCGTTTCGCCTAACACAATGGTGAAGGTATTCACTAACATACATTACTCCGCAATGATCATGCCCTGGGCAGTTTCAAGGTTAAATTCGCCAAAAAACGGGTAGGCACCAGGATTCAGTGGACCAACAAAAATAGCTGTCGTTGACTCACCAGCAATAACCTTTTCGCGGTTCAGCTCAAAACTTTCAAATTCTTCGGGGGTCGTATCGCGGTTATGCACAATCAATCGAACTTTCGTGTTGGCGGGTATAACAATACGATCGGGGTAAAACATATGATTTTTAATTTCAATTTCGAATTGCGGTCTCGCTGCTAGCACAGGAAATGACACAAGCCACAAGCACAAAAAGCCTAGCCGTTTCACACTAAATCTCCCATTGGCAAAGTTATGGTCACCCGAAGCCCACCAAGAGAGGATGATTTCTCTAAATTGATCTGGCCATCATGCATGTAAAGGCACTGGGATACGATGGACAAACCCAACCCAGTTCCAGACACACCTGAG
>DATHYR010000283.1:0-1140 GCA_035458985.1 Pseudomonadales bacterium
ATCCAACTCTTCTACACGTTTAAAAATACCTGCAACACGAGTGTACGCGTACAACAAGTAAGGTGCGGTATTGCCCTCAAAACTGAGCATTTGTTCAAAGCTAAAAATGTAATCGCTGGTGCGGTTTTTAGACAAGTCGGCATATTTTACAGAGCTGATCCCTACCACACGGGCGATTTCCGTCAAGGTCTCTTCGTCCATGTCGGGGTTTTTGCTGCGCACTAAGTCGAGTGCGCGCACATTGGCTTCTTCTAGCAAATCCACTAGCTTGACCACTCCACCGCTACGAGTCTTGAAGGGACGACCATCTTCGCCGTTCATGGTGCCAAAGCCTAAATGCTCTAATGACATGTCATTGCGGACGAATTTAGCCAGTTTGGCAAGGCTAAATACTTGCTGGAAGTGCAGTGCCTGACGTAAGTCAACGAAGTACAGGGCGCGATCGGCTTTTAATACGTTAGAGCGATAACGCATGGCGGCCAAGTCTGTTGTGGCGTACAAATAGCCGCCATCCGCTTTTTGGATGATGACAGGTAATGGCTCACCTTCTTTAGTGCGAAACGCTTCTTGAAACACGACTTTGGCGCCATTACTTTCAGTCAATAACCCTTGAGCATCTAAATCTTTAACGACTTGCGCTAGGTCAGCATTATAGGCGCTTTCGCCATGTACGTCGGCTCTGGTCAAGCTAACACCTAAGCGAGCGTATACATCGTGACAGTGACTTAAGGAAATATCGTTAAATTCCCGCCATAGTTTATTGCAATATTCGTCGCCCGATTGCAACGCCACCACTAACTGACGTGCGCGGGTGGCAAATTCAGCTGATTCGTCAAAACGCATTTTGGCCGCGCGATAAAAGGTTTCTAAATCTGAAAGCTCGAGCTGTGCTTGCTCACCATTTTTGGCGCGCAGCTCTTCCATATAGGCCAATAGCATGCCGAACTGAGTTCCCCAGTCGCCAACGTGGTTTTGACGGATCACTTTATGGCCTAAAAACTCGAGCGTACGCACGACACTATCACCAATGATGGTGGAACGTAGGTGGCCGACGTGCATTTCTTTGGCTAAGTTGGGTGAAGAGTAATCGACAACTACAGTCTGTGGCTCAGGTAACGTAATGCCAAAATGCGCATCGTT
>DATHYR010000284.1:0-1099 GCA_035458985.1 Pseudomonadales bacterium
TTTATGGCAAGCAATTGCATCAAGGGCATGGCGCAGTGATGCCCGCAGCGCACTGCAATACCTTGTTGGTCCAATAAGATACCAACATCTTGATGATGTTCATTGGCCAGATTAAACGCCACCGTGCCAAGGTTATCCGAATGGGCGCCATACAGGGTAATGTCGCCAATCTCCAAAAGCTTAAACTGCAAGTACTGCAGCAGCTGTTGCTCAAATTTGAGCTGAGTAGGCGTGAGATTGGTTTGTAAAAAGTCGATCGCAGCGCCTAAGCCTATCACTTCGGCAATGGGGGGCGTACCTGCTTCAAGACGGTTGGGGAGATCACCAAATTGGCTGTCATCGAAACTAACGGTTTTAATCATCTCGCCGCCCGTAAGCATGGGGGTCAGCTGTTCGAGTTCTCTTAAGCGACCGTAGAGTACGCCAATCCCCGTAGGGCCATACATTTTGTGGCCCGAAAAGGCGTAAAAATCACAATCTATTTGTTGAACATCGACTGGCATATGGGCAACGGCTTGGGCGCCATCGACTAAAGTAATTGCCCCGTGCGCGTTGGCTTTCGCGACAAGCTCCTCTAGTGGATTTACTGTGCCCAGCGCGTTAGATACATGGCATAAGGCGACGATTTTAGGCTGTCTTGCCAGTTGTTTATCATATGCAATAAGATCGATACGGCAATCTGAGGTAAGGGCTATCGGCTCCAACATCGCACCAGTACGTTTGGCCAATTCTTGCCAAGGGACAATATTGGCGTGGTGGGCCGCACTATCGACCAAAATGAGGTCATCTTTGGTCACCTGAGATGTTAACCCGTAGGCCAGCATATTGATGGATTCGGTGGTGCCATGGGTAAAAATAATTTCTTCCCGCTGGCTGGCGTGAATAAACTGCCGGAGTTTATCGCGCACCGCTTCGTATTGTGTGGTGGCGCGTGCTGACAATTGATGGGCAGCACGATGCACATTGGCATTGTCACTGAGATAATAGCAATTCATGGCATCGATAACGCACTGTGGCTTTTGGCTGGTGGCGGCGGTATCGAGATAACACAAAGGATAACTATCTAATGATTGCTGTAATG
Organism: Pseudomonadales bacterium; assembly: GCA_035458985.1. GTDB lineage: Bacteria > Pseudomonadota > Gammaproteobacteria > Pseudomonadales > JAHEIH01 > JAHEIH01. The sequence goes on from DATHYR010000284.1 coordinate 1,082, forward strand.
CAGGGAACTGTGTCCTGA
>DATHYR010000285.1:0-1405 GCA_035458985.1 Pseudomonadales bacterium
ATCACCAAAGGCGGCTTGCGCGAAGTATCCGTGGTGATGTACCCAAATAATCCTATGGCAGAAGTTAGCAAGTTGGAATATTTCCGCGCTGATGGTTCTGCCGATTTAAAAGTTTTGGAACAGGCCCTGCGTGAAGTTGGGCTATCCAAGAAGGATGCGGTAGCCGCCGCATCTACATTCAAGAAAGTTTTGGAATTGCGTGATGCAACGCCAACACCTATTGAAATTGCGCCTATTTTGAGTGATTCAAATGCGGAGGCTACCGAAGCGGAAATTCTCGCGGCACTTGAAGCCCGTGAACTTCTTAAATTACTTGATACCAAACTTAAAGGTTAAATCATGTCCCAAGCAATTATTGAAAAACTGGACGCTATCGAAGCCAAGCAAAGCGAAAGCATTGCCGCCGTAGAAGCGAAAATCCCCGCCGCCGTTGAAGCCGTTAAAGCCGAATTCAGCGAATTGGTTTCTTCTTTGGAAGCCAAAGTAGCATCTATTCAAGCCCCTGCAATTGTGAAGCCCGCTACATCCGTGCGCGGCGATGTGAACCGCAATGTTCGCGAACAATTGGCTACTTTCTACAAAGGTAACAACCGCGTAGAAAAAGAACTGCAAATCTTTGCCGATGAATCACAAATGCAAGCGTATTTGAGCGAAGCATCAGCATTGACAGGTTCAGGTAACAACCAAGGTGGTCGCACCGCTTATGACCCCGTGTTTGCCGCTTTGCGTTTGGCTAACCCCCTGCGCGGCGTGTCACGCACAGTAGCAACTGATGGTTCTTCTTATCAATTCCGTGTCAAAACTGGTAATGCAGGTGCGGCATGGGGTTATGCAATTCAGAACAACGGTTCAGCTACAACTGAAGATACAACCATTTGGCAAATCGTTTTGCAAGACCTGAATGTTCAGTTCCCAATCCGTACCGCCGCATTGGATGATATCGATGGTTTGGAAGCCAATGTCGTTGACGATATGTTGATGGAGTTTTCACAAGCTGAAGCCTTGTCAATGATTCAGAACAATGACCAAGGTTCTACATCTTTGCCTTACGGCGGTTCTAACGGTTTGCGTGGCCTTGACCAATACGCAGGTGCTAACAGCACTTACGCAGGTGGCACTTGCTCTACAGCGGCATTTGGTACTAGCGGTACTGGTTCTACAAGCGGTTTGCATAGCCTTGCCACTTATGACCAATTGACCACTAACGCAAACACCGTTGGCGCTAACAACATCACATACGCTGATGTTATTAACTTCATCTACCAATTGCCACAACAATACTGGACTGCAAACGCTAAGTTTGTTGTTAGCCCAATCTTGTTGAACGCTATTCGCGCATTGCGTGATGACAACGGCGCACCTATCTTCAACCGTAATGAAGGTTTGTCGGTTGACGGTATCGTTG
>DATHYR010000286.1:0-3428 GCA_035458985.1 Pseudomonadales bacterium
TCGATGTGAGCACCTTCTGTAAGATCGACGAGCTTAATGACATCGACCAACTTATTGAGCTGCTTGGTGATTTGCTCAATCACGCGCTCATCGCCAATAGTCACCAGCGTCAATCTAGACATGGTAGTGTCATCGGTAACAGCCACATTGAGCGATTCAATGTTATAACCGCGTTGCGAGAACAAACCCACCACGCGCGACAACGCACCAGGCTCGTTTTCCATTAACAGTGAAATAATGTGTCGCATGATTAAGTACGCTCCGTCTTGCTTAGCCACATGTCGCGCATTGAACCATTGGGAGCAATGTGCATAGGGTATACGTGTTCGTGTGGATCGATCATACAATCGATGAATACGAGGCGATCTTTGATCGCTAGCGCTTCTTCCAACTTAGAACGCAATTCTTCTGGCTTAGTAATACGGATGCCTACGTGACCATAGGCCTCGGCTAACTTAACAAAATCAGGCAGCGATTTTTCGTAGGTACTTTGCGAATAGCGACCACCGTATTGCATGTCTTGCCACTGCTTCACCATACCCAAGTAACCGTTGTGCAGGTTGAGAATTTTCACCGGAATATCGTACTGCGTGCAGGTTGATAATTCCTGAATGTTCATCTGAATACTGCCCTCACCGGTCACACAAACCACATCGTCATCAGGGAACTTGAGTTTAATACCCATGGCCGCTGGCAAACCAAAGCCCATGGTGCCTAGACCACCCGAATTGATCCATCGACGCGGCTTGTTGTAACGATAGTACTGGGCAGCATACATTTGATGCTGGCCGACATCAGAGGTGATAAATGCCTCACCTTTGGTGAGTCGCCAAAGTTCCTCTATTACTTCCTGTGGTTTGATAAGGCCCGAATCGTCTTTATAGCGTGGCGCATGCCATAAACCATGCTGAGCGCGCCACTCGTCAATTCGATCCCACCACACTTTTAACGACGCTTCATCGGTGCTTTCACCAGAGGCCATTGCTTCTTTAACCTGGGAAACCATTTCAGTTAGTACCGCATCTACCGGCCCCACAATCGGTACATGCGCTGCCACGGTTTTTGAAATAGACGCTGGATCGACATCAACGTGAATGATGGTCGCATCAGGGCAAAATTTAGACACGGTATTGGTAACGCGATCATCAAAGCGAGCACCAATCGCGAGAATCACATCACTGTGATGCATAGCGTTGTTGGCCTCATAAAAGCCATGCATACCGAGCATACCTAAAAACTGACGATCTTCGCCGGGATAAGCGCCCAAACCCATCAGAGTATTGGTCACAGGGAAATTCAACAGTTGCGCTAATTCAATCAACAACTCTGAACCACCGCCTTGAACAACACCGCCACCGGTGTAGATAACAGGGCGTCGAGCTTTCATCAACAAGCTAACCGCTTTGCGAATCTGACCGCTATGCCCTTTGGTAATGGGCTGGTATGAGCGTAAACGCACCTCGTCAGGATAAACATATTCATATTTATCGTGTGGGTTGGTGAGGTCCTTGGGGATGTCAATGACGACAGGGCCAGGACGACCGGTAGACGCAATATAGAAAGCCTTCTTGATAATAGAAGGAATTTCGGAGGCTTTTTTCACCTGAAAACTGTGTTTCACGATGGGACGCGAAATGCCCATCATGTCGGTTTCTTGAAAGGCATCTTCACCAATCAAATGACTTTGCACCTGACCAGATAACACGACCATGGGGATAGAATCCATGTAAGCCGTCGCAATGCCGGTAATAGCGTTCGTTGCGCCGGGACCCGAAGTCACCAGCACCACGCCTGGCTTGCCAGTCGCACGCGCATAGCCATCGGCTGCATGCGTCGCGGCCTGTTCATGGCGCACCAAAATATGGGGGATATTACTATGATTAAAAATAGCGTCGTAGATGTGAAGTACCGCACCGCCTGGGTAGCCGAAAATAAATTCGACGCCCTCGTCTTGCAGCGCGCGAACAACCATTTCACCGCCGGATAACAATTCCACTTGTCTCTTCCTCAAATCTATTAATTTGCCGCACGCAAAGCGAACGGACATATGTGTCATGGAAAGTGCCGAGCCCTGCGGTGTTTCTTTGGGCTGGATAAAAGCAACACCGGTTGAGCGCTACTTCTTGGCGATTCGACAAAACGCACAGGGTGTTAGGCGCATGCAACATCACTTGGGTAAGTAATGCACAAACTGTCGAGGTGGGTAATTTTGGTTTCATTTACCCTATAAGTCAACCAAAGGGCGCCCTTAGAACGCCCTAAATACTTAGTATTTTTGGAAAAAATATCTACAGATTTACTAGCGCGCTGCCACAGCCATGACTTCTTTAAAGTTGTGTAGCCAGCGCTGCAAGTGAGGTGCATTTTCAGGCACTTGCTCTTTGACCCACGCTGAAAACTCACAGAGACAGTACAAATCGATATCTGCCATGGTCGGGATGTCAGTCACAATGTAATGACGATCCGCCAAATGCGCATCCATCACCTGCCAAAAATCATCCAAGCGCAATTTACCTCGGGTAATTAACTCAGGAATCTGGGGCACATTGACCCGACCAACCACAGCGCGATTTTCAAAGTGTTTGCTTCTGTTGCGCAACATGTCTTGGATAGGGGTGTATCCATCGATGAACAGACGGTGCGTCCAATCTGTCACTTCCGCACGTTCAATGGGGTCGCGGCCGAAAATAGGCTTATCAGGGTAGACAGTATCGATATACTGAGCAATGGCAATGGCGGAACTAAGCACTCGGCCATCGTCTAATGCCAGTGCAGGCACTGAACAGCCAGGATTAATGGCCTTGAATGCATCGCTAAATTGCTCGAGTTTAGCCAGATCAATTTGTGTAGTAGGAAGCGTCACACCTTTATATTGCAAAACATAGTGAATGCGCTTCGGATTTGGGGCGGGATCATAGGTGTACAGATGCATAGCGTTCTCCTTATTGTTCAACAAATCATAGAACGCTTATTCACTCCACACAGGTGCAATATGCGCCTTAAGTGGGCTAAGCAGTGGCAACGAATGTGGCGCGAAGAGGGGCGGGGTGACCCTCCATCGTTTTACTGGGGTCGTTGGGGTCTAAGTAGTTAGCCAACGAATAGAAACGCATCCAATCGGTGGTACGCTGCTCCTGTAATGACGTTCGATCGAGATTAATTAGCCGGATATTGCTAAATCCGGCTTTTTTCAACCACGATTCAAGGGTCAAGCAGGATGGTAAAAACCACACATTATTCATACTGGCGTAACGGTCTTCCGGTACGAGCACCTCGCCAAGCCCCCCCTCAATAACAAGCGTCTCTAACACCAACTCCCCCCCTTCTCTCAGGGTGTCTTTCAACTGAGCCAAATGCTCGAACGGCGCACTTCGATGGTAAAAAACGCCCATAGAAAACGTGGTATCAAAGGCTTTCAAGTTGGCGGG
>DATHYR010000287.1:0-1148 GCA_035458985.1 Pseudomonadales bacterium
GAAACAGAAGCGATTAACGTGTTTGCCCGTAATTTGGGCGATCTCTTAATGGCGGCGCCTGCGGGTTCGAAAGCCACGATGGGACTCGACCCTGGTTTACGCACTGGTGTTAAAGTGGCCATTGTGAATAACACCGGCAAATTGTTAGCGCATACCACGATTTTCCCTCATGCCCCGCAAAATTTGTGGGATAAGTCGATCCGCACACTAGCGAATCTCGCGACTATGCATAAGGTGGAATTGATTGCGATTGGTAATGGTACTGCTTCCCGTGAAACCGATAAGTTGGCTGGTGAGCTGATTGCCAGCGTGAAAGACACCTTACCACAATTAACTAAGGTGATGGTGAGTGAAGCGGGGGCTTCTGTTTATTCTGCGTCTGAATTTGCGGCGAATGAATTCCCTGATTTAGATGTGTCGATCCGTGGGGCGGTGTCGATTGCGCGTCGATTGCAGGATCCATTGGCTGAGCTTGTAAAAATTGAGCCAAAATCGATTGGTGTGGGTCAGTATCAGCATGATGTTAGCCAAAGTCAGTTGTCCCAATCGCTTGATGCTGTGGTCGAAGACTGTGTGAACGGTGTCGGCGTAGATCTCAATATGGCATCTGTGCCGTTACTTTCTCAAGTAGCAGGTTTAAACAAAACGTTAGCGAAAAACGTGGTGGATTACCGGGATGAGCACGGCCAGTTTAGCAGTCGTAAAGAGTTGCTAAAAGTCGCTCGTTTAGGCCCTAAGGCGTTTGAGCAGGCGGCGGGATTCTTGCGTATTCGTGAGGGCGAGCACCCGCTCGATGCCTCTGCGGTGCACCCTGAAGCCTATAAGTTGGTAGAATCGATTGCTAACGCCAAAGGTGTGACGTTAGCGATGCTGATTGGCAATAGTGAACTGCTGCGTACCATTAAACCGGAAGATTTTATCACACCTGAGTTTGGTTTGCCGACGGTGACGGATATTTTGGCCGAACTGGATAAGCCCGGTCGCGATCCGCGTGGAGAGTTCAAAACTGCCACCTTTAAAGACGGGGTTGAAGCACTTAACGATCTCAAACCTGAGATGATCCTCGAAGGTGTGGTGACTAACGTGACTAACTTTGGCGCCTTTGTGGATGTGGGTGTTCACCAAGATGGCTTAGTACATATTTCATC
>DATHYR010000288.1:0-79599 GCA_035458985.1 Pseudomonadales bacterium
CACATAAAACAAAGATGCGTGTTAATTACTTTCCAGTCACAGTTATTTTACGAAATATTTTATTAATAAAATCAAGATACTATAAAAATTCCGTCATTCCCATACAGGAATACATCGCCGTACAGTTGTTTATCTACTAGAAGTAATAGGGTCTTAGCAGGTAAGCGGAGACGCCACGCCATGGATATAGATAGATATTACGTTCTCGACTGCGTCATTGCGCCAGAAAGCAATGCTATTTCACGCGGAGATAAACATATTCACCTTGAGCCCAAGGTGATGGATTGCCTGGTTTTTTTCATTAAGCACAGCAATGAAATCCTCACCCGCGATGAGCTAATACACAGTGTGTGGCATGATCGCGTGGTCAATGAGGAGGCGGTAAACCGTATTATTTATCTCATCCGCAACGCCTTTCATGAGCTCGGTATTGAACAGGAATTGTTGGTCACACATCGCAAGCGAGGGTATCAATGGACGCTACACGCCGAACACTCGCACCAGGCTGCGCCAACCGATATCGCTGAAGCAAATAAAACGGCAAATAATTTTCGCTGGTTAGCCACCATTTCCCTGGGGATATGTTTTTCACTTCTTCTCGCAGTGGCCCTAATGTGGCCTACTAGCAATGCCTTAGACACACAAGCGGTCGGCAAACCTTTAGTTGTCATCTCGGTGGATCCTGAGCTCATTACTCCCTTAGATGACTTGATTAACCGCCTTGTTGAGAGCATAAATGAGCAAGGCTCCCTATCCGCCACCAGAACCTTTAACAACAACCAACGACCTGCCTTAACACTAACGTTCAAAAAAACCTACAACACGCTATTGGAAAGTTATGATTACGTCGTCACACTGTCGGATCAGGGAGTCCTGCAATGGCAATATCAATTCCCTCTCAACCAAGACCCGTTGAGCCTGAGCACGCAATACCAACACATTTTGAAGCACTTTTCCCAGCAGGTATCAACCTCAACACACCATGATCCTTGCCAATGGCCAGCCAATATGGCGTCTGTAGAACATTACTTTGCCGCCAAGTCTTTAATCAGTCGACGCGGCGAAAACGAACTTTCACAGGCCATAGAGCACCTTAACATTGCCCTAAAATTGTCACCTAACTTCGCCAAAGCTTGGTCCACCCTCGCCTTTGCCCATGATTTGTTACCTAGCTATAGCCGCCAAGGAAAATTTCATCCCTCAAGTTTAAACCATCAAGAGCGTGCCACTAGAGCTGCAAAGCAGGCGTTATCACTATGTGCAACTAGTGCAGAAGCCATTTTATTAGCTAGCGAGGTACCCCAAGATTGGCAAATCAATGCGTTAACTCACTATTACTACCGCCTCCAACAAGCGTTAAACGTCGCCCCCGATAACTCTGAGATCATGCGTGCCGCAAGCGAGTTTTATTGGCGCATGGGATATGTAAAGGCCTCCATAGAATGGCTCGAAAGAGCCGCGAAGCTTGATCCATGGAATGGGCAAATTCTGTCGGATATGGCGGACAGTCTATTACAACAAGGTTTAGTGATTGATGCGGAAGCTACGCTATTAAATGCTCAGGAATTTGGCATAGATAGCCACAAGGGAAATCGCTTATCGTGGTTTCGTCTGTACATCGCCCAAAATAATTATATGGCTGCACAAGCATTGCTGAACCACCACGCAGGCCCTCAGAAATCCTTACTTGATGCATTGCTACGGTGGTACCAACAGCCCTCAGCAGATCATTATGATGCGCTGATATCCCTACTAACATTCACTTTACACGCGGTGCCACAACAGGCTGATCTGATTCATAAAATCGCCCTGCTCGCCAATCACACTGATCTGGCGGTTGAGGCGTGGCTCATTAGCGACCACTCTCTCACCAACGGCGTCACGCTTTGGTGGCACGGGGCAGGAAAACTCTTCAGCCATGTGGCATTTCAACGCTGGCTGGTTGAGAACGGCTACATCGACTTTTGGCGCCATACCGGCGCACCGGATACTTGTCAGTTACAAGGTAACAACGTCTCCTGCGAACACTAGTTCATACCTCACGGGTTACACAACACCTCTTAAGTTACACTCGCAACTAAATTACTAATATTAATTAAGTTTTTATTTTTAATTGCATATGTATTCATAAAAAATTCATATTAAAACACTTGAAATGTTACCTTTTATGACGATAATACGTACAAACGTTACCAAGAGTAACAAACAACATCTGCCACAAGCGGAAACGAGAGGAAATATGAACACTAAATTTATCACCATCGCAGTACTAGCAGGCTTATTAAGCGCCAATGCTAACGCCAACATTGGCACGAGCCAGCCCATACAAGTGAAAGTCATCGAATCAAAAGAAACGCTAAGACAAACGTCGGAAGATGCATTACGCCGCTACATGGATCAGCGTAAAAAAATGCAAATTGAAAGCCGTTTAAAAGCCGTCGAAAACAAGCTGGCTGTGCGCGAGCAAGAGTTCGCTGTGCGCGCACCACTGTAAGACTTAAAATCGCTAGAGCGTTGCCGCCGCAATCATCTTAGCGATAGCAGTGAGATTGCTACTGCCTTTGAATTCAAAGGTGACTTTACCAAGACCCGAGTAATACAACTGCAGCTCGGCATCAAGGTCAAAGGTCCCTGCGGTTTCAATAGAAAATGCGGTCATTTTAGCGTAGGGAAGCGAGGTGAAATCCTTTTTGCTGCCGGTAAGACCTTGCACGTTTATCGCGATAATTCGCTTGCTAGTGAATACCACGCCATCGCGCATCGACTGAAAGGCATCAAGCACCTCCTCCCCTGGCAAAAGTAACGCTTGAACTTTTTCCGCGTAGTCGGGTGATTGTTTAAGCTTAAAGACGGTTTTGTTATCAAAATCGATCATATTGACCTCCTGTTATACCACACTAAATCTATACGATTACTTTGCTCTTCGCTGTCCATGGCTGTATCAATCACCGTCGCCACATCTATTGCCTGCTGGGGTGTCACAACCAGCGCCTGTTGTCCAGCGCCTGCCAGAGCACGCTCAACAGTCCGATAGAAGCCGCCATAATCTCCGGCAGGCAGAGCGTGATTCTCCTGAAAACCTTCTTCACTCCACCGCGCAAATTCTCTTGGCAAGGTATCAAACCACGCGTCAGTGTTGGGCAACATGCCTGTTTTCAATTGTGCCTCTTGAGGGTCCAAGCCAAATTTGCGCCACGTCCCTTGATCGGTTTCTAGCTGAAATCTTAGCATTGGATCCGTGCAAAAGGGCGAACTGCGCAACACCACCTCAAGCTGAGGATAGTGCAAGCTGACTTGAAAATAATCGATATTTTGGGTGTGGTCGCGAAGCTTGCGCAAGTTGGCAGAGATAGATGTAGGACGACCAAAGAGGCACATCGCTTGGTCAACCAGATGCGGCCCTAAATCATACCAAATACCCGCCCCTTCAATAGCCTGCTCGCGCCATCTATCCCGGGGTACTGGACGAAATCGATCAAACTGATTAATAAAGACTCTGGCGCTTCCAAGGCGCTCTTGCGTTACCGCCTCACGCAAACCCATGAAGTCACCATCCCAGCGACGATTATGGTATACGGCCAACCAAACACCGTTTGCCGCTGCCACATCAAATAACTCGACAATGTCGGAGGTGGTCAGCGTGGCGGGCTTATCGACTACCACGGGTATTCCCGCGTTAAGTAACGCCAGAGCCTGTTGAAAATGAAGATGATTAGGGGTTGCCACAATCGCCAGATCGATAGCCGCACCAGCGATTAACGCGTCAAGCGTACTGAAACACGCCACGTCTGGGTAAGTGTCAGCACACGCTTGCTGTTGCGACGTGACCATCGCAACCAATGACAATGTTTTACTAGCTAAGATATAGGGCAAATGAAAGGTTTTCGCCGACATTCCCCAACCAATCAACGCCACCCTATACATGTAAATCACCAACTCGGCGGTCTTTTCGGCTTAATAGCGAATACAACACAGGTGTGACTAACAAGGTAAACACTGTCCCAATAGCAAGACCTCCAACCACGACCCAACCAATTTGCGAGCGACTTTCCGAGCCTGCACCGGAGGCCAACGCCAATGGTAAAGAACCCAATACCATAGCGGCGGTTGTCATAATGATGGGCCTGAAACGCTGCCGGCTTGCCTCTAAAATCGCCGCTAATTTCGCCATACCGTCATCACGCAATCGATTGGCGGTGTCAACCAACATAATCCCGTGTTTAGTAATTAGACCTACCAGGGTAATGATGCCGATCTGTGAAAAAATACTGAGCGATTTGCCTGTCATCGTCAGCAGCAGTGCCGCCCCAAATATTGCAAAAGGTACCGACAGCATAATGATGATGGGGTCGGTGAAGCTTTCAAATTGTGCAGCCAAGACCAAATAAATAAAGACCACTGCCAACAGCATGGTCATATAAATGTCACTTCCCGCCTTCAAAAACTCTCGCGATTGACCGATGTAATCCAACGTCAGGTCGGGAATATTAAGCGCATTGATTTCGTCTATGGCCACGGCGAGGGCATCACCAAGCCCATAGCCATCAGCTGGTAACGCCGTAATTTGCGCTGCACGCAATTTATTGAAATGAGAAATTTCTCTGGGCACGATGGTCTCTCTTTGATAGACCACATCCTGTAGCGCTACCAAGCTGCCATCTTCGGTCCGCAAATAGACTTCGTCGATGTCGCGCGGATCCACCCGATCGTCATTTTCTGTCTGCACTATTACATCGTATTGCCTTGGACCACGCTGAAACTCGGTCACTGTGCGCCCACCAAACAGAGTTTCCAGCGTACGACTTACCGTTTCCACAGAAATACCTGCATCCGCCAATTTGGCGCGATCGTAATCAATTTCGAGCTGAGGTTTGTTAAGCCGTAAGTCAAGATTGACCCCCGTCACCACGCCACTTTTATTCAGTGCTTCAACCACTTGATCGGCCTTCGCGGCGAGCTCCTCAATGGGCGCACTCGATTGCAACACTAAATGAATGGGCCGCGAATTGCGCGACTGGCTCAACGACGGCATGTCCATCGAAATAAAGATCATGCCCGGCTGCTCAGCAATCATTTTTTTAATATCGCTATGGACCTCGAATTGGCTGCGCTCACGCTCGTCGGCGTCTTTTAGCAAGGCCGTAAATCGATGATTATTAATCGTGGGATTACCGTACATGGCAAAAGTTAAACGCATTTCAGGTATGTCACGTACGCGATTAATTAACGCCCCCATGTATTTTTCAGCGTAACCAATATTGGTGCCCTCGGGACCAATCGCCATAACAATGACGCGGTTTTTATCCTCCTTGGGTGCCAACTCTTGCGGCAATGCCTGTAACAGATACACGGCACCCAACGCGCTTATGAGCAAGGCTAGCATCGCGATCCAGGGATGACCCACAAACCATGCCGCCACACGCCCGTAACCCTGAGACCACCACTCAATATGGTTATCCAACCCCGATGAGAAGCGCTGCCAAGCACCCTCGGCAGGCGCATGATCGGAGGACGCTAGCATCATCGAGCACATCATAGGCGTGAGCGTTACCGCGATAAATCCCGAAATTAGCACAGCACCCGCCAACGTCAGAGCAAATTCTATGAACAATTTACCCGTGTCACCCTCTGCGAAAGCCAACGGTGCAAACACAGCCGCCAATGTGAGCGTCATGGCCACCACCGCAAAAAAGATTTCCTTCGACCCGTCAATCGCAGCCTGCCTTGCAGGCTTACCCATTTCAATATGACGATAAACGTTTTCTAACACCACGATCGCGTCGTCCACCACGATGCCAATGGCCAGCACCATCGCAAGCAGTGTTAGCGTATTCAGGCTAAACCCCCACCACCACATCAAGGCATTCACACCGATCAACGAAATAGGAATGGTCACCAAAGGAATCAATGTGGCTCTTACGCGGCGCAAGAACAAAAAAATCACCAAAACGACCAACACTACCGCCTCGACAAACGTGACGAACACATTATCAATGGAATCACGGATTGTTTCGGCGTTATCCATGGTAATTTGCATGTCGATACTGTCCGGTAAGGTAGGACGAATAGTGGCCAACGCTTCCCGCACCAGATTTGATACCTCTAGCGGATTAGCGACGGATTGAACCCTGACGCCCATACCAAGGGCACTGACACCGTCAACACGGATTTCCGTTCGAGTCGCCGCCGAACCCAATTCGACTCTAGCCACATCACCCAAACGAATTTGCACGTTGCCACGTTTAGCCACCACAATATCCGCGAACTCCTCTGGCGTACGAAGTCCGGTATTGGTTAAGATCGTCAATTCGGTCGCTGCACTCTCAACAAATCCCGAAGGTATCTCGACATTCTGACGGCGAATCGCCCCTTCCACATCCTGCACGGTAAGGCCATAAGCCGCTAGGGCATCGCGATTAATCCACACCCGCATAGCCAATTCACGGCCGCCAAACATAATGATTTCGCTGACACCTTCTATGACCTGCAACCGATCCTTCACCCTATCGTTAGCGATTTCGGTCAGTTCTTCCATCGAAAAGCGAGCACTCGATAACACCACATACATGGTCGGGCTCGAGTCAGCCTCTTGCTTCCAAATCGTTGGCGGCAAGATATCGCGTGGCAATCTGGCCTGAACACGCGCAATACGATCACGCACTCCCGAAGCGGCATCTTCAATATTTTGCTCTGACCTAAAAGTAATATCGATTTGGCTTACCCCGGGACGAGAGGTTGACGACATGTAATCCACCCCCTCTAGACCCGCCATAAGTTCTTCGATCGGCGTGGTCACCTCACTCTCAACAATTTCAGCTGAGGCCCCCACGTAAAAGGTGCGAATATTGATGGTAGGTTTGTCCACGTGCGGATACTCGCGCAACACCAAACGATCCAACGACACCAAACCTATCAACATGATGACCAGAGACAGCACGGTAGCAAAGACCGGCCTTTTGACACACAGTTCTGACATGGACACAGCTATTCCCCTATGGTGACAGCCACCACCTCAGAGCCCGGACGTAGTCGCTGAAAACCGGCAATGATCAACGGTAAATCAGGCAGTGTATCCTCAATAATGACCGTTTCTCCTTCTCGGCGCACGATCCTAACATTATGTCGCTCCGCCACACCGTGATTGTTAAGGTAGACCACGTAACCGCCACTGACCCCTATCAAGGCCTGCGCGGGGATCACCAATAGCGGCGCCGGACTGGGTACTTCAAACATCACCTTAGCAAAGTTACCACTCAATACATCTCGGTGTGGATTGTCATAGATGGCACGCACCACTAGGGATCGAGAAGCCTGACTCATACTAGCTTCCACCGCCACCACGTCGGCGCTGCGAACTTGACGAGAGGCGCCGGCGATAAAAGCGACCTTGTCACCGCGCTTGATCTGTCCTGATACGCGAAAGGGCACACTAAAATCAATGAGCAGTGGCTGGTCATTGACCAAGGTCAACAGAGGCTCTCCAGGCGACACATAATCGCCTTCTGACAGGTGACGAAGGCCCGCCCAACCACTAAATGGCGCCACGACTTTGGTTTTAGATAACCTCACGCCTGCCACATCAAGCGCGGCCCGTCGCTCTTGTAATTCCGCTTGGCTTTGTTCAAAGACCGCCTGACTAATGGTGCGCTTTTCATAGAGCTGCTGATCCCGTTCATAACGCAATTTGGCCAAGTTATAACTCGCCTCAGCACGCCTAAACTCCGCCATATATAACGCATCATCGAGGCGCAATACTGTTTGCCCAGCGCTAACAGGCTGCCCTTCTTGGAAGAAAATCTCAGCCACTGTTCCGGCCACCTCGGCGGCTAATTCGACCCTGTCGTAAGCACGAATGTCGCCAACGACATCCAGTTTTTCAAAGACAAAGCGCTTTGCTATGGCGACTTGCTCAACGGGTATAGGAGCAGCCCAACTGGCATGGGCAAAAACGGCAAGCATGACAAAGAAGGTCGGGAGGATGGTTGATTGGGCACGCATAGGAGATTCCAAATTTTTAGACGATTTTACGCGATCCACATCATGCGCCGATATTAGACCATTGTCATATATATAATTTTTATGTGACAAAAATGGCTTATTGGGTAAGAGCAAATATCAAGATTTTCAATCAAACGCCGACTAGACTTTCACACCTTATTCATCATTAGAAGACGCCACTATGTTTGACGCTCTGGAAGCTAGTGTACTGAACACGCTTGGTAAAAAGTTATTTGCCAATATTGCCCTTGTCGCCGCCGGCCCATTGGCTTCAACTATATACGCCATTACGGTTGGCAGCTCGCCATATGCACATTGGATTAGTTTAGCGTGGCTGATCATTACAGTACCTTTGGCCACATGGTCACTGCGAGTGTTAGTGGTGCGTCCAGTGACCACGATGACAAATATCCTTGAAGACATCAAAAATAATGATGGTGATATCTCCGCGGAATTAGCGGTTATTTCTCATGACGAGTACGCCGATCTTGCGCGTGCCTACAATCAATTCTCGAAGAGCTTAAAAGGCATGATCTCTGAGACACGCCGTCGTTCGGTGAAAGTCGCGCTTGCCGGCACACAGGTTCGAAAAGTCATTCTCCACGCAGAGAAAGTCGCACAGCAACAAGGGGATCAAGCTAAACAAGTGTTTCAATCAAGTTCTGAGGCGACCCAAGCGATTGATGGTATTGCTGAGACCACCGTTAACATCAATCAGCGCAACATCATTAATATGCACAGTGTGCGTAAGTCCACGGAAGAGTTACAAAAAGTTGCTGCGCAGGTCGATGAGATGCGCATGCAAGTGGCGCAGTTTCAGGAAACCGTCGCTTCGCTGAGCGTGAATTCTGCGAACGTCACCAAAGTGCTGGGTATGGTGCAGGATTTTTCCGACCAAACCAATCTTTTGGCATTGAACGCCTCCATCGAAGCTGCTCGTGCCGGCGATGCCGGACGAGGGTTTGCGGTGGTGGCTGATGAAGTTCGGACGCTGGCCCAAAAAGTGAGTCAAGCCACCACTGAAATTGAAAAAAACATTGGTGAAATGACCGGCCTTGTTAAACACACAAAAGGCAGTGCAGATACCATTTTAGATTACGTTAACAATACCAAATCCGTCATCGACAGTACCGGCGAGCACTTTGACCGCCTAGTGAACGAATTTGAAAGTGTTAATAGTCAGCTAACAGGTATCAGTGCTGCCCTAGATGAGTTGGTGTATACCAACAAAGAGTCCCACAACCGCGTGGAAGAAATCACCGAAATCTCCAAAGGTATTCAGCACGAAATGCAGGAAACACTGTTGTTCTCTGAGGAGCTTGAACTTGCGACAGAACAAACCCAAGAATTGTTGTCTCGCTTTATCATTGGTTATGGCGGATTTGAATCCATGATCCAAACCGGTCGCCGCTGGGCTCGCCAAACGGAGCACGCGCTAGGTCAACTCCAGCAACAAGGTAATAACCTCTTCGATCAGAACTATCAGCGCGTTAACAAAGGTCAAAAACCCGAGAAATACCATGTGTCGTATATGGAAGCATACGAACGCATCATGCAGCCATTGTTCGATGGATTCATCAAAGAGCGGCCTGAATTTATCTATGCCATCGCCGTGGACAATAAAGGCTACGCACCGGCACATCACAGCAAAGTCTCCGCGCCTATCACAGGCGACTTCAGTGTCGACAATCTTAAAAGCCGTCATCGTCGGATTTTTAATGGTAATCGCGCCGAAATAAGACGCGCCTCGCATACCGAACCCTTTTTGCTTCAGACCTTTATCCGCGATACCGGCGAAATTCTTAACGATCTCTCTATACCACTTCATGTCAACGGCCGCCATTGGGGCGCCCTCATCATGGGCTTCAACCCCAGCACCCTTCTCGATGAAAATGCCTAAATAAGAGACCGAATGACCGTGGAACACTTGTGATACGGTTAGCGTATGTATATTATGCTTTGCTAATTTAATCATTCATCGTTCGGGGACGCTATGATCGACATTGCATGGGAGCTCTTTACTCCTTGGGCTGCTATTTTTGGGGGCGCCATCATTGGCGTTTCCGCCACCATTTTTTTACTCTTTAATGGCAGAATCGCCGGTATCTCTGGCATTTTGGGCGGCCTTTTCCGCCCCATGCCAGGTGATATTTTCTGGCGTGTCGCATTCATACTCGGCATGTTACTCGCCCCCTGGGTCTGGCAAGCCATCGCAAAAATGCCTGAAATTCAAATCAATGCGGGCTATGACACATTAATCATTGCAGGTTTATTGGTCGGTGTAGGAACGCGCTTCGGATCGGGATGCACCAGTGGACATGGCGTCTGCGGCTTATCTCGTTTATCACTGCGCTCTTTCGTCGCTACCCTATCTTTCATGAGCGCAGGATTTATCATGACATACGTGGTTCGCCACGCCTTTGGAGCTTAAGCCATGAATGTTGGATTCTTTGCATTTCTTTCCGGCTTGGTATTTGGCATTGGCCTGCTCGTCAGTGGCATGGCCAACCCGGAGAAAGTTCTCAATTTCTTGGATATTACTGGTCATTGGGACCCGTCGCTTATGTTAGTGATGGTAGGTGCTATTGCGGTTGGCTTAGTCTCTTTCAGCATTGCCAAAAAACGCACCCTGACGTTCCTTGGTCTAGGCATCAAATTGCCCACCGCCGACAAAGTTGACAAGCGACTTGTTGGGGGCAGTGTATTGTTTGGTATGGGCTGGGGTTTGGCAGGTTTCTGCCCGGGTCCTGCGCTGGTAGCCCTGGGCACGGGCGAATTTAAAGGGCTCGTGTTTGTGCTCGCCATGATCGCAGGTATGCTATTATTCGAAGCCATTGATCGGCCTAAGCGCATTAGTTAATCCTTCGCCCCGTATAGACGGGGCCCTAATAGAGAAAAGCCATGACACCTCGCGAATTGGATGAAAATATCTCCGTCACGCCTCAGATCAGTATCGAGGACATTCACACTGCCGCCCAACTCGGCTTTAAAACCATTATTGCCAACCGTCCTGATGGCGAGGAATATGGCCAAATACCCATGGCTGACCTTGAACAGGCGGCTAAAGACGCCGGCCTGTCATGGATATACCAGCCCGTTGTTTCTGGTCAGTTTACTCCACAGAGCGTGGCAGATTTTGCCAGTCATTACGCCCAAGCAGAAAAACCGATTTTGGCATTTTGTCGTACCGGCACACGCTGCAGTATTCTCTGGGGTCTTTCCAACCCAGAACAATACGATCTTGAGACTGTGATTCACAAAGCCCACGAGGCAGGTTACGACCTTAGCGGTCTGCGCGGCCGTTAATTTTGAATCACACGTTCGACGCCGAGGATGTCGAGCAACTCGACATCCTCTTCCTTGATAAGCACTACGTCGTTATCGACAAACCCTCTGGCCTCCTTGTCCACCGCAGCCCTATTGATCGTCATGAGACGCGCTTTGCCTTACAAATACTGCGCGATCAACTCGGCCAATACATCTACCCTATTCACCGCCTAGACAAACCTACGTCAGGTGCCATGATCTTCGCTCTCAGCCGTGAGGCGGCCAATGCCATGGCCGAGCAAATTCATAGCGATACCGTTCAAAAAACCTATTGGGCGGTGGTAAGAGGCTTCACCCCTGAAGAAGGAAGTATTGAGCATGCGCTCAGTTATCAAGCGGATGATTATGCGGATAAGGACAAACGTATTTTACCACCTGCACAGTCCGCACTGACGCATTTTAGGCGTTTGGCCACCGTTGAAATTCCAGTCTTTGTCGATCGCTATCCTCAAACCCGGTATTCTTGGGTGGAACTCACGCCGGTCACAGGCCGTCGACACCAATTGCGTCGACACATGAAGCATATTGGACACCCCATCATTGGCGATGCTCGCCACGGTAAAGGGGTCCACAACCGATATTTTCAAGATGCCTATAACGCGCATCGTTTAATGTTGATGTCAAGACAACTGCGCTGGCAACATCCCTTCAGCGGCGACATGATCTGTTGCGAAGCGTCAATGGATGAAGCGTTTCGAAATGTGTTTACCGCGTTTGAATGGGCGCTGCCTACGCTAGGCGACAGCCCCCACCAATAGGTAGAAGAGATAAGCTACCACATAAGCCATGATGCCATAACCCACAAACAGCTGGGCAGGTAAACGCCACGATCTTGATTCGCGGCGCAACGTCGCCAGCGTGGAGATGCACTGGGAAGCCAGGGCAAAGAACACCACAATAGCCACACCCGAGGCCAAACTCAAACCACTGGTCGTGATTTGGTCGGCCAAGGATCCAATGTTCTCTTCACCGTCTTCGATACCAAACAAGGTGCCCAATGTACCAACAAAGACTTCTCTAGCGAGGAAAGACGCCAAGATGGCGACGCCGTATTTCCAGTCTAATCCCAGGGGCTCAAAAACGGGTTCAATTAAACGGCCGGCATAACCTAGCCAGGATTCACCGAGATCCTGACCGTAGTTAGGCATGTAACCTAAGACCCACACCACCAAGCTCACCCAGAAAATAACCGGACCTGCACGTTTAACGAAA
This sequence comes from Pseudomonadales bacterium, assembly GCA_035458985.1. GTDB lineage: Bacteria > Pseudomonadota > Gammaproteobacteria > Pseudomonadales > JAHEIH01 > JAHEIH01. Next base: position 12,538 of record DATHYR010000288.1, read on the forward strand.
TCGCCGCTGCGCTCCCAAGCATTACGTATCAATGTGACAACACCGGGCGTTCGATAGGGAGGCATTTCAAGCACAAAGGGAGTATCGTCGCTCTCGGCCTGATCAAAGCGCGATACCACGGCTACCACCAACAAGCCGGCGACAATACCCAGCAAATAAATGAACAATAAGGCCAAACCCTGCAGTCCAACCCAACCCCCGAGGATGGTTTGGTCGGGTATAAAAGCAGCAATCAGTAAACCATACACCGGGAGACGTGCCGAACATGGCATCAGAGGAATCGCCAAGTAAGTCAGCCAACGGCGGCGTGGCGACTCGATGGTGCGCGCCGCATAAATGCCAGGAATAGCACAGGCCACACCAGACAACATGGGCACGAAACTCTTACCGGTTAACCCGAAGCTGCGCAAAGGGCGGTGACAAATCACTGCCGCTCGGGCAAGGTAACCCGAGTCTTCCATCAGTCCAACCACCATCGTAAGAATAAAAATCTGCGGTACGAAGACCAAGAATGATCCCAAACCACCAAACAAGGCATCGGCGACAAAATCGCGCGACCAGCCATCATCGAACCACGGCAGAACCGCATCCGCAGCCAAACCAATCAGCGTTTCTACCCCGTCCATCAGCGGTGCGGCCCAGGTGAAGATAGACTGGAACAACAAAAACATGATGAAAACGAAACTCAAGCCACCAGTGACGGTATTCAAAAAGAACTGGTCAGCCTTGGTATGGGCTTTTAATAAGTAGTCGCCCTTCGGGCCGTATTCGGCCGTGAGATCTTCCGCTAAATTACGCAGACGATTCTGATCAACAGCGATTTCATTGGCGGCCAGCAGTGATGTCGGTGGGGCTATTTGCCCACCCAATAATGCCACCAATGCTTTGACCCCATCACCACTACGCGCCGACACAGGCACCACTGGCACGCCTAGTCTATCGGAGAGGCCAGGCGCATCGATCGCCATGTTGTGACGACTGAGAATATCGGTCATGTTACTGGCGATAACCATGGGATGCCCCGCTGCACGACACGCCTCACGCACCTGCAGGGCAAAAAATAGGCCTTTCTCAAGACGGGTCGAATCCACTACACAAACAACACCGGCAATCTCACCCGGATGAGCTTGGACAGCATCATTAAATGCCTTGACCGCAATCTCTTCCTCGCCAGAAATGTACTGCAGTGAATAGACACCTGGAAAATCCACCACTTCAAGGTCGTGATTGTCACGACACATCCCAGCGTGGGTTGACACGGTAATACCAGGAAAGTTAGCGACACGCTGGTTCATACCGGTCATGCGGTTGAACAGCATACTCTTGCCAGAATTTGGACTTCCTACGAGGAGAACTTTCTTCATGCGTGAAGGGATTGAATGTGAACGAGTTCCGCGAGCGGTTGCTCAAGCGAATAAACACTGTTGGCTACTTGATACAACTTGGGCGCACCCAAGGAGGGAGCCATAGAACAGGTAACAACTGCACCTTCACGAAACCCCAACTCTTCGAGACGCAAACGAATATTGGCTTTCATGCTGGCATCAAAGCCAGTCACGACACAACTTTTTCCACGGCGCATTTGCCATAGCGAAGAGGCACTATTAATCAAGGGTTAGCTCCAGTAAAGTACACGAATAATTTTAGCACTTTAAATGCAAATAACAATCTTTATCATTTACGTTTCATCGTCACATTTAGTTTAGCCTAACCACAAGGAAATGCTTTATATGGTGCATAGCGACAACACTCCCGCTTGGCTCGTGGAACGCCGAGAGCGTGTTTTCTTGGTTTTAGCCGGGGTTTTTATCTGCAGTATGACCATGCTGAACATTATTGGTATCACGCGTTTTGTGCAACTCGGCCCCATGTCCCTCGCCGTGGGTGTTCTCCCCTACCCAATTACCTTTCTCTGTACAGATCTCATCTGTGAGTTATATGGACAGCGTCGCGCTAACTTCATGGTCACAGTAGGGCTGTTTTTAAACTTGTTCATTTTTGGCGTCATGAGCCTCGCTAACGTGCTGCCAGCAGCGGACGCCATACCGCCTTGGCAGGCGTTGATGCTCGCCAATGAAGTGGGGCTGCCCGACGGCAGTGTTCTGAAAGATTCGGCTGAACTATTTACCTTATTGTACGCCTGCACGTCTGGCGCCATGTTTGCCTCCATGATGGCCTACATCGCTGCGCAATACTGCGATGTGAAACTTTTTCACTTCTGGAAACGGGTAACGAAAGGAAAATATCTGTGGATACGCAATAATTTCAGCACGATGGTCAGCCAATTAGTCGATTCATTCACCGTGATTGCCGTGACCTTTGGCGCCGCCTTCTTGAGTGGCGACCTGACGCTGAAAGCGATGTTCGTGTTACTGGCTAGCAACTATTTCTTTAAGGTGGTCTGCGCCCTGGCAGACACACCCTTTTTCTACTTCTTTACCTTCAAACTGCGTCACTACCTGCAGTTTGAAGACCCTACAAAGGCTCACTAAACCGCTTGTTTTGGCTGGCGCCATGCCAGCCATTTATCCTTTAAGACACCGGGCAAGACCAACATCACCGGGGTAAGAAACAAGGTCATTATGGTCGAAAAGAACAAACCAAACACAATCGCGCGGGCCACAAACACAAAGTAAGACGACACCACACCATTGACGATGATTTCACGCCCCACCAAATCGATACTCAGACCAGCCGCCAAGGGCAAAAGCCCCAAAATAGTGGTCGTGGTGGTTAAAAAGATCGGCCTTAATCGCTGAGCACACGCTCTCACCGCCGCCTCAGCACGCTGACTGTCTGTGCCTTTGAAGACCTCGTTGTAGGTGTCAATTAAGACGATATTATTGTTCACCACAATACCGGCGAGTGCCACAACGCCCACCCCAGTCATAATGGTACTGAACGGGTCGCCAGTAATGAGGAGCCCCAACAACACCCCGGCGGTAGACAACACCACGGAACTGAGAATCAAGAAGGCTTGATAAAAACTATTGAACTGGGTCACCAATAGCACAAACATTAAAAACAGTGCCAATAAAAACGCCAACGATAAAAATCTCAACGAGTCTTCCTGCTCTTCATTGGCACCGCGAAACACAACCCTCACCTCAGGATCAACGGGGTTTTGTTGCAAATACGCCTGCACCGCTTTAACCACATTATCGGCCAAATACCCGGCCTGCACGTCGGCCTGCACCTTCATGACATCGATATAATCCACGCGCTCGACTTTATCGACCTTAGGTTTGGGCACGCGATTGACAAACGTACTCACCGGCACAGGACCTTGCGGGGTAGTCACGCGTAATTCTTCAAGCATTTTTAAACCCCGGTATTCTTCGGGATAGCGAAGGCGAATTTCAATTTCATCGTTAGCATCATCGGGTCGGTATTCCGCCAATAACAAACCGTCAGTGACCAACTGAATCGCACGCCCAACCTGTAAAATATTCACCCCCATCTGGGCCGCCAGTGCACGGTCGACTTCCATCTCCCATTGAATACCTGGCAGTGGGGTGCTATCTGTGACGTCGCGAGTCCCTTCGATCTCATTTTCCAACACGCGCTGTAGATAGCGGGTGGTGGCTAACAATTTGTCGCGATTAATACTTTCCAATTGTATTTGGATCGGCTTACCCACTGGCGGGCCACCCTCAAATACATCCGCCGACACAAAAATACCTGGAATATCACGGGTAGCTTCACGCATCGCCTCGAACACTTCTCGGGTTGAGCGTGGGAATGACTTAGGATCTTTAAGCTCAACCAGGATATTCGCAACTTCATCCTTGGCACTCACCCGCGCTGAACGCGAACCACCACTGCGCGTGTTGATCAATTTCACCTCATCAAAGGTCAGTAGACGCTTTTCAACTTCACTGACCAAGCGACGCGTCTCTTCAATCGACAAGTTGCCTTGCGCCCTGACCGCCACAACACCCGCGGTTTCTTCAGTCTCGGCAAAGAACATCACCCCATTGTTAAATTTGCCGTAAATTTCAAAGATGGCAAACACAATCAACATGGCCACCGCCATGCTTCTCAAGGGATGGCGAACCAGTTTGTGCAGCGCTCGAGCATACAAACCGGTATACCCTCCTAGAGTTAAGGGGTTGTCTTCCTCTAAATGGCAAAGATACTGACGGGTTTTCTCGCTCATATTAGAGCTGGGTAGCAACGACCCGAGCACCGGGGCGAAAAATAGCGCATAGGCCAAGGAGCACAGCAAAACACTGAACACGGTGACCGGCAGATAGCGCATAAAATCGCCTGACACACCCGGCCAAAACATCATCGGTAAGAACGCCGCTAGGGTGGTCGCTGTCGACGCCACCACCGGCCAAAACATGCGTCGCACGGCATACAGATAGGCGCGCTGGTTGTCCATACCCTCGGCCATTTTTCGATTGGCAAACTCTGAAATTACGATCGGGCCGTCAATCAACATACCCAGTGCCAACAACATGCCAAACATCACCATGAAGTTGAAGGAGAAATCCACGTAGTGCAGCCAGATCATCGACATGAGTAGCGAAAAGGGAATCCCCAAACCAACCAAAATGCCCGTTTTAAAACCCAGTGCACCCACTACAATTACCATCACCAGTACCACAGCGGTGAGAATGTTGCCGCGCATTTCCTCAATCATACCGCTGGAAAACTGCGACAAATCGAAGGCGTAAGAGACCGTGACACCACGAGGAATTCGGTGCTTAATACTGTCTATTTGCTCACGCACGAGCGAAGCCACTTCAATTTGGTTCGCTTCTACACGCTTTTGAACCTCGAGCAAAATGGCCGGCTCACCATTAAAATTGCTAAAACTTAACGGGTCTTTGAAGGTACGCCTAACGTCGGCAACGTCAGATAACAACACAGTGCCATTGGCATTCGACAACACCGGAATGTTGGCAATGTCGCTGTATTTTTCGATTAGCGCAGGGACTTTCACAGGAAATCGGCCACGGCCATAATCCACATCGCCGGCGGGAATCAATAAATTATTCGCACTTAAAAGGTCGATCAGAGTTTCAGCGGTAAGCTGGTAATTTTCCAGCCTGGCAGGATCTATGACAATCTCAACCAACTCCTCGCGCTCACCAATTAAGGAGGCCTCAAGCACGCCATTCAGTCCTTCGACTTCGCGCTGTATCATTTGCGCCGTTTGGAAAACCATGCGCTCACTTGCCCCATCTGACATCGAGAAGGCAATCGTGATGGCAGGAAAATCATCGGCCGTCAGCTCTTTGACCACAGGCTCTTCTGCATCCATAGGCAGTTCGGCTTTGGCGCGATCAATGGCAACGCGCACATCATTGACAGCCTTGTCTGATTTCACCGCCCCCGCTTCAAATTTAATAATAATGGTGGCGACCGACTCGCTGCCTATGGCACGCACCTCTTCGATCCCTTCAACCGCCCGCAATTCCTTTTCAATGGGACGAACCAATAGTCGAGAAGCGTCTTCTGGAGACACACCAAATAACACTACCGATACCAACACATAGGGCACTTTCACTCGCGGTGTGGCTTCCAATGGGATAGTGAAGTAACTGTAAAGACTGACAGCCATTAATAATAAGAGCACCGAAAAGGTACTGCGATAATGATTAACCGCGCTGGTAATGATACTCATAACTAGCGACCCATCTCATCATCAGAGGTTTCAAATGACACCTCAACCCGCTGACCGGCACTGACGTATTCCTGACCAATCGTCACCAACGTCGTCACGTCAGGTAAACCACGTACCCAGATACCGGCCTCACTGTCGGCCAATGTTTCAACCAGCGCAAAATGAACCACGTTATCACTATCGAGATATTTCAAACCCATACGACCAGCATCATCCAAACTCAGCAGGGATGAAGGCACGTTGTGGGCTTTCACCGCAGGTAAATTGACACTGATATTGGCGGTTAACCCTGCACGCACGAGATAGTCAGTGTTATCAAGTAAGGCTTCGATTTTGAAGGTCCGCGTCATCGCATCGGCTTGTGATGCCACATAGCGTAACGTCCCTTGAACAGTAGTTTCCCCAGCCAAGACCACATCAACGGGCATACCGGGTTGTAATTGAGACACCACACGCTCAGACACTTGGCCGACCACTACCAAGGGATTCAATTCCAACACAGACGCACACTGCGTACCTACATTAAGTAAATCGCCTTGCTCCACATGGAAGGTTTCAACCACACCTTTAAAGGGCGCGCGAATCTCAAGATACGCCATTTCAAGCTCTCGGCGTTTTAACTGAGCAGAGGCACTGTCCATACGAGCTTTGGCAGCAGCGATAGCCTGCTTTGATTGATACCCGGCGGTTTTGAGTGCCAACGCTCCATCGTACTCAATTTTTGCTTGGGTCAATACTGAACGCGCTTCTTGCAGTTTCAGGGCGCGATCTTCCTCAGCTAAGCGACACAAGAGTGCCCCTGCTTCGACAACTTGCCCCTCGCTATCGGCGCGAAATGCCAGCAAGCCGCCAATTTGAGCCTTAAGCACAACACGCCGATTGGCTTCAGTGCGGCCTTTAACCGCTAAGCTAGGTATGAAGTCGACAGCCTCCAACTGTTTTACCTTGACCACCATATTTTGAGCATTGGTCACCCGATCTTCTTGAGCCACCGTCTCGTGTGAGGAGAATACACCCGAGACAAGCCATGCCACAGAAAGGACCAAAATAAGTAATGCGGTTCGGTAATTTTTATTGGTCGCAAGATCTTTAATGAGCATTGAATTTTCCGCTGCAATGTTGAAGATTAGGGGGGCGTGCAAACAACGCACAAGCCTTATAAAAAGTGCAGCATTCTACTCTCTTGTAAAGCCATGCGCTAATGTAATGGCGGCCATTTTGCTTAATTAATACGCTAGGCGTGGCTCAACACTTGATCTACCCATTCGGGCACCAACGCGCTGGCCAACCCTTGACGCGCCTCGTCAAATACAGAGGTCACAAGGCTCACATCCATATTCAGCTCAAGCGTCTTGGCACCCGCGGCATTGGCCACGTCTACAAAGCCTGCTGCAGGATACACATGCCCTGACGTACCAATGGCAACAAATAAATCAGCCTTTTCAAGGGCCGAGTAGATCTCATTCATGGCTTTAGGCATCTCACCAAACCAGACAATGTCTGGTCGCAGTTCGCCGACGCGTCGACAAGCGGTGCACGCATGTGCTGGTGAACAATCATCGCGATGAATAAATACTTCACCACACCCCTGACAACATACCTTGAGCAATTCACCATGCATATGAATAACCTTTGTGCTGCCGCCACGCTCGTGCAAGTCGTCAACATTTTGGGTGACCAAGGTCACCCGCTCCGGCAGCGCCCGCTGTAATTTTGCCAATGCCCTATGGGCAGCATTGGGCACGACCGATTCACTCATTAGCTGCCGTCGCCGTGCGTTGTAAAATTGGTGCACTACTTCGGGATGCCTGACAAAGCCCTCCGGCGAGGCCACGTCCTCAATCCGGTGGCCTTCCCATAAGCCATCCGAAGCGCGAAATGTTTGGATACCTGATTCGGCGGAAATCCCCGCCCCTGTCAAAATAACTATTTTCATAATTGGCTATCCAGGATCTATTACAATCGGTTGCAAAATGCTAGTCTCTCAACTATCGCACCTAAGCAATAACAAGACTAGCAGGTATACTCATGACCATAAAAACGATCGTGTGGGGCGAAAACGTCCACGAACATACCAATACCGTTGTCGGCAGACTTTATCCCGACGGCATGCACAGTACCATCGCCGCAGCCCTCAACGAAGATCCCCGAATTGAGGCCACCACCGCTACGCTTCAAGACGCCGAGCACGGCCTAAGCGAAGCGCGTCTGGAAGGCACCGACGTACTGATATGGTGGGGCCATTGCGCCCACGGCGATGTCGACGACGAGATCGTCGACCGTGTTCAACGTCGGGTATTAGAGGGCATGGGTCTGATTGTGCTGCACTCGGGCCACTACTCCAAAATCTTTAAACGCCTCATGGGGACAACCTGTTCTCTCAAGTGGCGCGAAGCGGGTGAGCGAGAACGCCTCTGGGTGGTTAACCCAGGTCATCCCATTGTGCAAGGCCTCGGTGACTACCTCGAACTTCCCCATACCGAAATGTATGGCGAGCCCTTTGCGGTACCCAATCCCGACGAAGTGGTATTCATCAGTGCTTTTGAAGGCGGTGAAGTCTTCCGCTCAGGCCTGACCTACAAACGTGGTAATGGCAAAATATTTTATTTCCGCCCGGGTCATGAAACCTACCCCATTTTTTACAATGAGGAAGTCCGCATGGTGTTGAGAAACGCTGTAAAATGGGCTCAGCCAGAGGGCTCTCGTTGGATTGATAGCTGCCCTAACGTTCCACCAGAGAAAGCGCCTAACCCCATCACCGTGAAAGGTGAAGGCCTACACAGACCTGGCGATAAAGGATTTAAGTAATGGTCAATATCGCTATCGTAGGAACCGGTGGCATGGCTAAAAACCATGCCGAAATGTTTGCCGCCGCCAAGGATTGTCAAGTCGTTGCTGTATGCGATATTGACCTCGCCAAAGCCAAGGGCTTCGCCAAGGCACACGGTATTGCCAACGTGTACGACAACCTGGAAGCGCTGCTCGCCGACCCCACTATCGACGGGGTCAGTAATGTCACACCGGACAAGTTTCACAAGCCGGTGTCATTACAAATCATCGCAGCAGGCAAGCACGTATTGTGTGAAAAGCCACTGGCCGTGAATGCGGCAGATGCACAGGCAATGGCTGACGCCGCCCAAGCGGCAGGCGTGATCAACATGGTGAATCTTAGCTACCGTGATGCACCCGCCATTCAAGATGCCCGCACACGGATAGCGGCCGGCGAAATCGGCCGCGTTAGGCATGTCGATGCAAGCTATTTACAAAGTTGGTTGGTAAGCAATCAGTGGGGCGAATGGCATAGCGAAGACACGTGGTTGTGGCGCTTATCCAGCCAGCATGGTTCCAAAGGCGTCTTAGGCGATGTGGGCATTCATATCCTCGACTTTGCCAGCTATCCGGTCGGCGACATCGACGAAGTATTTTGCCAACTGGCATGCTTTGACAAAGCCCCCAACAACCAGATTGGCGAATACACTCTAGACGCTAATGACAGTGCATTGATTCAAGCGCGTTTTGCCAATGGTGCCATGGCAAGCATCCATACCACACGATGGGCCACCGGCAATATCAATACCCTGCGTTTGCGCATTCACGGTGACCAAGGCGCCATCGATATCGACCTCGATCGCTCGCGCACCTCGCTGCAAATGTGCCGCGGTGACAATATCCATGACGCCGTGTGGGAAACCCTTGAATGCCCCCCTACCCCTAATAATTATCAACGTTTTGTTGATAGCATTCGACACGGTAAAAACGATCAGCCGGACTTTGCTTACGGCGCCAAGCTGCAAGTAATTATCGATAGCTGCTTTGATTCAGATGCACAACGTAGCCCAATCAAAATTGGCTAACGACTAAAAAGGCGTTCCAGCTCATCCAGCAGACGCGCAAACCCGCGTGTCTCTGGATGCAACCAATCAAAATGCCCCGCCTCACTGATTTCAATGACATCAAAACCTGCGCCGCGTGGGTGCGCTATAGGCACAATGGTGTCTTGACCACCATGAAGTAAAACAACGCGAGGCAATAGGGTTCGTCCGACAGGATTGGCGGCATTATAGGCATCAGGGTTCTCGCTGTAACTTTGTCCTATAAACGCACGAGCCGCTCTCTGGCAGCCACTAGCACCCTCGGCAAAGGCTACGAAATCCACGATGGATGCCAATCCGATCACGGCACTAAGCTGAGAAGCCTCTGGTTGAGACGCAGCCAACAACCCTAGATGCCCTCCTGCAGAATGTCCTGCCAGCACCACTCTTGTCGTGTCAACACCATAATTGCGAAGGCTCGACAGTTTGCCTAAAGCCGCAACTACATCGTCGTAAGAACCGGGCCATCCTCCCCCAACATCGCCCGTTGATCGGTATTCAAGCGACCACACTGCGATACCGTAATTGTCGGCGACCTCTGAAGCAAAACCATAGGATTGGTCAAGCCGATACTGATTACTCCAACATCCCCCGTGCACAAAAATCAGTAGCGGCGTAGCCTCAGTATTTTGCCTTGGCAACCATAATTCTCCGTACTGTAGATCTCCCTCACCGTAATCAATGCGGGCATCTGGATCACGATTATCGAGAGTGACGATACTCGAGAACGAGGGGTTTGATAGGTATTCGCCTGTCGATGGTTGCTCGCTGTCATCGATAACGGGCGGGGGCGGTGAAAGTGTTGGTGACACAGGCACAGACGAATCTGCACCTCCCCCACAGGCACTTAACACTAGCAAAGTACTAAAAAGAAATAGTTTGTTCACCAAAGCTCTCATTTTATTTATTTATACGCCACAAACTCAGGTCGAGACTTTATAAGGCGATGGTCTAACGGCTGTGCCCAGGTCATAAAAAAACCCCAAAGATGGGGTTTTACGTCCGACCATACTCGTCAAAAGTTAGCTATAAAAGCAAAGATAAGCGGTTGGTGCAGCCACCTGTAAATCAAACGAGCTATTTGCCTCCACACTGAATTCACTTCCAGCAGGAAAGGCTTGCCATGCTTCACTACCCGCAAACCTTACAACCAGTTCGCCGTATACAACGCGCATAACTTCATGTTGACTGGTACCGAAGGTGTACTCGCCCGCCGCCATCACACCCGAGGTGACATGGCCTTCTGCGCCTTGGAAGGCGATTGATTTAACCTTGCCATCAAAGTATTCATTTACATTCAACATAGGGTTCTCTCCAAAAAAAGTGGCGAGATAATACGCTGGCCACGCCGTACTGTCATGTAAAAATCCACGTCATTCCGCCAATTCAAGGGGCAACTCGGTGGTGTTTTTGATCTCGGTGACGGCAATGTGTGAGTGCACCTCGCCCACATGATCAAGTTGCAACAATTTTTCCCGCACAAAGACCTCGTACTGACGAATGCCTAGGGCAACAATTTTCAACATATAATCCCAATTACCCGCCATGGTGTAGCACTCTACCACTTCAGGAAAACGCTGGATGTCGCGTTCAAAATCTTCTAGGTTACTGCGCCCTTGTGCGGTGAGATTCACGGTGGCAAAAACTATTAAATCAAAGCCCAGTTTGCGGCTATCAAGCAAGGTGACATGCTTTTTAATCACGCCACTTTCTTCCAGACGATTGATTCTTCGCCAGCACGGTGACTGGGACATATTGCTCATATCGGCAATTTCTTGGGTGGTGTATTTGGCATTGCGCTGCATGCAGTCCAAGATATTTAGGTCAGTTTTGTCCAGTTTTATCGCCGGCATTTCGATAACCTCAAAAAATTAGATAATTTATTCTTAAAATTATAGATAAAAGAATAAACTTTACTAAATATCGCAAAGCGCCAACATAAATAGCATAAAATTTTCCGTTATCTCAGCCTACTATTGGCATAGTTGGTTTACCCATATGAAGGTGCAAAGACCCATGGCAAAGATCTCGCTGGATGACAAATACGCGCTAAGTAAAACCCGCGCTTACATGACCGGTATTGAGGCCCTCGTTCGGTTACCGATATTGCAGCACCAGCGTGACCTGGATAACGGGCTCAACACCGCCGGATTCATTTCAGGCTACCGCGGCTCCCCCCTTGGCAGCGTTGACCAGGCCATGTGGCGAGCCAAATCCTATCTTGACGAGCACAACATTGTTTTCCAACCGGGTATTAATGAAGATTTAGCCGCGACGGCCGTATGGGGCAGCCAGCAGGTGAATTTATTCGAAGGCGCCAAATACGACGGTGTCTTTTCCATGTGGTATGGCAAAGGCCCCGGCGTGGATCGCTCCATGGATGTCATAAAACACGCCAACGCCTTTGGTACCGCCAAGTACGGTGGCGTGTTGGCCGTGGCTGGAGATGACCATGCCTCAAAGTCGTCTACCCTTCCGCACCAATCAGAGCATATGTTTATCGGCGCCTCCATTCCTGTTCTCAACCCTGCCAACGTGCAAGAAGTGCTCGATCTTGGGATCTTTGGCTGGGAGCTATCACGCTACTGTGGCAGCTGGGTCGCCCTAAAAGCCATTACCGACAACATGGATTCGGCTATTTCAGCCGATATTGATCCACAGCGCGTCAAAATTGTGATTCCAGATCAGTTCACACTGCCCGAAGACGGTGTACATGCCCGCCTTGATGACACACCACTGGCGCAGGAGCAGCGCCTGAACAAGTACAAGATTTATGCCGCTCGCGAATTCGCGCGAGTAAACAATATCAACAAAATCGTGGTCGATTCCCCCAAAGCACGCCTTGGCATTATCACTACCGGCAAAGCGTATTTAGATGTCATGCAAGCCCTTGAGGATCTGGGGATCGACGAAGCTAAGGCCAGCGACATTGGTCTTAGAGTATTCAAAGTGGGGATGAGCTGGCCACTAGAACCCGTGTCGACCCATGCCTTTGCCGAGGGCTTGGAAGAAATTTTGGTCGTGGAAGAAAAGCGCTCCATCATTGAAGACCAACTGACAGGGCAACTTTACAACTGGCCAGTGAATAAACGTCCCGTCGTGATTGGGGAATTTGACAGCGAGGGCCATGACTTATTACCTAACCAAGGTGAACTGACCCCCGCTATGGTGGCACGCGCCATCGCGTCGCGCATGTATCGCTTTTATAGCGACGACAACATCGACAAACGCCTGCAGTTTTACAACGTAAAAGAACAATCGCTCGCTAAAAATCGTCCCAAGCTCGACCGAGTACCGCACTATTGCTCTGGCTGCCCGCACAGCAGCGGTACGCGCGTTCCTGAAGGCAGTCGTACCCTAGGTGGCATTGGATGCCACTACATGGGCACCTGGCAGAAAGGAAATCGCAAGGCGGATACGTTTAGCCAAATGGGTGGTGAAGGGGTCACATGGATGGGACAAGCGCCCTTCACAAACACCAAACACGTCTTTCAAAACCTCGGTGATGGCACCTATTTCCACTCGGGAATTTTGGCGATTCGCCAATCCATTTCAGCCAAGGTGAATATCACTTACAAAATTCTTTACAACGACGCGGTGGCAATGACCGGCGGCCAGCCAATCGATGGCACGCTGAGTGTCACAGACATCATCGATCAATTATTTGCTGAAGGTATCAAACGCATCGCCGTGGTCAGCGATGAGCCCAAGAAATACCCACGTCACGTTGGTCGCCGCCACGGAGTGAGCATCGATCACCGCAAGCGTCTGCTTACCGTTGAAGATGAACTTCGCAACACCCCCGGCACCACCATATTGATTTATGATCAAACCTGCGCCGCTGAAAAACGTCGTCGCCGTAAAAAAGGTGCTATGGTCGACCCAAATACTCGCGTGTTTATTAACCCAGAGGTCTGCGAAGGCTGTGGCGATTGTAGCGTGCAATCTAACTGTTTGTCGGTGATACCGCTGGAAACCGAGTTGGGGCGCAAGCGTCAAATTGATCAGAGCGCGTGCAACAAGGACTACAGTTGCGTCAATGGCTTTTGCCCCAGCTTTGTAAGCATCACCGGCGGATCCCTCAAAACTAACAACAACGCTGCCAGTGGTTCACTGGGCACACTGCCCACTCCTACGCTGGCGCCCATTGAAGAACGCCCGTGGAATATTCTAATCACGGGGATAGGCGGCACCGGGGTACTCACCATCTCAGCACTCGTCTCCATGGCAGCTCATATCGAGGGTAAAGGTTGTGCGACGATGAACCAAACCGGTTTGGCGCAAAAATTCGGTGCCGTCATTAGCCATGTACGTATTGGTAAAACCCAGAGCGCTATTAACTCCGTGCGTATTCCCGCTGGCGATGCCGATTTATTGCTGGGCTGCGATCTTGTGGTCGCCGCAAGCGATGAAGCCATCGCCAAGGTCAATATTGAACGCAGTTATGCCATCGTGAATGACTTCGAAGCCATCACTGCCGAGTTTGTCAGTAATCCTGACTTGGTCTTCCCGGCTGAAGCCATGAAAACCACTATTCAAGAAGAGGTCGGCGCTGACAAAGTGACCTTTTTTAACGCCACCGACTTAGCCACCCATCTGTTTGGTGACAGCATAGCCAGCAACGTCTTTTTGCTGGGCTACGCCTACCAACAGGGCATGATCCCAGTGGGCCATGAGGCGATTTTGGAAGCCATAGAACTCAACAAAGTACAAATCGAGCTGAATAAACGCGCCTTTGAATGGGGCCGCCATGCGGCTATTGATCTGGAGTACGTGGCCAAAGTCGCTGATGTTCACGCCAAATTCGAACCGCTAGAAGACCTCGATGCCATCCTGAACGATCGATACAAGCGCCTCGTGGCTTATCAAAATACCGCCTATGCCGACCGCTACTTGGCGCTGATGCGCCCACTCATGGAAGCCGACATGGCGCACCCCACACGCCACAGCGAACTGAGCAAGCACGCGGCGCGTCAGCTATTTCGGGCCATGGCCTACAAAGATGAGTATGAAGTCGCGCGCCTCTTCAGCGACGACAGCTTCACCAAACGCGTCGCCGCTATTTTCGAGGGCAACATCAGCATGGACTTCCATCTCTCTCCACCGCTTCTCGCCGGGCACGATAAAGACCTCAACCGCCCCGCCAAATACCGCCTCCCTGGCTGGTTAATGCGTCCCATGTTTAGATTACTTCAGCACGGAAAAGTGCTACGCGGCAGCGCGTTGGATATCTTTGGCTACAGCGAAGAACGCCAGAAAGAACGTGCGCTGATCGACAACTATAGCGATGACATTCGTTTCGTCACTGAGCACTTGAATGCCGACAACTACTCTCAGGCCGTGCATTTACTGGCAGGTATGGCTCAGGTGCGCGGCTATGGCCCGGTAAAATTGGCCAACCTAGACAATTATTTAGAAGAACGCCAACATTGGCGCCAACGCTTTGAACAAAAAGGCGTTGATACCATTACATTTATTAATGCCGCATAGGGAATCTGTATGTCTGTTTTGTCACACCCCGAATTCGACAACCACGAAATGGTGGCTTTTCACTCGGATGAAGCCAGCGGTTTAAAAGCCATTATTGCGGTTCACAACAGCAAACTTGGACCCGCCACGGGGGGTTGCCGCATGTATCCCTACGCCAACGAGGACGATGCCATTCGCGATGTATTGCGTCTCTCACGTGGTATGACCTACAAATCGGCCCTGGCTGGTCTGCCGCTCGGCGGCGGTAAATCGGTGATCATTGGCGACCCAAAACGCGACAAGCATCCGGCGCTACTGCACGCCATGGGTGCCTTTATCAACAGTCTCGGTGGACGCTATGTCGGCGCCGAAGATTCAGGCACCAGCGTTGCCGATGTCGCCAAAATGGGTGAGCGTACACGCTATGTCAGCGGCATTAATAGCCAAGCCAAACACGGCGGCGACCCTTCACCGGTCACCGCTTACGGAGTTTATGTAGGAATTATGGCCACCCTTGAACAGCTGGGGTACAGCGGGCTTAATGGCCGCAGCATTGCTATTCAAGGCGTAGGCAATGTTGGCTACAACCTTTGCGGCTTATTACGTGAAGCAGGTGCCGAGGTATTTGTCAGCGACATCCATCAGGATAATCTGCAACGCGCCACTGACCTAGGCGCCAAGGTGGTGCCTAACCAAGACATACTTAACATGGACGTCGACGTATTTGCGCCCTGCGCAATGGGCGCTGTCATCAATCCTCTGAGCATCGATCAATTGCGCTGTAAAGCCATTGCGGGCGCAGCAAATAATCAACTCGCTACCCTAGAGATGGGAGATCAGCTTCACGCCAAGGGCATTATCTACGCGCCCGATTATGTCATCAACGCTGGAGGAATTATCGAGGTCTATTACCAAAATCAAGGGATACTCGATGCCAACAAGGTCACTCAGCATGTCGATACTATCGCCGAGCGCCTGCGTGACATCTACCAGCGTTCGCAGCATGAAAATCGTGCCACACAGCGCATTGCCGACGCCATGGCAGAAGAAAAATTTAAGGGTAGCAGCGCGAAACACCTCGCTGCTTAGATGGCATGACTTGGTGGGTGGTCAGCCATATTGGGCCACCCACTGGATTCACGACTATTGACGAACAAAAACAAAAATGATTACTATTTTGTCACACAAAAAAATATAAAAACAACGCGATGGCACAATTTTCTATGGCTTTACAGGACAAAGAGCACTACCAAGTGCTGTCGTTGGCAGGACGCCTCGATCTAAGAACTATCCATGTCAACTCATTGGCAGTGAAAGATTTGCCTATTCAACACACACTAATTAATTGCCAAGACATCGAATTTATAGACTCGTCAGGACTTGGAATGATTACAAGCCTTTTACAACGCTTAGGAAGAGACGGTAAAAAACTGGTCTTGATGGCGGTGTCCGACACCCTACTCACGGTATTCAAACGCACCCGTTTGGATGCGTTATTTCATATCGTGGAAAGTGAAGAGCAAGCGGCCAGTTTCTTCAACTAACCGCCCAATCCACCTTACATACTCAGCGCATCTAGCGGATCTACATAAGGCGTATGTAACGCCTCAGCCACCGCACGATAAGTGATGTGTCCTTTATGAACGTTTAAGCCATTGCGCAAATGTACATCGTCGTGCAACGCCTGCACGGCGCCTTTGTCTGCCAAGGCCAAGACGAAAGGCATGGTAGCATTAACCAATGCAAGGCTAGACGTGCGCGCCACCCCGCCGGGCATATTACTGACACAGTAATGCACCACGTTATCCACCACGTAAGTCGGCTTTTCATGGCTGGTGGGCTTAGATGTTTCGAAACAGCCACCCTGGTCAATAGCAACATCCACAACCACTGAACCAGGCTTCATTCTGGCCAAATGTTCGCGACGCAATAATTTGGGGGCCGCCGCGCCAGGAATCAACACCGCACCGATCACAAGGTCCGCCTCGAACGCGTATTGTTCGACCGCTTCCGCTGTGGAATAAACACACTTCATACGGCCACCGTAGCGCTGATCTAGCTCGCGTAACCGAGGTAACGAACGATCTAAAATCACCACATCAGCGCCCATACCCATGGCCATTTGTGCCGCATTCTCACCAACGACACCGCCACCTAAAATAAGTACCTTACCTGGGGCTACGCCGGGCACACCGCCCAGCAAAGTGCCATTGCCACCCTGCGCTTTTTCCAAGTGGTGCGCGCCCGCCTGAATTGACATACGGCCCGCTACTTCACTCATGGGAGCTAATAACGGCAACGAACCGGAAGACGATGTCACGGTTTCATAGGCAATACACGTGGCGTTTGATTCAGCCAATAACTTAGCCTGAACAGGATCTGGCGCTAAGTGTAAGAAAGTAAATAAACACTGACCTTCGCGCAGACGTTTACATTCATCGGGCTGAGGCTCTTTGACCTTCACCACCATATCGCTGTCAGCAAAGATTTGTTCAGCAGATGCCACAATGACAGCACCAGCCTCTAGATACGCTTGATCCTCAAAACCTACCCCGCTACCCGCCTGAGTCTCAATCAACACCTCATGGCCGCGCTGACACAATTCACGCACAGCTGCAGGTGTTAAGCCCACGCGATACTCGTGATTTTTGATTTCCTTTGGAACACCTACACGCATAACTGCCTCCGCAATAATTGATGTGAGCATGTTAAGTTGTTACGCAGTATTTAATAGCACGAAATACCGCCAAAACCACACTTTTTTCCTGATTGAAACACCCATTACAGGAAAATAAATAACTCAATAGCCTTCTTTCGCCGAGAACCCTTTCAGAGGCGATCATATCAGCCACTTGAGGCGAGTTTTTTGCGCTTTTTCAAGGAGGATAGATTGACAGCGCAAGGCCAAATCATCATAATGCGCGCCAATTATTGGGAGCACCCCTCAATGTCGTTTGACATTTGATCCTGATATGACCTAACGGTCTCGCATTGCCCAGGTGGTGGAATTGGTAGACACGCTAGCTTCAGGTGCTAGTGCTCGCAAGGGCGTGGAGGTTCAAGTCCTCTCCTGGGCACCAATATTTTTAAAACCGAGCACTAGCTCGGTTTTTTTATACGTCAAACATACGTTATTCAAAAACATCCCAATTCGTAATGAAGACGCCGATGACTCGCGCAAAAGCGCTTTCATCGTCGAGAGGACTACACCTGCCCGCATCAGAGATGCGGGCGCTCAACGGCTCATCGCTATGCGATTCGAAACCCCGTTTCGCCCTCTCCTGGACACCAATATTCAGCAGATTCTTGCTTGAAAGTTCCATTCTAAGCGGCTTTTTATTTTCTCGTCCAAACGTTTCTGTAACTACTCCTGTAACTTTTGCCGCTTTCTGTAACTTTACACCTTCCATGAGTAGGCGAGGTAACTGCCATGACAAAGCCGTGGCTGAAAGCTTCTTTGCAACGTTCAAGAAGCGAGAAACACGCAGACGCATCTATTCAACACGGGGGGATGCTAAAACAGAAGTCTTTAATTTTATCGAGATGTTCTACAATCCAATCAAGCGGCACACCCATAAAGGCGGCGTGTCACCTGTAAAGTTTGAAGAACAGTATTTTTCAGCGCTGGAAGGCGTCTTTAGAAGTCTGGGAAGTCCAATTAAGATCCGCCACAACCCTATTTCGTCCAGTCTCTTTTGCTCGGTAAAGCTGTTTATCTGCCTCTTTCATTAACTCATCAGTACTCGATAGTTTGAACTGTCCGGCGACACCGAAACTGGATGTAAGCTTGATTTGATCTGCGCCTACATTAATATCGGTTTTTTCTATAGCTTCTCTCAATCGCTCAGCTAATTTGATCGCATCTTCCATATCAGTCTGGGGAAGAATTAGAGCAAACTCCTCGCCACCGAGCCGCGCCACGATATCACTGTTGCGAGATAACTCTAATAGTTTACTGGAGTATTCTTTTATAACGATGTCGCCTACATCATGGCCATATCTATCGTTTATTCGTTTGAAGTGGTCTATGTCACAAGCTACTGCGCTAACTTGTATCGGATTGTGCAGATTCTGATAAGTTAGACGAGCTAATCTGGCGTCTAATCCTCTTCGATTGTATAGCCCAGTAAGAGGATCTATGTCAGCTAGATGCTGCAATGAATCTCGATGAGATACGAGGTTCATAGTCATAAACCCGAGTGCGACTAAACTAAAGCTTGTCGCAGAGCTAATAAGACCGATACCGATGACTATCTCGTGGTTATCCTTGGTCAGGTTATACATCTGTAGCAAACTGAGCGATAGGGGTAAAAATATAGCTAAAGCAATTATACGGTCACCGACATTTCTCATTAGCTTCAGTGATACCAAGAGCAGAACAGTCATATGGATTAAGTTGTAGATCGCAAAGTTCCAAAGTGTTGCCTGTATCGAATCTGACAAGAGAACACCGACGACAAAAAGAACATTCGAGCCCAACCAAATCAAACCATATTTGCGAAAAGGCACGCTGTCAGCCAGCATGTAAAGCAGCAGGTAGGTTGCCAAATAAAAGGGTATTACCTGAACTGCTATCGGCACCACAACATTTAACAGCTCAATGAAACACAGCGCTATCCAGCCGATTCCGCCGCCGTAGAAGTACATCTGAAAAAACTTCAACGTTCTAGGTGAGCGCGTTTGAAAATCAAGCATATAGCTAGCGTACAGTACCGAAGACGATATGACGGCGATAACTCCCATCAACGAAATAATGAAAAATAGCGGTGCAATTGACATTTCCGTGCTAAACCTCGAAACCTAGACGATGTGTTTTGAAAAGAAAACCGCTACCTTTCACTATGCCTCTCTTTGAGTTGAGTGTATGACGACGATGCCTATACACTACCTAGCTTTGACAGCGTTCTAACCGCTGATTTACAGCATCAGGCAGTTGTAAAGTCAAGGTTTCGGGTGCTTTCAGTCAAACTACCTCGGTGGGAAGGATGATAAAACTCAATTGACTCATTCAACCTGCTCCCTCATTGACACTACAAGGTTTACGCGCTTTATTAGGACGAAAACCAAGTCCCCAGCAATCTCCTACTATCATAGTATTTCCACCGGAAATAAAGTAGCACTTGCTTAAGGACTGGATATTGGAAAGACCCTAGTTCGTAGATGGCTGCCAGCTATCGTAAATCCTAGTCTCCGTATTGAACTGGAGAAGTCGATATACCTAATAGGCCAATACGTCGCGTTGGCGCGGCTACTCTTTGGCTTTTTTGATCTTGTATTCGTCCGGAATCGGCATGCGGTTAAACGCATCCAACCCTGCAATTTTGTAAGCTTCAGCTAAAGTCGGATAGTTAAAAGTATTTTGCACAAAGTAGTCTACCGTTCCTTTCAAATTCATTACCGCCTGTCCAATATGAATCAGCTCTGTGGCCCCCTCACCTACAATCTGCACGCCCAAAATGCGGCGCGTTTTGAGGCTGACCAACATTTTCAGCATGCCATTTTCGAGCCCCATAATATTGCCACGCGATGTCTCCCGAAAACGGGCGATGCCCACTTCATATGGAATGCCGCGCTCATGCAGTTCTTCTTCGGACATCCCACAGGTAGAAATTTCAGGGACCGAATAAATACCGTAAGGGAACCATGGACTCTCCTCAAGAGTGGGTGTATCTAGCGCATGACACGCCGCTACCCGCCCCTGTTGCAAGGAAGTAGAAGCCAAGCTCGGGTGGCCAATGACATCCCCGGTGGCATACACATTATCGATGGCGGTTTGGTAGGTTTTTCGATTAACTTCCAAGCGACCGCGATGGTCGGTTTTCAGCCCTAAATTCTCCAAGCCCAACGCATCAGTGGCCCCCATACGACCGGCCGCAAATAACAGCAATTCTGAACGCACTCGGCGACCATTGGCCGTCGACACTTCAACATACTCACCACTATCTTTGATACTCTCCACTGCTGAACCCAAGCGTAAATCTACGCCATTTTCTCGGATCTGATGGGCAAACTCTTCGATGGTCGCTTTATCAATAAAATCCAAGAAGGTGTTTCGGGGTTCAATCAAGGTGACACGGATATCTAAGGCAGAAAACATCGTGGCGTATTCAACGCCAATCACGCCAGCCCCAATAACCGTTAAGCTGCGAGGCAATTGCGTGAGCTCTAAAAACTCGTCGGTATCCACCACGGTTTTACCATTAAACGGCACCCACTCTGGACGAAAGGTCTTAGTGCCGGTGGCAATTAAAAACTTATCGCCGCGAATACGCTGCGTTTCACCCGCATCGGTGGCTACCTCTATGGTGTGATTGTCGATGAATTTAGCCGCCCCCAACAGGGTATCAACGTAGTTACGATTAAACTGATGCTCGAGTACATCAACCTCATAGTCGAGGGTCATGTGCAGGCGTGATCGCAAATCTTCCGCCACGATTTCATCTTTCACGCGGTAAGAACGCCCATAAAACGAGCGCTCTCGCCAACCAGTAAGGTTAAGCACCGTTTCGCGCAAGGTTTTGGAAGGAATGGTCCCAGTGTGAACCGACACCCCACCAAGACGATTTTTTCGGTCGACCACTAACACCCGACGCTTGAGCTTGCCCGCTTGAATCGCCGCCGTGCGACCCGAGGGGCCGCTACCGATAATAATCAGGTCGTAGTCGTAAGAAGTCTTAGCCATATCATGCGCCTTGTAAATACGAATAAAAACGCTAATGATAACGCCTGAGTGACGCAAAGGACATTGCAAAAAGCGTCGCCCAAGCTGTTCAAGGTAGTAGCTATGGCAAGACTCACCTCTGCCTTTTATACAGCTTGCAAGGCCCTTGTATGGGGTGTTAACGCCAAAGCATCGTAAAGATGATCACCCGTAAATACACCATCTTACACATTGATTGCCTAATGCCATTTTTCAGCGCGCTATTTCACGGTATACTCGCCGTTTTTCTTGTTAAAACAGCAACAATATAACGCCGATTCTTTTGAATATTTATTTGTGGCGTCCCACGGAGCCTTGCGTGGCGTATGAAGTGTTGTAGCAAGAATTAGCCATGCATAAGCAGGTGATAATTTTCGTTTAACGTACAGGTAGTGATTTCAAGCTACCTCACCCCGGTAATGAGAGACATTCTATGACATCGCTTAACTACGCTCCTGTGACAATCATCATGGGTTCGCGCTCTGACTGGCCTACCATGCAAGAGGCCACTAATCCCCTGCGCGAACTGGGCGTTGAATTTGCGACTAACGTGGTGTCCGCGCACCGCACCCCGGACCGCCTTGCCCATTTTGCCAAGACCGCGAAAGCACAAGGTGTGCAAGTGGTAATTGCTGGCGCCGGTGGGGCCGCTCATTTGCCTGGTATGGCGGCGGCCATGACCCCATTACCCGTGCTAGGGGTGCCGGTTAAAAGTAAATTTAACGACGGCCTCGACAGCTTGATGTCTATTGTACAAATGCCACGCGGTATCGCCGTGGGCACGCTAGCTGTTGGCGGCGCAGGTGCCTATAACGCAGGACTCATGGCTGCACAAATCCTCGCTTTAAGCGACCCTGCACTCGCCGAGCGTCTAGACGCGTGGCGCCAAAAACAGACCGACGGTGTGCCAGTCGAGGTTGAATAATGCATATTGCTGTCTACGGCTGCGGCCAACTTGCTCAAATGATGATCCAAGCGGCAAAGCCACTTGGTCACACCGCGAGTTTCATTCGCGAAGACGGTGAAGACACCGTCTGCGTTCAAGACCTTGGCACAATTGTGCTACGTAGCGACCTAGTCAGTGACGAAGCCCTACGAGCCTTCCTTGCCGATGTTGACGTCATGACCGTTGAAAAAGAACAGGTCAATCTCGACTTTTTGCGCCGCTGCGCGAAATACGTGACCGTTCACCCCAACCCAGATGCGGTAGAAATTTGTGGTGATCGCTGGAAAGAAAAGAGCACCTTGCGTGCCCTCGATATCCCTGTCACTGACTTCTTCGACTATGCCAACCCGCCGGCAGAACCGACCCATAGCCCCCTGGGCTACATCGCTAAAAGTTGTCGCGATGGTTACGATGGTAAACACCAGCACCGGGTTAAAACCTGGGACGAACTTGCTCAACTCCCCCTGCAAGGCGTCGCGGTAGGTGAGTGGATCGTAGAAGCCATGGTGCCGTTTGATTTTGAATTTTCAGTGATTGGTTGCCGCGATCAAGCTGGCAATATTGCGATGTATTCGGCCATTGAAAACGAACACGTTAGTGGTATTTTGCGCCGCTCAGTCACCCCGTCTAAGCGCATTCCTGTGGACCTGCGCTTAGAAGCCGAAACCTACCTGAGTCGCCTGCTCGACCATTGGCACTATGTCGGCGTACTAACCATGGAATGCTTTGCTGTCCATGGCCGAATGATGGTCAATGAACTCGCCCCACGTGTTCATAACAGCGGTCATTGGAGCATGCTGAATACCGCGGCCTCACAATTTGAAAACCACATGCGCTGCGTCACTGGCATGACGGTGACTAACCCCACCTACCAAGGCGTGCGCGGCATGTTGAATCTAGTGGGAAGCGACGACATTCCCGCCATGGCACACAACCATCCGAGTATTGCCGTGCACCTGTATGGCAAGTCTGTTCGACCTGGACGAAAGGTTGGCCATATCAATGTTCAGAGCGACGACCCAATGGTCGTCCACCAACTACTGGATCAACTCGAAGCTGCAGTGTACAAAGCCGAGGTATGATAGGTGCATGTGCTGAGTATTCGCCCAGCGCAAGTGCTTAAGGTTTGCAGCCATGTTCTTTGCTGAGGAACAGCCCGTCATGGCTTCAAAAAGTCCCGATTAGTCGGTGACGGCCAAGCTGCAGCCGCTTGATAAGAGCCGCCTACTTTGACATGAGCTGCCTAACCGCCCCCAGTAACGAGTGCCTAACCAGCGGGCGCTCGTGGTGTGGCACCCAAATTTCAACCAACTCACCTAAATTTAACGTCACGTGCGTGATCTTTTCTTCAATGGTTTGACCGTTGGCACTGGAAATAAGGTCGTTTAACCCTAAATCGAGCAAAGCATTAAAAATGGTGTGTTCATCGGCATTATGCCGTGACAGCTCGTGGGCAACACCTATTAAACCGGCAGACAGTTGACGCTCTGATAAATTAAAGGTCGTTTGCCCTTCACTGTCAGTAACCATAAATTGATCTCGCGTATTATCATTCATCCATGAATCTCTGTTTATTTTTATCTGTAACCAAGCACTATCATTTGAGTTACATGTTAGTGACAACTTAAATACTTAACATCTTAATTTTTTGAATAAATTCGAATATTTAATCCAATAAATTCGAAAAAAATTAACTACCTAAAGGTGACTTTTCAGAACAGCCACACCATCACCGCCGGCAATGGCCACACGCCAGCAACGATTTTTTTTAATCTCGAAAGGAAATAACAACGCATTCAGTTAGTTGAAAATGTTCTTTATTTGTACGTCTTTGTTACACAAAAACAAAACATCCTAACTACATTCACATGGTGCACTTGCTTTTTGCACAGCACGCCGACGGAAATGGCGTGTCTTAATGCTCATGGAGGATGGCATGCAAGACCTATCACTCATAAGCCTGTCACTAGTCAGCATAACGTGCTTGTTGTTATTAATGATGGGGTTTCAGTGGCAACGACGCCACAACACCTATGTACAGTTCTTAGCTGACACCACGGCGTCACTTGGCCCGCGCAGTATTAACGATGAAAAAAATCGCCTTCTACTTGAACGAGAACATCTAGAACAGCGCCACGATCAAGGCAAGCATCGATATAAGCAGCTTCAACACCATCTGCAAGACGCCACGAAAACCATTGCCCAATTCAAAGTGGGACTAGAACCCCCCACCTTTTGCCAAGACGAGGACGAGTTTCACAAGGCTCAAATACGCGAATTACGTCGCCAACAATATGCCATGATCAGCACTGGCCGCGCCGTATCTCGACTTAACACTACTACGCCTGATACTCACGACCACCGACATGAACGGCACGTTCACATGTTACTGCGCAGCTTTAATGCCGAATGCGAGTCACTTTACCGCCGGCTTCGCTCCAGCAACCTCATGCTCATGCAATCCAAGTTGCTTCAAGCTCAAGCGCACTGTAACAAATTCACGCAATGCTTTGGTCTTGCCATTACTGATGGCTATGCCCACTTAAAAGCACAAGAAATGGATGCTTGGTATGCGTCCCTCGTGGATCGCATCAAAGCCAAACACCATACACCATCTATGGGTCGTGACAGCGGTTATATCTATGTGCTGTCAAATATAGGCAGTTTTGGCAAAGATACTCTGTTGGTGGGCTACACCCAAGACCCTCACCCCGAACAGGTGATTGCAGACATGGGTAAGGAAATCACCCCCTTTAATTTCAATGTACACACGCTGGCGTTCAGCGAACAAATGTTCATGATGTATGCCGCCATCACAGACAAGATGGATGCTCAATGCATTAGTCGGCTTGGCAGTAACCCCGCTTACTTTAAGATATCCAAGCCACGCGCCAAACAGGTTTTTGAAAGCTTGGGCGTGATCTCGCCATGGTACTTTGATACCGCGCCACGCGACTTCATTGAAAGCCAGTTGCAACGCCATGCTGGCCAAGTCTTTTCTACCGAACGCTTGCCCTCAAGCCTACTGCCCTCTGACATTTAGGAGCTCACTATGTCGATAGTTATTTACTCCACGATGCTTGGTTTAAGTGCAGGATACGCCGCCTATGGCTACTGGCATATGCAGCAGGTCAAGGACGAATACACGCGAGTAAAACGGCACATTTTTCCGGTGCAAAGGGAGCGTAATCTGATAGCCAAGCGCCTTGCTAGCTATCAAGAACTGCAGCAACGCTACCGTGAAGAACGCCAACAGCTCAAACAGTGCGAAGAGATTATACAAACACATCACATTGGGGTGGGTACCTTTGACCCAGTATTATACAAACGCAGCAAGGACATCGCCGATCTCGAGGTATTAGACACAGAATTGCAACACGTCAGCCGACAAATCGCCACCATGGCAGCCGAGCATATGGCGGTTGATTACCCAGCAGAAATGGCCGATGAATACCATCAAAACCATGCCGCACTGCGACTACGTTGTTTCGACGCCGAAGCCGATGCCGCTATTGCTCAAGTCACCTGGTACAACGTGCACCGCCTCAGTCAACGTCTGCGTCATTGCTGCAAAGATATCGGCACCGATAACGACTGCATGGGGGTTACCATCAACCCCGATTACCGCGATCTTCGCCTCCATCAACTTCGCTTGGTCTATGAAATTAAACAATTGCACGAAGACCAAGACGCCCTCAAAAATGCCCAAAACAGCACGCAGCAACATCAAGAATTGGCACTCGAGAAGGCCTTACAACAAGCCATGCAAGAAACCACCGAACGCCAAGCCTCCTTGGAAGAAGCGCTATTTTTACTTGATAGAAAAGCCCCCGACTACCGACAGCGGCGAGATGATCTGCTGCAGCTATTAGCCTTGATCAAGTCACGCATGCATTACGTGCAAGACATTCAACAAAATCCCCAGGCTGGCTTCGTGTATGTCGCGTCGAACGAAGGCGTATTTTCTAACCGCATGGTTAAAATCGGTGCCTGTCGTCACCCCGACCCAGAACGTCATATTAAAGATATCAGCCAAGTCTTACCCACTAGCATGGATATACATGGCGTGTTTTTTAGTACGCATACCGAGCGGCTACTCGACCAACTTCACCAAACATTAGCCGACCATCAAGTGAACCTTACCGACAGCCATAAAGGGTTTTATTTCGTCAAACCTGAGGTGGCCCTGCACCACATTGAGAACATACAACGCAGCAACGACAACATAAACATCAAGGCGGTGTAGCAAACTAACGTTTGCCGCCGTCTCTACCGACAGCCCACCCCCTTTGTCATATAATGCAGGGCAAGCCAATAAACAAAACGTGGGCACCCATGAAAGCCGTAGTATTTGAACAGTTTGCACAGTTACCCAAGATCATGCGGGTGGACGACCCCACCCCCAGCCCAGCAGGTGTGGTCATTAAAGTAGCAGCCACCGGGGTATGTCGCAGTGACTGGCACGGATGGATGGGCCACGACCCAGATATTACGCTACCGCATGTGCCTGGCCACGAATTCGCCGGCACCATTGAAGCGGTTGGCCACCAAGTTCGAGGCTTTAAAATTGGCGACCGCGTCACCTCGCCTTTCATTAGCGCCTGTGGCCATTGCCGCGACTGCGCCTCGGGCAACCACCAAGTGTGTGCCACCCAAACCCAACCTGGCTTTACCCACTGGGGCTCATTTGCAGAATACGTGCGCATAGACCACGCCGATGTGAACCTGATCACCCTCCCCGACAGCATGAGTTTCACCACCGCTGCCAGCCTAGGCTGTCGCTTTGCCACCGCCTTTCGCGCCGTGGTTGATCAAGGGGCCGTGCGCGCTGGGCAATGGGTCGCGGTGCATGGCTGCGGCGGGGTGGGTCTTTCTGCCGTGATGATCGCCATCGCCT
Organism: Pseudomonadales bacterium; assembly: GCA_035458985.1. Classification (GTDB taxonomy): domain Bacteria; phylum Pseudomonadota; class Gammaproteobacteria; order Pseudomonadales; family JAHEIH01; genus JAHEIH01. The sequence continues at coordinate 40,057 of DATHYR010000288.1, forward strand.
TGGGCGCCAATGTGATTGCCGTGGATGTTTCACCAGACGCTCTCGCACTCGCACACCGCTTAGGTGCGGCGGCTACTCTTAATGCCAACGAGGTGGACGACGTGCCAGGGGCGATACAAGCCTTGACCCAAGGCGGTGCACACGTCTCTCTCGACGCACTCGGCCATCCGACCACTGCCGTCAATTCGGTGGCATGCTTACGCCGCCTAGGGCGGCATATTCAAGTGGGATTATTGCTGGCAGATCAAGCTACGCCTCCGCTACCCATGGACAGAGTGGTCGCTTACGAGTTAATGATTCTCGGCAGCCACGGCATGCAAGCACACCGCTACGACGCCATGCTGGCGATGATTCTTAACGGCAAATTGCACCCAGAAAAGTTGCTTCACCGCACCATTAGCCTAGAAGCATCCATTGAGGCGCTCACCGCCATGGACAGCTTCAAGCACCCGGGAGTGACGGTGGTCACGCAGTTTCGATAGGCGCTGACAGGAACAACTCGCGAAGATGTTTGCGCGCGCAGCAAACGTGCTTCTCCGGGGGTATAGCGTCATTTCTGAAAACAAAAAAGGAGCCCCGAAGGGCTCCCAAAAATAAGACACTGGGTAAATGTCTAGGAGAAAACTACGCTGCCTTAGCCGCTGAGTCGCTGTGACTCTCGGGCACCGGTGTTTTCAGCAGGTACTCGAAAGCGGATAGAGAGGCTTTGGCGCCTTCGCCCATGGCGATGACGATTTGTTTGAAGGGCACAGTGGTCACATCACCACAGGCGTAAATACCTTCAACTGACGTGTGGCACTTCTCATCAATAATGATTTCGCCGTGCTTGGTGGTATCGACCACGTCCTTCACGAATTGGCTGTTGGGCACCAAACCAATTTGTACAAACACCCCTGCCAACGCCACTTGATGAGCTTCACCGGTGGCGCGATCGGTATAGTTCAAACCGTTCACTTTGCCATGCTCTGCTGTCACTTCGGTGGTTTGCGCATTAGTAATAATGCGGATGTTGTCACGTTTCTTGGCCTGATCTACCAGTACCTTATCGGCACGCAGCGTGTCGGCAAACTCCAGCACCGTGACTGACTTGACGATACCCGCCAAATCCAACGCGGCTTCAATACCTGAGTTACCACCGCCGATCACTGCCACGTCTTTGCCCTTGAAGAAGGGGCCATCACAGTGGGGGCAATACGCCACACCATTACCGATATTTTCTTTCTCACCAGGTACGCCCAACTCTCTCCAACGGGCACCGGTGGCTAGGATAACGCTGCGGCTTTCAATCACTTCGCCAGAGCTGAGAGTAATACGTTTAATTTCGCCTTTTTCAAGGCTGTCTACCTTCAGGTGTTCACGCAGCGTGATGTCGTACGCTTCCATGTGCTCGCGCAAATTGCCCGACAGTTTAGGACCCGTGGTCTCTTTTACCGAGATCAAGTTTTCAATTCCCATGGTGTCTTTGACTTGTCCACCGAAGCGGTCAGCCACAATTGTCACCTTGAGTCCTTTACGAGCACTGTAAATCGCCGCGGCCACCCCGGCAGGACCACCACCAATGACAGTTACATCTTGCATTGGCAAGCGGCCTTGCACGGGGGCGTTAACCGGTGCAACGGCCATCAATTTTTCAACTAATAACGCGGTGTCTACTTTACCGTTGGCAAATAATTCACCATTGAGATACACCGCGGGCACGCCTTGCAGGTCGCGTTTTTGAACGTCGTCCTGGAACAAGCCACCATCGATCATTTCTGAGGAAATGTGGGGGTTCAACAGGGCGAATTGGTTGAGCGCCTGTACAACATCGGGGCAGTTGTGGCAGCTAAGGCTAACAAACACTTCAAAGTGCATGTCTTGCTCCATGCCTTTGACCAAGTCAGCCACGCTCTGATCAATTTTCATGTCTCGACCACCGGCGTGTAGCATGGCTAACACCAGTGAATTGAATTCGTGACCGCCAGGAATACCCGAAAAGATCACACCGGTTGGCGCATTATCGCTCAACAGGGTGAAACTAATAGGGCTGCGCAATGTATCGGCCATATCGCGCTCTTCGAATGTCAGTTTGTCTGACACGCTACAAATTTTTTCGAGAAAATCGACCAACTCTGCGCGCTTGCTGTGACTGCCTGTTTGCAGCACAAAGCTGACAGATTTAGTCATGCTCTCAGCATAACCCGTTAAGGCTTGTAAAATATCGTTGTTCAACATGCTAACGCTCCTTTCGTTGTGTCGATATGTTGGGGTGCCGAAGCACCCCGAGGGAAACGGCGTGGCTTAGATCTTGCCAACCAAATCCAATGAAGGTGCTAAGGTTGCTTCACCTTCTTTCCATTTTGCAGGGCATACTTGACCGGGGTTAGCGGCTACGTATTGCGCAGCTTTTACTTTGCGAACCAATTCGCCTGCGTCACGGCCGATACCTTCAGCAGTGATTTCCATCGCCTGGATGATGCCTTCTGGGTCAACCAAGAACGTACCGCGGTCAGCCAGACCTTGATCTTCACGCATCACTTCGAAGTTGCGAGTGATTGCACCTGTTGGGTCGCCGATCATGGTGTACTTGATCTTGCCAATGGTTTCAGACGTTTCGTGCCACGCTTTGTGCGTGAAGTGAGTATCAGTAGATACTGAGTACACTTCTACGCCACGGCTTTGCAGTTCTTCGTAGTAGTCCGCCAGGTCACCCAGTTCAGTGGGGCACACAAAGGTGAAGTCAGCGGGGTAGAAGAAGAAGATCGCCCACTTACCTTTAACATCGGCTTCAGTCACTTCAACGAATTTGCCATCGCGAAATGCTTGTGCTTTAAAGGGTTTGATTGCGGTGTTAATAAGTGCCATTTGAATAGTCTCCTATTGGGTTAGTAAAAAGTCGTTTCAATGAATGACTTGATGAGGCGTATAGTAAAAGGCTTGCATCGATTGATAAATTTTGTAATATCTATTTTTAAATTCGATAAAATCTATCAAAAAGGACTTGCATGATTTCTTTAAAGCAGATCAAGTATGCATTGGCAGTTGGCCGCACGCTGCATTTCCGGCGCGCCGCCGAGGAATGCAACATCTCGCAATCAGCGTTAAGTACCGCGTTGCAAGACATGGAGCAGCAACTTGGTTTTGCGGTGTTTGAACGCGACAACAAAAAAGTGCTGGTGACCCCCCTGGGGCAGGAGGTGTTAGACAAAGCCAGTAATATTCAAGTGCAAGTGGAAGACATCATGCGCTTGGGCCAAACTCACGGCAAGGTACTGAGTGGTCCTTTAAGCATGGGGATGATTCCCACCATTGCCCCTTATTTATTACCGCGCTTGTTACCTGGGCTTAGTCGTGAATACCCTGACTTACAATTGAGCGTGGCCGAACAGCAATCGCATGTTTTAGTCGATCAGGTGCGACGTGGTGAGTTGGACTGCGCTGTACTCGCCCTGCCCTATGATTGCGAAGGCTTGTTAACGTTCAGCTTTTGGAAAGAAAACTTCTTTTGGGTAAGCCATAGCGATCTTGCGCCTACCAGTCCGGTGATGCATGCGGACGAACTCGTTGACCACCAACTGATGCTGCTCAGCGAAGGCCACTGCCTTAAAGACCACGCCCTCGCCGCCTGCAAATTGGATAGCCATGCGACTCACTCCTTGAGCGCCACGAGCCTCACTACCCTGATTCAATTGGTGGTAGGTAAAATGGGCAGCACCTTAGTGCCTGATATCGCCGTTGACCAATTGGTAGATATTCACCCCGAACTGGTCAAACTCCCCTTGGATGAGCCAGGACCACACCGTGAACTAGCATTTGTGATTCGCCCCAACTACCCCAATATTAAAAATATTGAAGCCCTCATGACGCTCGCGGCACGCGAATTACGTGCTCAACTTAAAGGCCATTAGATCACTATTATTGAATATGAAAATTATGTTTTAGCTCAATTGACACGGTGCAATTTTAATCCATAATTTGTACATTGAAGCGGCGCCGTGCGGTAAAGCGCCCATGATTCAACACCAAGTTCCCTCCCCGGCATCTCCGCCGACTTGAATGCTAACGTTTGATGGGAAAACGCAGCCAATACCGCGAAAGGACACCCCGTGAGTAAGACATTAATTGTTGTTGATAACGACGATATCGCCTATGGCCAACCCCAGGCCACCATCAGCTTTGAACAGTATCTGCGTGACTACCCAAAACTCAATGAAGGCCATAACCGCATCATTAACTTGTGCGACACCGAACACTATTTGAGCCGTGGCTACTATTGTTCATTACTGGCGGAAGCCAGGGAACACCGAGTATTACCGAGCGTGCGTACCATCAATGCCCTGAGAGGAAGCGATGGTGACGTTGAATTTCGCTTATCGCGCGTTGAAGCGACCCTACCGGCAAACGTCGACGTGCCCGACGGCGAATACCCAGTCTACTTCGGCGCGTGTGCCGAAGAATCCCTGCAGAAATTAGCTAAACGGATGTTTCAGCAGTACCCCAGCCCGGCACTTATGATGGTGATTAAAAAGCACAGCGGCAAGTTCCATATCCGTTTGCGCGCACAATCACCGGCGGAGCTTAGTGGCCAGCAAAAAACGTTATTTGACGCAGCCCTGGAAAACTTTACCCGCGTAGTATGGAAAACCAGTAGCACCAAAAAAGCGCGTTGGAATATGGCCATCTTGGTGAATCCTGAAGAAAGCTTACCGCCCTCAGACAAAGAAGCCATTAGCCGATTTGTGCGAGCAGCGCGAAAACTCGGCATAGCGGCGGAAACGATAACCGCTGACGATCTACAGAGCATCGCCAACTACGATGCCTTATTTATTCGAGAAACGACAGCGATTGACCATCACACTTATCGCTTAGCCGCCAAAGCTGAACGCGAAGGTTTGGTGGTGATGGACGATGCATCATCGATTCTGCGCTGCTGTAACAAAGTGTACCTACAGGACGCGTTCAGTTATCACAAAGTACCATGCCTAAAAACCGAGGTGATCAGTGACGACAGTGACGCTACCTTGGATCAACTGGAAGCCATCTTTGGCTATCCCTTAGTATTGAAAATGCCCGAGGGGTCTTTCTCGCGTGGCGTGTACAAAGTTAAAACACGCGATGAACTGCGCGAACACTTGGCTCAGTTGTTTACCGAGACGGCCTTGGTATTAGCGCAAGAGTTTATGTACACCGACCACGACTGGCGCGTGGGCGTGTTAAATGGCCGCGCCTTGTACGCGTGTAAATACTTCATGGTGCGCAATCACTGGCAGATCTACAACCACGGTAAAAAACGCAGTCAGTCGGGCGGCTTTGAAACGCTACCGACGTTTGAGGTCCCTAAAGCCGTGTTAAATGCCGCACTTAAAGCCGCCAAAGTCGCGGGCAACGGCTTGTATGGTGTCGATATCAAGTATCGCGATGGAAATGCCTACGTACTTGAGGTCAACGATAACCCTAGCCTTGACCATGACGTAGAAGATCTGTTCCTTGGTGATGAGCTCTACATGCAAATTATGTCCGAGTTTTTACGTCGCTTAGAACTGCGCGGTAAATAACCAAAAAAGACACATGTCAAGACTGTACAACACAGCGCGCACTGTTATCATGCGCGCTGTGTATAACGATTAGGTAGTGTCTATCATGAGAAGTACCGTCTCCGATTTGTTTGGCAAATCGCCGATCAAACCCCTACAACAACACATGACCGCCGTCATTGAATGCAGCAATGAGCTGACTAATTTCGTCGACGCCGCCATTCATGATGATTGGGAAAAGGCCGAAGCGTCTTACAACACCATTCGAGATCTAGAACACCGCGCCGATGACATGAAACGCCAGTTCCGTCTCGATCTTCCCTCTAGCTTATTTCTCCCTGTACCCCGCACTGACCTGCTTGAAATGGTGACCTTGCAAGACAAAATTGCCAACGGTGCGCGTGACATCGCCGGCACTATGTTGGGACGTCAAATGCAGGTACCTGAAGCTATTCGCGAAGACTTTGTCAATTTCGTCGCCAGCTCGCTGCATGTGGCCCACCAAGCCCACACGGCTATCAACGAGTTGGATGAGTTGTTAGAAAGTGGATTTAAAGGTAAGGAAATCACCATCATCACGGAAATTTTGGACCAGCTTGATTCGAAAGAGGGCTTAGCCGATGACGCCGAGCGCGCTATTCGTCGCAAGCTGCTGGCCATTGAGGAAGAGATTCCCGCGATTAAAGCGATGTTCTTGTACAAGATCATCGACAAAATTGGTGACTTGTCCAACCGTGCTCAGCGCGTTGGTAGTCGCATGCAATTGTTCATGGCTCGATAAGCCTTTGCTTATCTTGTTCAACACGCATTAAGAGTACGAAATTATGGATATCTTAAGTCAGTACAGCATGATTTTGCTGGTATTAGCATGCGTCTTCGGCTTTTTTATGGCTTGGGGCGTGGGTGCCAACGATGTCGCTAACGCCATGGGTACCTCGGTAGGCTCGAAAGCCATTACCGTTAAACAGGCGATTTTGATTGCCATGGTATTTGAGTTTTTAGGTGCCTACTTGGCCGGTGGCGAAGTCACCTCTACCATACGCAAAGGCATTATTGACCCAATGATAATGGCCGATACCCCGCATTACTTAGTGTATGGTATGTTGGCGGCCCTGTTATCGGCGGGCACGTGGTTGGCCATTGCCTCCGCCCGCGGATGGCCAGTATCTACCACCCACTCAATCGTTGGTGCCATCGTAGGTTTTGCCGCGTTTGGCATAGGATTTGATACCGTCAGTTGGGGCAAGGTGGGTAACATCGTCATGAGTTGGGTGGTGTCACCCCTACTCGCTGGCACCATTTCTTACATGCTTTTCGTCAGTGTGCAGAAGTTGATTTTGCAACAAGACAACCCCTACGAGCGCGCCAAAAAATACATCCCTTTCTATATGTTTGCCGTCGGATTTTTGATCTCGATGGTAACCTTCTTGAAGGGCTTAAAACACGTTTTCAAAGATATCGGCATGAGTCTCAGTATGGGCGAGTCGATGTTTTATTCGGCCATTGTGGGTGGCATCGTCGCTGTTTTTGGGGCTTACCTTCTCAGCCGAATCAAGCGGGATGAAACCAGAGAGAAAAACGACCGGTTCTACAATGTAGAGCGCGTGTTTGCGATTCTGATGGTATTTACTGCCTGTGCCATGGCCTTTGCACACGGATCCAACGATGTGGCTAATGCGGTGGGACCCTTAGCCGCCATCGTCAACGTTATTTCCACGGGCGTGGTCGGCGCTAAATCTGCCATGCCATCTTGGATTCTGTTACTTGGTGGCTTGGGTATCGTGGCAGGCCTGGCTACCTTTGGCTTCAAAGTGATGGCGACCATTGGTAAAAAGATTACCGAACTGACACCTAGTCGTGGTTTTGCGGCTGAATTAGGCGCGGCATCCACGGTGGTAGTCGCCTCTTATTTTGGTCTGCCCATCTCTACTACACATACCTTGGTGGGTGCGGTGTTGGGTGTTGGTTTAGCACGCGGTATTGGCGCATTAAACCTTAATGTGATTGGCGGCATCTTCCTGTCTTGGTTAGTGACGCTGCCCGCCGGCGCGATTATGGCCATCGCCTTCTTTAGCCTATTTAAGGTTATCTTTGGCGCTTAGGATCCCCTAAGTCGCCATCTCTTCGAGATGCCTCCTACAAGATAAACCGTGGGAGGCACAAGCTTAACTACGGCGACAGTCGTTTCACTACACTGCTAATAATAGCGGTCCATGTGCTTTAAGCCATTCACAATGAGCCTTGTAATCGGGTACCCACGACGCGACTTCTCGCCAGAAATGGACGGAGTGATTCATTTCCACCATATGTGCCAACTCATGGTAGATCACATAATCACGGACGGCTGGCGGTGCCATAATTAAGCGCCAATTCAATTTAATCACACCCTTCGTATCACAACTTCCCCACCGGGCGGTAAAACTGCGGACAGTAATTTGACTCGGCCTACGACCGACCTGCTCCGCTAGGAACTGGCAACGCGCAGTCAGCTCGCGACTAGCCCGCTCGCGCAAGAATTTTTGTAATGCTTTTGCCGCCGCTTGGTCGTGAGTGACCGGCAAATAGATGACGCCGTCCACAAGGCAGACATCACCTCGACCCTGGGGGCGGTACCAACGCAATGTATGGTAACGGCCATCCACCATTAACGTAGCCCCATCGTGATAAGCCACCGGGGCGGGGCTTTTCGCCAACACCTTTTGCAACCAAGCCTGCCGCTTTTGCAAGAGTGCGGACAAATAATCATCAGAGACCCAATGCGGGGCGCGAAGCTCGACCGTACAGGCATTTAGAATACGCAGCGCCACTGTTTTACGGCGGTGGCTGCGTTTAATAACAAGATCGTATTCCACTTCACATCCTTGGGTCATCGTGAGCCATTATGCCGAAACATCGAAACCAGCTAAAGAAAATACACATCGGGGTTAGCGATTTGTCACACCTTTGCTATTATTGGCTGACCACTAAAAAAACCAAAAAGGGATAGGGGTATGGATTTCTCACTTGGCAAAGGAATGTCGGCGATTGCCGTGTCTGCGGGATTAACGTTATCACACATGGTACATGCCGATACACTGATTGGCCTGTACATTGGCAGTGATTATTGGAAAACTTCAACCTCTGGATCTCTCAGCAGCCAAACTAGCGACACTAGCACAGACTTTTCGAGCAATAAGCCCGCAACAAGCTACCTAGCCTTTGAACATCCTATCCCTCTGCTACCCAATATTATGCTTCGCAATGCGTCACTCGATTTAACGGGCAACAGCGTCAGCGGGATCAATGTTTATGGGGGTTCTAATATCACCAGCGCTACGGCCAATGTTGATCAAACCGATGCCGTGCTCTATTACGAACTTCTCGACAACGGCCTCGTCAGTTTCGATCTAGGGGTGAACCTTCGTAAAGTTGATGGCGATTTTAGCGTCTATTCCAGCAACAATGTATTGGTGGAGGAAACCCGTTTCTCCGGTTATGTACCGATGCTTTATGCAGCAGCGGAGATCGGCATCGTGACAACCGGGCTTTCGGTTTATGGTGATTTCAATGCACTAAGTGTGGGTGACCATAGCCTGCGTGATTACCAAGCAGGTATTGCCTACCAATTTGTCGATAGTGCCTTAATAGATATGAGTGCTCGCGTGGGTTTTCGCAAACTCACTATTGATTTACAAGATCTCGATGGTATTAACAGCGATCTCAGTGTTGATGGCGTTACCGCGGGTCTTCGGGTTCACTTTTAAGGAATCCAAACCCTAGCTTCGGGGATATCTTTGATCAGCAGTTGCTGCAACTGCTGTTTAGCGGCATCGTCACCATGGACAATGCGAATTTCCTTTGGCGCCTCATTAATCCCTAGCACAAAACGTCGCAAGCCTCGTTGATCGGCGTGGGCCGAAAACCCGTTAATTGTCTGCACCTTGGCTTTAACATTGACATCTTCGCCATCAATGCGCACTTTTTTGGCACCTTCCTGTAGTGCTCGACCTACCGAATCGCTGGCTTGATACCCAATGAACAGCACATCCGTTCGAGGATCAGGTAACAGCGCTTTTAAATAGTTTACAATGCGACCACCATTACACATTCCACTCGCGGAAATCACAATGGCGGGGCGTGCGGTTTCTTTAAGATGCTGCACCACACGCTGGTGAGCCTCGTGATTATCTACCGTGAGCATTTTGGCAAAATTAAGCGGTCGATGTCCTCGCTTTAGACGAAGCTGTGCTTCACTGTCCCAGTACGGTTTAAGGCTTCGGTATATCTTGGTGAACTTATTGGCCAGCGGCGAATCGACAATCACAGCAATATCTGACCAGGCCCCCCTCCCCTCTTCGGTATTAATACGATCACTGATGATCGCTTCAATTTCATACAGTAGCTCCTGAGTACGACCTAGGCTAAACGCGGGAATGAGAATAGTGCCAAGGTCTTGCACAGCGCGTTCAATGCTCTGAGCAAGGCGCTCGCGGCGTGTTGCACGGTTCTCATGGTTACGGTTACCGTAGGTTCCCTCTAACACTAATAAGTCGGCCTTCACTGGGCTCTTGGGTGAGGGTAACAGCACCGCATCATCGGCACCTAAATCGCCAGAGAACACGACCCGCCCTTCGCCCATCAAACTGCATTCCACGAAAGCTGAGCCAAGGATGTGTCCTGCCGGCTGAAGACGAATTGAGACTTTTTGCGTTAAGGGTGCCCATGCGCCATAGCTGAGTGGGCGAATTTGCTTTTCTATTCGATCAACGATCGCTTCAATCTTGTCTTTATTGCGGATACCACTCATCTTGATGGACTCTCGAAGCACTTCTGGCATCAACAGCGCACTGGGAAAACTGCAATAAATAGGGCCATCAAATCCAGCAGCCACAAGATGGGGTAACCGTGAAATATGATCGGCATGCACGTGGGTACAAATGAGTGCGACAACACCCGTAAGATCAAAATCGATGCTCACATCGTCTTCATCGGCACCATAGGGAGAGCTATCTCCGCCTTGGAATAATCCACAGTCGATCAACAAGGACTTACCCTCACCAATCATCAGTTGGTGGCAAGACCCGGTAACTCCGGAAACAGCGCCATGGTGGATTACATTTATCATGCGCACAGATTAGTACAAATTAGTTACAAAATATATCTATTTTGTAACAAATACTCAAAACTCTGACTTTTTGAGTATTTCTCCCAGTTTGGCACGATGGCCAAGGTAGGCTATTTGTGCTTGTAGAAGCTCGAGCGTGGCCAAGGCATCACTCAAGGCATTGTGCAGGGGATAATCGGGCAAGCCATAACGGCGGCGACAGGCGTGTAATCTTAAACTGTCGGTAGGAATCAAATGATAACGCTTCAAAATTTTCGTTTTTTCCCACTGCAAAGTATCGACAATGGGCGCAACAATAGGGGCACCAATAAGTCGCCGCGACAATTTATTGAGATACGCCATGTCAATGTGGGCATTGTGAAACACTAATACCCGCCCATTAGCGGCCTGCAGCAACTGCCAAAACATCTCGCTGGCACGCGCGCCATAACTCGATTGCTCATCACTGATATGGTGAAAAACAGCACTTTGCCCAACTTCACGGCGCACACCCACCACAAGATGACGTGCCTCCGACAAGATAATACTGCCGTGCCTTAAAGGCACCCAACCAATACTGACAATCTCACCTTCGTTGTGATCAAGTGACGTGGTTTCAATATCGATCGAGAGAAACTCCACCTCATCGCTATAGGCCGAAAATGCGGGAAGCGCAGAAGAAAAAAAGGCGTTTACACGATGCTCCCTTAATTTATAGGCATACCAAGTGCGTTTAAGAAAGAGGTACCAATAGCGCATTACGCCATACCCGAACGATAGCGGGTTTTAATAAAGCCCTGCGCATCGTGAACCACCTCAAATGCATCTTTTAACTGACGCCGCCTAACGTCGGGTAACTTATCGGGGTCAAGATAATTACTGACGTGCGACGCGCCCTCGTTTTGGATGGTAGCTGCCATATTCTCCACGCGCAGCTGCATAATAAAGTCAAACGCATCTTGCATATTGCGTCCGTCCTTCACCGTCATCACCTTAGCTTTGATGAGTGCGTTAATGCGATCGGTGGTGTTCACGGCGGGAATATGATTGGCCAGTGAGTGGATGCGCATCATGTCGATAATAGGGATCACCCCACGTTTCTTAAGATTAAGTGAATCCTTATGCTCGCCATTACGCTCGACGAGAAAACGTCTAAACACACCCAAAGGCGGGGTATATTGCAGCACATTTTCAGCCAACGCCGCTAAAAAGATGCCATTTTTACTGGTACGACTCAGCATATGCTGTTGCAGTTGTTCCGTCAGCGATTCGTCACCGTACACGTGGCGGATATCAAAGAAAATACTCACTCGCATCACGGCATCAGGCGTAGGGTGGTTGGTCCAACCGTCGACGGTATAACACCAACCTTTAAGGGGTAGGCGCCATGTGTCCGTCATGGCCATGATCTTGCCAGGACAATGCACATAGCCACACGCGTTTAGCCCGTCACAGACAAATTTGGCGACCCGCTTAAACCAATCGGCCTGTTCAGGACGCATACTGTCGTGAATCACCATGCCATTGTCTTGGTCGGCGTTGATCAGTTGCTCCGCCCGTCCCTGCGAACCAAACCCCAACCAGGCAAACGGGACAGGCTCAGGGCCATACTTCTCTTTGGCAAGTTCGATCAACCGCTTAGTAACTGCATCACTTATCGCGGTAAGAAAATGACTAATTTGATTCGATTTAATACCTGCATTGACCCACTCAGCCATGGTCGCTGGAAGGCTATCAACCACCGAACGCATGGCATCAATGGTCAAGGCTCGACTCAGGTGCTGGACTAAATTGACCGGGTCATCTTGACGCGCCAACATCAGATCTGACGTCGTAATAATACCCAAAACGGTGCGGTCATCACTCGCGGCCACAATCGGTAGGTGATGAATTTTATTGCGCACCATAAAGAGCGTGGCATCGAATAGGGTCGCGTCAACATGCATGGCTTTGGGAGCCACCGTCATGACGTCGCCCACTGGAGTGGCAACATCTAGTCCCACTGCAACCACCCGACTGCGCAGATCGCGGTCGGTGATGATACCGACCAAGACACCATCCAACAGAATCATGCCCGAGGAAACGCGACGTTCCGACATCGCCACAGCAACCTCTTGGATGGATTGGTCAGGATGAAACACTAAGACGTCGCGCGTCATGATGCTATCAACACGCCGCATCAAATTATTGGGCTCAGGCGTATAGCGGGCGGCGCGACGCAAGCGGCGGTGTAACTGACGATGATAGTGGCGATCAACGTCTCGATAGGAGGAGGACAACTCCTTAAACACTACCTCCGGTACCGTGTAAATCAGGGAGTCTTCATACAGAATCACCGTCACATTCGGGTTTTCTAAAAACATCTCCGAGAGAATGTAGCTTTCACCCTCACCCATGCGGTCCAGCAAGCGCTTGTCGTCGGCAATAATATCGATTGCACCACTGCGAATGATGCGTAAATCCGCAGGATTTTTAGAGCCGCAGACATGGCCACGGCGGTAATAATTGATTTCGATGTTCTGCGCCACCTTGTGTAAGGTGGATTCTTTGAGCAGATCAAAGGGAGGACAGGTCGCAAGGAACTCCACGACCATCATTAATTCAGGACTTAACCCCTGCTCGCTCACCGAACAGCTTCCTCTCTAAAGTCTTTGTGGTAGGACGTGTCGTAACCGAAAAACACCGCTGTGGTTTGGCCGTAATACAGCGAATCATTGATCGAAACAACCACGTGCATGGACTCATCAGCCGCCGGGTGATAATTCAGAGGTAAGCGCCATTGCAGAGGGCCATCTTCAGACATAGCAAAGTCTTTAGGCATATTCTCAGTGGGGTCGCCGAATGACATTTTCACGCCATCAAGCGGTAGCGTTGAAATAACACGCACCTCCCCATAACCGCTATCACCGCCCTGCCAAACTACATTGAACTCCACGTCGCCATTAAAAAAACCACACATACCACTGCTATGCAGGCAATTTGGCCGTGTGGCCAATTTATAGGTACCGCCTTGCTGTGCCACATGGGGCTTTTCAGACACCACCATATCCACACCATAATAAGTAATCACCGCCAGTATTGGGGCGACGATAAAAGCAACGATAACGTGTTTATTGGTAAAAATCATAGATCTCTTCTTATGTAGAATGCATGAAATAAACACGACTATAACACGTGGCAAGGCGCATACAGATACGACCTTGGTCAAAGTTTTTGGATTCATTTGAAGGCGCAGTGATGCTTTACCTATGCCCCAGCTCCTGGCCACAAAGTCAGAATTAAGGACAAAAAAAAGGGCCTCTACGAGGCCCTTTCCTATCAACTAATCACGCACTATTAGTGATCTTGTGCTGCTTCTACACCAGAGGGTACACGGATATGTTCAACCATATCTTGTACTTCTTGTGGGACTTCACCGGTAGCGTTAGACACAACATAGGCGACGATAAAGTTCACCACTGCGCCCACTGCACCGAAGGCGTTAGCCTCAATGCCGAAGAACCAGTTAGAACCTAAGCTTTCAAGGTATTTCCAATCCGCAACGAACAAGAAGCCTTTGTGTTGGAATACGTAGAACAGTGTCACGACGATACCAGCCACCATACCTGCAATAGCACCTTCTTTGTTAATACGCTTGCTGAAGATACCCATCATCAAGGCAGGGAAGATCGATGACGCGGCCAGACCGAAGGCCAAAGCCACTGTACCCGCTGCGAATCCAGGAGGATTCAGACCGAGATAACCGGCCACACCAATCGCACCAGCCATCGCAATACGGCTGTACATCAACTCAGATTTCTCGTCCAAGTCAGGCTTGAATACACCCTTCATCAAGTCGTGAGAGATCGATGAAGAAATCGCCAACAACAGACCCGCTGCCGTAGACAATGCTGCCGCCAGACCACCCGCGGCTACCAGCGCAATGACCCAGTTTGGCAGTTGTGCGATTTCGGGGTTCGCCAATACCATAATGTCGTTATCTACTTTCAGCTCGTTGCCTGCCCAGCCTTTTTCGGCTGCCAGTGCTTGGCCAGTCGCAGATTTGTCATTGTAGTACTGGATACGACCGTCGCCGTTCTTATCTTCAAACTTCAACAGACCGGTTTTTTCCCAGTTGGTGAACCACTCGGGTGCATCGGCATAGGCCAAATTCTCACCGCCATTAGGCTGAATAGTTTCGTGCAGGTTCAAGCGAGCCATAGCCGCAACAGCAGGTGCTGTGGTGTACAGAATCGCAATGAATACCAATGCCCAACCCGCTGATGAACGCGCATCTTTCACGGTAGGTACAGTGAAGAAACGAATGATAACGTGCGGCAAGCCAGCCGTACCAATCATCAGAGACATGGTGTAAACAAACATGTTCAAGGTGCTCAAGCGAGGCCCTGTCGTGTAGTTTGCAAAACCTAAGTCTGTGACCACCTGATCCAGTTTCACTAGCAGTGGTGTGCCATCCGCCAACGAACCACCCAAGCCCAATTGTGGCAGTGGGTTACCGGTGAGATTCAATGAAATGAAGATCGCAGGAATGGTGTAGGCAAAGATCAATACACAGTACTGCGCGATCTGGGTGTAAGTAATACCTTTCATACCACCCAATACCGCATAGATAAATACGATGGTCATACCAATGTACAGACCTGTGTCGTAATCAACCTGCAAGAAGCGAGAGAACGCTACGCCAACCCCTTTCATCTGACCAATAACGTACGTTACCGATACAATGATCAAACATATCACCGCCACAACGCGCGCGCTGTTTGAGTAGTAACGATCACCAATGAACTCAGGCACAGTGAACTTACCGAACTTACGTAAGTAAGGCGCCAGCAACATCGCCAAAATTACGTAACCACCGGTCCAGCCCATCAAGAACACAGAACCGCCGTTACCACCGTACGAGAGGGCAATCAAACCTGCCATTGAAATGAACGACGCCGCTGACATCCAATCCGCCGCGGTCGCCATACCATTTGCCACAGGATTAATACCGCCCCCTGCAATGTAAAACTCTTTTGTCGATCCTGCTTTCGCCCAGATCGCAATACCGATGTACAGTGCAAACGTTGCACCGACGACGATATAGGTAATTGTTTGTAAATCCATGATACGTCTCCTATTCGCCGTCTACGCCGTATTTGGCGTCCAACTTACCCATTGCCTTGGCATAGTAAAAAATCAATATCAAGAAGGTGTAAATTGAACCCTGTTGTGCGAACCAGAAGCCCAGTTTGTAACCACCGATCTGAATGGTGTTCAGTACATCCGCCAACAAAATGCCACAGCCGAAAGAAACCACGAACCACACAACCATGAGTTTGATCATGAGGCTGACGTTTTCCGACCAATATGCCTTGGCGTCATCTTCACTTTTGAAAGCCATGATAGACCCTCCACTTATTAATTTTATGTTTAAAGTTTGGCCGAGGGTTAGCTCGGCCGGTGGTACTCGTTAATCCAATTAGAGGGCCATTTTGACCATCAATTGGAGGTATTTGTTTTCGCCGTTAGCCGAACCGCCGTCGTCATCAATAGAATAGCGACCCACTTCCAAGCCACCCGTCAAACCTGGGGCCAGCGTGGTCATGATGTTGGCACCGAAGTGAGTGCGATCACGACCCGACTCATCGCCCTCTAGGCCGCCAAAGAACACGTTGGTGCGCCAGCCATCACCCATGACATGGCGATACGCGATGGTGTATGAGGTCGTTGAATCCATCTCAACGTTGCCGTCGCCATCAAAATCACCCAATTCAGCACCTTGACCGGCACCGATGTAGCGACCCCACTCGCCCACGTTTAACTGCATACGAACATCGTTCTGACCAAACTTCAATTTAGCCGCCGCACCAAAGGCAGTCGCGGTGTGCTTTGCACCACCTTCGTCGATGCTACGTACGATACCGTTCACCTGAATGTTGCCCCAATCACCACTAGTGGCGTATGAGGTAATGAAGTCAGGCGTTGATTCTTGCGCGTTAGCTTGTGTCATGCCCGCGGCTGCGCCGCTGGTACCAAATTTGCCGCCTTGGTAGGTCTCAGGGTTTTCCACCGAGAATGTCCAACCGCCACTGCTGTAGCGAATACCAGGCTGACGAACGAACACCATACCGACAATGGGACCACCAAAGTCAACGGTTTCAGGGATAGCAATCAGGTTCATCGCGGCGGTCCATGCTTGGCCGACTTTCCAACCACCATGCGTGATAAAGGCCTGACGTAAACGTAGGTGTTCAGAATTAGACACCAACTCATTACCCGAACCACCATAGAGGTCAAATTCGACGTAGCCCGTCGTCGCACCACGTTTGTACGTGGTTGTAAAACGCGATTCACGCATGCTGAAAGCTGTTGACGAAGTATCAGCGGGAGTTAAAGAAGCACCGCGGTAGTAAGAGGTTGCCTTGAAGTCACCCGACTCGTGACGTGCGTCAAGTTTGAGGTAACCACCGAAAGAAATGCTTCCTTGATCACCCAAATCGACGGTAAAAGCTGCCATAGAAGGCGCTGCAAATGCCAATGCTACGGCACCAGCAAGCAAGCTTTTCTGTACTGTTTTCATGTTGTTCCCCTTGTGAGAATTATTGTTTCTTTTGGATATTGCCAAGACGTAGACTGCAACATGAGGACTTGTAAACCTATTAGCCATTAGTCTATATTCGACCAAAGTCTAACGACGTTGTGACAAACACTGTAACGGCACCCTTTCATCGGCAAGCGAGGGGCTTAGTCAAAGCACAATTATGATAAAAATGGAGAAAATCTTTTGGCCATTACAGCAAAACTTGTTATCGCTGATGACCACCCGTTATTTCGCGCCGCGCTGACGCAAACCATCGCGCAACATGACAATGACGACATTATGATTCTTGAAGCCTCTGACATCAGTAGCCTGCAAGAGATTTGTCAGCGCGAACAACATATTGACCTCGTCTTACTCGATCTTCATATCCCAGGAGCAAGAGGACTAAGCGGTCTGATCTATCTCGTTAATAACTTCCCTCACATACCTGTGATGATGATTTCAGCCAATGATGGTGACGACATTATCGGTAAAGCCATTGCGCAAGGTGCGGCTGGCTTTTTGTCAAAGAGTGCTGAACCGGCCGAGATCGCACGGGCCATTCAAGTCGTGAAGATGGGCGATATATACTTACCGCCCCACTGCAATGTTGATTTAGAAGCCCTTGAAGACAGCCAGGACACCGACATCAGCCAACTGATGTCGCAACTCACCCCACAGCAATTTAAAGTCGCGGTGATGCTCGCGGAAGGTCTCCTCAACAAGCAAATCGCCTTTGAACTTAATGTGACCGAAGCGACCGTGAAAGCTCATGTCACCGAAATCTTTCGTAAGTTGGGTGTCAGCTCACGTACCCAAGCCGTGCTGATGATTAGTCAACTGGACATCCAAACGCCAAGCTTTAACTAACCGCGTTTACGATGACGGATTAAACTCCGCATCGTGGCACGAAGGCTAGCGGCCGGCACAGGCTTAGATAAATACTGAATATTCAACTGCTTGACATGCTCGCGCACAGCTTCACTGTCATCTGCCGAAATCACAATGGCTGGTAGCGCAGAGTTCCAGTGCAAGCGCAAAGTCTCGACAAGAGCGGTACCCAACTCGCCATCGTCAAGGTGATAATCCACAATGACCATGTCGGGCGGTGTTGATAACGTCCAATTAGCGAGCGAGCCACTGAGATTACTGGCAGTCACCACATGACACCCCCATTGCTCAAGCAAGGCGCGCATGCCTCGGACGATGTGCATCTCATTGTCGACACACAACACGGTTACCCCGGCTAAATCACCCATAACCTTGGGTCTGGGTTCCTGTACAGCAACGACTCGACCATAGGGCACATCAATGGCAAACATCGAGCCAGCACCCAGTTTACTGGCCACTTCCACTTCATGTCCGAGCACCTGAGCAATGCGCCGCGCAATGGACAAACCCAACCCCAGGCCCTTTTGACCCTCAATATTGCGCGTATCTGACAAGCGTTCAAATTCGTTAAAAATACGCTCCATCGCATCATCCGGAATCCCAGGACCGGTATCCCACACTTGAATTTGCAAGCCCTCTTTACGACGACGACAACCGAACACAATCCGGCCGCTGTCGGTATAACGCACCGCGTTAGCTAGGAAATTTTGTAACACCCGCCGCAACAGTGCCTGATCTGAGTACACCCACGTTTTACAAGGTACGTAGTGCAAATCGAGGCCCTTTTGCTCGGCAAACAGACTAAATTCTCGCGTCAATGTCTTCATGAGCTCATCAATATTGAAGTGCTCGCGCCTTGCACTGAGCTTGCCAGAATCAAGCCGCGCCATTTCGCGCAAGGCGTTAATCAGATTCTCCGCACCGGATAAAGCGTCATCGATGTGCCCCACCTCCTCTCTAAGTTGGGGTTGATTCGCCACGTCTTGACGCGCCTGTACCGCGCTGACAAATAACCTCGCCGCATTGATCGGCTGCAGTAAGTCGTGACTCGCAGCGGCTAGGAACTGCGTTTTAGAGGCATAAGCATCGTTGAGCTCACTCTCCAGCCTCGCGCGCAGACGGTTCTCTTCGCGCATCGATTCATTGGCCGCCGAGAGTTCTTGTGTACGCTCCTGAACACGTTGTTCTAGCTGGGTCTTGGCGCCCTCAAGCTCTTCGAGGATATTGTGGTAGTCGCTAATATCCGTGTAGGTCGTGACATAACCTCCATCACCTAAGGGCGTGCCGCGAATTTCAATCACTGCGCCGTTGGGTAGCTCTCGCTCTATGCGGTAGGCATCCCCCTCTTTTAACAGATTGAGACGTTTACTCACCAACACTTCAACATCATCGTGATCACTGCCAAGCATGCCGCGCCCGGCGTTAAATTTATAGACGCGTTCAATGGGGCAGCCCACATACAACAATCGAGGCGGAAAATTAAACATGCGTTCGTACTGTTTATTCCACGCCATAAGATTGAGGTCTTTGTCGACCACGCTTATCCCTTGAGGCATATTTTCCAACGTGGTTTGGAGCAAGTCCTGAGAGAAACGAGCGACGCGGTTACTACCACCAATGAAACTCACAAAGTCTTCAATTTGCATGGGCTCCTGGCGACGCAACAGCTCAATCACTCGGTGCGCTGACACAGCGCCAATAATGCGCGCTAGGCTTGTTTCAACGTCCTGCACAACAAAGCGCGGCACTTTGTCGTGGGGTAACAATCGGTGCCCCAACCGCTGCTCAAAATCATTCCATAAATTACCACTGCGCGTTTCGCCTAAAAGGGGGTCCAACACCGCTTGGAGTTGGCGACTCTCAATCGAGGTCAGTTCAAAATCCTGCTGACGGAAGTTGAAGCGTGAGCGTAAATTCGTGAAGGCCTCAGCCTGGCGAAAATCCAAGGTATTGAAACGGCTCCTTCGCGACAGCCAATAAAACACCATGACATTGATCACCAAACTCCACAGCACTCCATGGGTGAGAGGATCTAGAAACGACAACCCGAACAATCGGTAGGGCGCCAGCATGGCAATGCCCCAAGGACCTTCCGTCATCAAGGGGTGGTCGGGGGCCAAAAAGGCGGGAATAAACAGCGTATAGGCCCACACCAAAATTCCGAAAAACATCCCCCACAACACACCGTTGCGGTGAGCCCCAGGCCAATACAACCCGGCGACAATGGCGGGCATAAACTGCGCTGAAGCAGCAAAGCTAATCAAACCTAACGAAGCCAGCCCACCAGGCACTTGCAGGGACGTTTCCGCCCACCACGCCAGTACCATCACCAAAACAATCGTGATGCGACGCACCATGCGTAAGTCGCCGGCCATGCGCCGCGGCAAATTTCCGCGACGCCCCAAATTGAGCAATAGCGGAACAATTAACTCATTGGAGATCATAATCGATAAGGTCACGCTCGCGACCACGATCATCCCCGTGGCAGCCGATAGACCGCCAATAAAGGCAATAGCCGCTAAATTGTTTTCACCGAGGAACATCGGCAATTGCAACACATATAAATCCGATGGCACCGATGTACCGACAAAGAAATGAGAACCCGCCACGGCGATCGGCATCACCATGACGGAAAAAATAACCAAATACAGGGGAAAGGTCCATCGCGCGGTACGAATATCACGGCGAGTGTGTGGCTCGACCACCATGACGTGGAATTGCCGCGGCAAACACACTATCGCGAACATCGCTAACACGGTTTGAGTGATAAACGTCGAACTGGGCAGTTTGTCTGTCGCCGAAAAGTAGCGAGAAATGTCATCGACGGGGCTTGGCAAAAGCTGCCACGCCATAACCCCCACCGCCACAAAGGCCAGCAGTTTGACAAAGGATTCGATGGCTACCGCGGAAATTAATCCACGCATTTTATTACTACCATCACTGACCCGGGTGCCAAACACGATAGCAAACCACGCCATTACCAAGGCACCAATAAAGCTGGTCCCCGACCCGACCCGCAGGACTTCCCCTGGCGGTGTATCAATCGCTGCCCAGGCAAGTGATACCGCACGAAGCTGCAAGGCGATATAAGGTAATGTACCCACTACAGCAATAATCGTGACCATCGAGGCCAAAACTTGGCGTTTTCCGAAACGAGAGCCCACAAAATCAGCAATGGACGTCACTTTGTTGCGGTTGCTAAAAATCAACAGCCGGCGTAAAAACGGCCACCCCAATAGGAACAATAAAATGGGACCCAGATAGATGGCAAAATAGCCCCAACCATTATTAGCCGCCACACCCACAGCGCCAAAAAAAGTCCAAGAGGTACAGTACACCGCCAACGACAGACTATAGACCGCACGCCCTATCCATCGCGGTGGACGTTTGACGCGTTCCGCACGTGCCGCCGCAATAAACAGCCCCGCCGCATAGATAAAGGCTAATAGAATAAGAAAGTTGGTCTGCATGTATTGCAGCATGGAGTCTTGTCCTTATATTTTCTTGCACTGTATCACTAGAAAGATAAGGTGAGCAGCCCTCAGTATTGCATTATTTGAAACGTTAAGTTTCGAATATTTCATTTTACGCAACAAACTAAAGTCCTTAGAATGCCCCCACATTTAAACATCACACTCTGGAGTGCCCCATGGGACAAAATTACTTCAACACGCTACCTCTGCGTGTTCAACTGGAAGAACTTGGCAAATGCCGCTTCATGGATCAATCGGAATTCGCCAATGGCTGCGATTACCTCAAAGGCAAAAAGATTGTCGTGATTGGCTGCGGTGCACAAGGCTTGAACCAAGGTCTCAACATGCGAGACAGCGGCTTGGACGTCTCGTATGCACTGCGTGCTGAGGCAATTGCCGAAAAGCGTCAGTCATGGAAAAACGCCACCGAGAATGGTTTTACTGTTGGTACCTACGAGGAACTAATTCCAACGGCTGACGTTGTTATGAACCTCACCCCAGACAAACAACACAGCGCGGTTGTGAGCGCGGTCATGCCGTTGATGAAAGAAGGCGCATGTCTAGACTATGCCCACGGCTTCAACTTAGTGGAAGAAGGCATGCAGATCCGCAAGGACCTGACCGTTACTCTTATGTGCCCTAAGTGCCCAGGTTCAGAAGTACGCGCCGAGTACGTTCGTGGCTTTGGTGTACCTACCCTGATCGCTGTTCACCGTGAAAACGATCCTAAGGGCGAAGGCATGGAGATCGCCAAAGCGCTCGCCTCTGCCACTGGCGGCGACCGCGCTGGCGTGCTCGAATCATCACCGATTGCCGAAGTGAAATCCGACTTGATGGGCGAACAAACCATTTTGTGCGGCATGCTGCAAACCGGTTCTATTTTGTGTTTTGACAAAATGATTGCTGAGGGCATTGATCCTAACTATGCCTCTAAACTGATCCAATACGGCTGGGAAACCATTACCGAGGGTCTGAAACACGGCGGCATCACCAACATGATGGACCGTTTGTCAAACCCTGCCAAAATCGTGGCTTTTGAATTGGCGCAAGAATTGAAAGACATCATGCGTCCATTATTCGAAAAACACCAAGACGATATTATGTCTGGCGAATTCTCTCGCACCATGATGGAAGACTGGGCTAACGATGACAAAAATCTGCTGACCTGGCGCGCCGCTACCGCTGAGACGGCCTTCGAGAAAACGCCCTCTGGCGATGTCGAAATCAGCGAGCAAGAATACTACGACAAGGGTATTTTGATGGTTGCCATGGTGAAAGCAGGCGTTGAATTAGCGTTTGAAACCATGGTGGCCGCAGGTATCGTCGAGGAATCGGCGTATTACGAGTCACTGCATGAAACACCCCTAATCGCTAATACCATTGCGCGCAAGAAACTGTACGAAATGAACGTGGTCATTTCTGACACGGCGGAATATGGCTGTTACTTGTTCGACCACGCGTGCCGTCCGCTACTGGCTGATTTCATGGAAAAGGTCGGCACCGACGTGATCGGCATGGGATTAGAACTGGACGATCTAGGCGTAGATAACCGCAAACTGATCGAAGTTAACGCAGAGATTCGCTACCACCCCGTCGAGATTGTGGGCGAGGAACTGCGCGGTTACATGACGGCGATGAAATCGATCGTTTAATCAACGTACCGTTGTCATTAAAAAAGGGCGCCTCGGCGCCCTTTTGCGTGATATTGCGTCCGAGGACTATGCGATCTCGATATCACGATCAACAAAATCCGCACGCTCCCCAGCCAACATGTCGCGTGAAATGATCAACTGCATGACTTCGCTTGAGCCAGCATAAATGCGCGCCACACGAATATCAGTGTACATGCGAGAGATCGCATACTCATCCATATAGCCGGCCCCCCCATGTAATTGCAAGCAAGCGTCAATACAACGACAGGCAAACTCGGCGGTCAGGTACTTTGCTTTGGCCGCATCAACCGCGGTGAATTCACCCGCATTGAAGGATTCCACACAACGATCCACATAAACCTGCAAGCTATCTGCTTCCGCTTGCAATTTTGCCAGAGTAAATTGTGTATTTTGGAATTCAGCCAAAGTCTGGCCAAACAGCTTGCGCTGCTTCGCAAAATCAATAGTGATATCCAAGGCCTTTTGTGCGCGGGTAATGTATTCCACGGTACCGAGTAAACGCTCTTCAGCGAGGCCTTCCATCAAATAGTGCATGCCTTTAGCGGGATCACCTAACACGTTTGCCTTGGGAATTTTCACATTATTGAAGAACAACTCAGCGGTATCTTGGGCTTTCTGACCCAGTTTTTCCAAGTTGCGACCGCGCTCAAAGCCTTCCATACCACGCTCAACGATGAACAGGCCGATTTGCTTAGGATTATTCACGTGATCAGACTTAGCGGCCACAATCACCACGTCGGCATTGATACCGTTTGAAATATAGGTCTTGCTGCCATTCAACAGGTAGTGATCGCCCATATCCACCGCCGTCGTACGCATACCACGCAGGTCGCTGCCGGCATCCGGCTCAGTCATACCAATAGCGAGAATTGTTTCCCCAGTCACACACTTAGGCAGAAAACGGTTCTGCTGTTCCTCGTTGCCAAACCGAGTAAAATAGGGGCCTACCAGACGACTATGCAAGGTGGCATACCAGTCACCGGTGTGCGCATAAATATTTTCTTCGATAATGATTTGCTCAAAACGAAAATCGTCGTCCCCCATACCGCCGAATTTCTCATCGGGCCAAATCATCAAGAAACCGAGATCGCCCGCCTTGCGGAAAATTTCACGATCAACAATGCGCTGCTTACGGTAATGCTCCATGTTGGGCACAAGCTCATCATGCAAAAATTTGCGGTAAGCTTCACGAAACATTTGTTGTTCTTCAGTAAAGCGGCGTTTGAGCATGGCTCTCTCCTTTTATTTTGTGGCGTGTTGTCGCAAAGTGATCGCCTATTGGCGGCCATAAATTCCTACAATGCAGCATTCTATTCAAAGCGGGGACTAACCATGAGCGTGATTTCGTGCCATATCGACAACCATATCGCTACGTTGACGTTAAACAACCCACGTGTTGGTAACGCGTTAGGTCAAGCATTTTGGCAAGAGTTCCCTACGGCGGTGGCCGCCTTGCAAGCCAACCCAGACGTTCATGTTGTCATTCTCAAAGGCGAAGGCAAACATTTCTGCGTGGGCATCGATCTACCCTACGCGCAAACACTGTTTAGCGGACCGTCAGATGACACCATCCGGCAGCGTAGAATTGATGACATCAAGGCAATGCAGGAGGCGTTTCAATCCCTTGAACATCTGGATATTCCAGTCATTGCTGCGGTACATGGTGCCTGCATCGGTGCTGGCGTCGAACTCGCTAGCTGCGCTGATATTCGTCTGTGTACGCAAGATGCCACCTTTGCACTCAAGGAGATTCAGCTTGCGATCATCCCCGATCTTGGCGGACTTCAACGCCTCCCGCGTCAAATGCCCTTAGGTATCGCACGGGAATTGGCCATGACAGGTAGGAACTTTAGTGCCGCTGAAGCGCACCAATGGTATTGGGTGAATAAGACCTTTGAAGATGTCGAAGGTTTGCACCATGCCGCTCTCCAGATGGCTCAACAGATGGCTGCATGTGCACCCAGAGCCATGCGCCATATCAAACGCAGTTTATCCGACAACGCGATTGCGCAGGATCTAGAAGGTATGCGTGCGCTCATTGAACCTCAAATCGACGAGTGCATTACCGTTGATATGTTTGAAGCGATGCGCGCCATGCAGGAAAAGCGTCCTGCCAATTTCCCACCCAGACCGACAAAAAAATAAAATCGATAGCCCTTCGCTGGGTTTTTGCTTTATATTTGTTACAAATAAAAGCAAGGATCAAGCTATGAAGGGCGTCATATTTAATGTTCTTGAAGAGCTCGTCATTGAAACCGCCGGTATGGAAAGCTGGAATGCCATTTTAGCGGCATCGGGTAGCGACGGTATTTTCACCTCAGGTGAAAGTTATTCCGATGAAGAACTGTTTGCTATTGTCGCAGAAGTTTGTAAAGCCCTGGATATGCCCGCCGAAAAGGTGATTGGCATTTTTGGGGAGTATTTATTTGACCAACTGGATGTTCGACACCCCTCCTTCGTAGCGCATGCTAATGGCCTCAAAGACTTCCTGATGAGCGTCGACACCGTCATTCATGGAGAAGTACTTAAGTTATATACCAATCCGAATTTACCTCGCTTTGAATACCAAGACCGCGGCGATAACAAATTAACCATGCACTATCGCTCCCCTCGAAAATTATGCATTTTAGCCGAGGGACTGGTTCGAGGCGCCGCCAAACGTTTTGGGCAAGAGATCACTATTGAACACCCCATATGTATGCACAACGGCGCCGATCACTGCCAACTGGATGTGAGCATTAAATAGTGGACGACGAAAGCACTCATCCTTTTGAAATTGCCTATCACCGCGAGCGCAAAATTCGTCGTGCCGCTGAGCAACTGCTGGAAGATAAAACTCGCATGTTGCACCAACGAAATATCGAACTCAGCAAGACCAACGAACAATTAATTCAACAACAAGCCAGCATGCTAAAACAAGAAAAACTGGCCACACTGGGTACGCTGGCGGCAGGCGTTGCGCACGAAATTAATAATCCACTGGCCTTTGTTACCAGTAATATTTCTGCCTTAGAAGAGTACCATCGCGCTTACCACGATATGTTTGAGTTTGTTAAAACGCTGCGCACCAGAATGACACAGGATAAGGCTAACGACCTAAACCGAGAAATTGCAAAACTCGACCTCGAGTATCTCGATCAAGATTTGCCACAGTTAATGTCTGAAACCTTGGAGGGTCTTGAGCGCGTTAAGAAAATTGTCTTGAGTCTGAGAAATTTTGCGCGATCACAAGACGGTGAGCGTGCTGACAGTGACATCAACGAGGGGATTCGCAGCACGTTACGCCTAGTGCAATCAGAAATTAAACAAGGGATCGACGTGCAGCTCGCGCTTGGCGATGTCCCCAAGGTCAATTGCAACCCCAGTGAAATCAATCAGGTCATACTTAATATCGTCATCAATGCCGCGCATGCCGCCAGAGACAGAGCCCACCCCTATATTCGCATTACCACGGAGGCCACCAACAAACATGTGCTCGTAAGCATTGAAGACAATGGCCATGGAATGAATCCACATACATTAAATAATTTATTTATGCCCTTTTTCACCACCAAACCTATTGGTGAAGGCACGGGGATGGGCATGGCTATTGCGCATAAAATTGTGGAAGACCACGGTGGTGAGCTGAGTGTGACATCTCAAGAAGGCGTTGGCAGTACCTTTACGCTAGCACTGCCTATCACATCAAATTAAGAGAAGTATATCGACCCCGGCCAGGGCCAACATAGCCCTAACCATGAGCTTGGTTCGCTTGTCCATGGCCGCATATTGGCTTTTCAAATCCTTCAACTCTGCGCGCATAGCCTCGTTGGCTTTTTGCCATTGAGAATCCATAGCCACAGCGGCCTGTTGCCAATGTGTATCTACCGCTTGAGCAGTCTGTACCACTACCGCGCCCGCTGTGGCAGCGGCAGCATAGCGTGAAGCGCGATTTAAAAATTGACGTCTATCCATGCGTTCCTCCTGATAGAACGTGCATTAGAGCATAAACCATTGGCCAGTGCCTTATGCTACTTAGACAATAAAGTCATATAACCACTCACATGACATGATTTTTAAAACTGGCGTATCGTCAAAACTGGCGTACTATTAAAGGGCACAAAAGCTTAAGGAGGTGTCGATGCATACAGCACGACGTCATTCAATTTGCGCTTCATTTATTGTGTGGCTTACGCTTAGCTGCACGGTCATGTTTTGTAGTCAAAATGCCTTGGCTTGGGCATTGTTTGATGAAGAGATCAGCTATTACACCCTGCAAATAGATGATCAACCCGCCCTACCTAAAACGACAAAATCATTCTGTTTAGTTGGTCTGGCTGAACCATCCCTCAACCCGGTGGCGCCTTGCGACCCATATGCCTCTGTTAAGCACGCGCCAGTAGCAAGAGGCCCTCCACGAATACTCTCCATAGTTATTACCTAAATACCCACTAAGGAGACGCTCCATGAAAACTTTTCGAACCCTAGATACATTTGATATGAACGCTGTTTATTCCATTCAAACACCGGAGGATAGCAGCCATATTGATTTACAAGATACCGCTATGCTGGTGTTTACTGACTTTATGAAATACCAACCGCGTATGCTTGAGGAAAATGCCTCTGTAGACGAAGCGTTGGAGATGATGCGCAAAACCCACGTCAGGATGAATTTGGTCATCGACCAAGAAGAACACTTTAAAGGCATCATTAGCCTACTGGATTTGCAATCGTCCAAAGTCATGAGCGCCAGTACCAACTTAAGTCTCTCTCGTAGCGACCTGAGTGTCAGAGATGTCATGCTGCCTAAAGAAAAATTGCATGCTATAACACTCAGTGAACTGCGCAGAGCCTGCATTGGCGATGTTGTTAAAACCATGCAGTACTATGGCGACCAACATGCCTTAGTGGTCGATGACGCCGATGGCCATATTCTTCGGGGTATAGTCTCGGCCAGCGATATTGCCAGAGCGTTACATATCCCACTGCTCATTGGCGATCGCGCCAATAGTTTTGCGGATATTTATCGCGCCTTGCACTAGGTGCCTGCAGGAGCCATCTCGCCAGAGATAGCAAAAAACTCTAGCCGGAGCGATATACTCAAGCGCCTCCGGCGGTACCCTTCGTTCCATACGAAGGGTCGAACGGGTATTGGTTAAAATAGCTAAGGATAACAGCCATACAAATAAAAAAGCCCTAGTCTTTCGACAAGGGCTTTTTTGTTTGTATGGCGCACCCGGAGCGATTCGAACGCCCGACCTACTGGTTCGTAGCCAGTTGCTCTATCCAGCTGAGCTACGGGTGCGGAGAGCGCGTATATTAGTGATCCACCCCAAAGGTGTCAACACTTGGACGCAAAAAAAACATGAAGAAAACTCCATGTGTTTAAGGCTTGATCAAGTTGCATATTTTTTGGTCAACACAGGACTTGATATCGATCAAAGCGCCCCAAATATTGATTATGTACTATCAGCACATAGAGTGAATTCATCTCGCACTCTTGTCTGAGAGCATTGGATTGAGATCCACCCAGTTTATTGGCCCCATGATTGGGGCCTTTTTTTTCAACGTATAACGGCTTGCTCAACCTAGTATCTGTAATTACTCTAGCCTTTTTGATCGCAGCAAACATTCATGACTAAACATCGCTCTCTCGCGCTATGGCGCGGCACCCTTGACATGCTTCCACTCAGCTTAGCCGTATTACCCTGGGGAATTTTATTTGGCTCACTGGCTATCCAGCGCGGATTCAGTGCATGGGAAACTCAGGCAATTTCTGCCTTAGTGTTTGGCGGCGCCGTTCAAATTGTTTCCATCGAGTTACTCGCACAGGGTACCCCCCTCGTCGCCGTTTTATTTAGCGCCTTTGTTATCAGCTCACGACATTTTTTATACGGCCTTCATTTGCGCGAGCGAATGTCCTGCCACCCTCTACCATGGCGCTTAAGTATTGGTTTCTTACTGACAGATGAATTATTCGCACTGTCGGGTGATCGTCGGGCCTACCGCCATAACTTTCGGCTCTGGTATGCCCTTGGCGCGGGAGGCAGCTTTTATCTCGCCTGGAATCTATGGACAGCGATTGGCATTCTTGGCGGCAATACTCTCCCTGACCTCAGCCAACTCGGTGTCGAATTTGCTATAGCCGCTATTTTTATTGCGTTAGTGATCCCCAATATCAAAGATCTTGCCAGTGCGGCGAGCGTCATAATAGCGGCTGGTGTGGCGGTATTTATGGCGACCACTGACAGCCAGGTAGGCTTAATTATTGCCGCCTGTGCAGGCATGGCCGCCGGCTACCTCGTACAAACGTGTCAGGAGGGGTAATGATTTTCACCATACTCGCGCTAACCGCCATCACGTTTTCAACCCGCTATTTATTCTTGGAAAAGCACCTCCCTCTTCGAATGGGGCCGAATCTAAAGCGCGCACTAAGCTTTAGCGGCCCCGCGGTACTGAGCGCAATAACCGCGCCGATATTACTGGTGCATGAGGGTCAGTTGAACACAGAACTCACCAACCCCTTCCTGTGGGGTGGTTTGGCGGCGATCATCACCGCCCGACTCAGTGCCAATGTGTATGCCACCATGATCGTGGGTGGTGCTTGCTTTATCGCGGTTAAATTATCACTGGGTACTTAAGTAAACCCTTGATGCGCCGACAACTTCCCCATCAACGACACTGGAGAAGTGGTCATGCTCGGATCGACACTCATTGCACGATTTAAAATTCTTTCAGCTATCCTCGCTGTAGTTGTCATCCTCCAAGGTGCGATTGTGCTGTTAAATTCAGGAGCCACCAATGCCAGCATTGAGGAAATGGCGGAGCAACATTTGCCGAATCTCAATGATGCACACGAACTAAAATACTCGGTGGCCCAGGTTCAACAATGGTTGCAAGATATTGCCGCAACCCGCGGACTCGACGGTCTTGATGACGGGTTTGATACCGCCGAAGAATACGCACAACAGTTTTATACCATCGTTGAGCGATTAGCCCGAAATGACCCTCAAAACGCTCGAAAATATCGCGATTTAGTGCCCACCTTTGAAGCGTTTTACAGCACAGGCAAGGAAATGGCGCAAGCCTATGTTGACTTTGGTCCGGCGGGCGGTAATCCAATGATGGGCGAATTTGACGAGGTCGCAGAGGCAATGACCAGCGACGTCGAATCGATGCTCAATCGAATCATTAACACCAGCCAAAACACGGCCAAACAACAGGAATCGCTGTCTCGCAGTACGCTCTGGTCGGTCATAATTGGCTCTCTACTCGTTCTCGGCGGTGTGATCATTCTGTTTTTAACCATCTCCAGTAGCTTGCGTTTCTTGCCCACCTTGATTGATGAAATGGATAAAATTGCCGCCGGAGATCTAACCTCTCACATCCACACAGATCGTGAAGATGAGTTTGGACAATTGGCTACAAGCATGAAAGCCATGCAACAAAAATTGCAGGCCATGATTAGCAAAATTTCAGACATGACCAATCAGCTGAGTGCCACCAGTGAAGAAATGTCTGCCACTATGTCGGTGTCTAGCCAAAATATTCGCACCCAACAAAGTGAAACAGACCAAATGGCAACGGCCATGATGCAGATGACCCAATCGGTGATGGAAGTAGCGCGTAACGTCGCAGAAACGGCTACTGCCGTTAACTCCACCCGCAGTGAGACAGAGCACGGCAAACAAGTGGTCGACCAAACCTTAGAGGGTATTCGCAGTCTGTCCCACCAAATTGATAATACTGCCAATGTTATCTCAAAGGTTGGCCAAGACAGTGAAAACATTTCCACCGTGTTAGATGTGATCAAAAGTATTGCCGAACAGACAAATTTACTCGCCTTGAACGCAGCTATTGAAGCGGCCAGGGCCGGCGAACAAGGCCGAGGATTTGCCGTTGTCGCAGACGAAGTACGCACCTTGGCAGGCCGCACACAAGATTCGACCCAAGAAATTAACGCCATCATTGAACAGCTACAACACGGTGCGCGTCAGGCCGCTCAATCTATGAATGACTCGCGAGAACAGACGACCCATGTGGTCCATCAAGCCACACAGGCGGGTGAATCTTTGGGGGTTATTGCCGACTCAATCACACAAATTGACTCGATGAGCAGCATGATTGCCGCGGCTACCGAAGAACAAAATGCCGTCGCTGAAAACATGCAAATGTCAGTGTCGCAAATCAATCAGTCTATCCATGGCAGCGCGACCAGCGCCGAACAAACCGCTGTAGCCGCTAATGAATTGGCCCGAATGGCAACCACATTACAGAGTATGATGCAGCAGTTTAGAGTGAGGTAGTCTACAGTTAACGCATTAAGGAGAACTTATGCGAAAAATACTACCTCTCATGCTTCTGGCGTCGGCCTCGGCCCAAGCTGAATTTTCAGCCGTGTATACTGTCGATGTTGCCTCAGTACTTGAGGGAGGCATCAAGACCGGCAGTGTTTTTCTGGACAATATCGAAGTGTCTAGCAGCGGTACAACATCACAGGGTGAATGGAGCGGAACGCTGCTGTACACCAACAGCAATACCTTCTCCGACCTCTATGCCGGCGATGGCCAAGTTGCCAGCAACATAGACAATACCAGTATGATTCGCCTGTATGAATTATGGTACCGGCACGATCTGCATGCCCAATCTTGGCAATTTGGTTTAATAGATCTCAACGGGCTATATGACGCCATTGATACTGCCGGTTTATTCTTGAATTCTTCCCATGGTATTGGGCCCGACTTTTCACAATCCGGGGAAAATGGCCCTTCCATTTTTCCAGTGACCTCCTTGGCATTGAATTGGCAATGGCAAGTTACCGAGAACGTCCATTGGCAAGTAGGTGTATTTGATGGCGTGCCCGGTGATCCAGATCACCCCCGCCGCTCCACCATCGATGTCAACAGTCGTGACGGTGCCCTGATAAGCAGCGAACTGAATATTCAACACGAAGGACGTCGCTATGCGATGGGAGCATGGCGTTACACGGCAGATAGTGAATTCACAGATAGCACCGCTACAGGTAAAAATAGTGGTCTCTATGGCATTATAGAAAAGCCTGCTGACGACAGTGAGAACGCGCTTGCTTGGTGGTTACGTGCGGGTTTGGCCAATCGAGATATCAACAGCGTTGAGAATTATCTAGGTGGCGGGATCACCCTACAACGCTTTAATGACACCCACCCCGAGGATATCCTTGGCGTTGCCATCGCCTATGCAGCCAGTGCAGATCGTTGGCGTAATACAGAAAATGCCGGCAACGGCGAAACAGCCATTGAGATCAGCTACAGTCGCCAAGTCACCGAATGGTTACGGTTACAACCCGATCTACAATATGTGATATCACCCTCCGCCAATAAGGGCCTGGATGATACGCTTATTTTCATTTTGCGCGCCGAGTTTACCCTAACGCACCTCTAACTAAGCTGCTGTATGGCGGCAATCAGATCCTCTAAAATAACCGGCTTATGCAGATATTCATTCATACCGGAGGCTAGCGCGGCGTCTTTATCCTCCACAATACTGTTGCCCGAGAGCCCAATAATAGGTAATTGCTTTAACCCAAGCTCTCGTATTTTTCTCGCCAGCTGAAGTCCATCCATAACGGGCATTTGCACATCGGTGATTAATACATCCATATCCGGCGATTTCATGATCTCTTGGATGGCCTGCTGTGCACTTAAGAAGCCCCTCACTTCCGCCCCCTGAGACTCCAACATGGATTGGGTAATCAGCAAGTTGACATTGATATCATCAACAACGATCACCCGTTTACCCTGGAGTAAATGCTTCTTATGGTTATCGCGATCAACGTCATGTTGTGGGCGAGAGGCAATAGGCAACGTAAGATCAAACTGAAAACAAGACCCCACGCCGCGCTCACTGAAAACCTTAATATGGCTCCCCATCGCCTCGAGTATATTCCGAGTAATAGACAGTCCCAGTCCAGCCCCATCATGTTGACGGTTAAGCCCATTACTGACTTGCCTAAACTCTTCAAAAATTTCTGCCTGCTTATCGGGTGGAATACCGATACCGGTATCTTCTACCTTAAAGCGCAGCAACACTTCGCCGTGACTCATGCTCATCACAAAAACAGATAAATTCACCTCCCCCACATCGGTAAATTTAATCGCGTTACCTATCAAATTAATTAAGACCTGACGCAACCGACGCTCATCACCAATGACCCATTGCGGCAGCGCCTCGTCAAGAGAAATGTTTAAGGCAAGCTTTTTGGCTCGCGCAGAAGGATCAAGCATATCGATGACATTCACGAGATGAGGCTTAAGCTCAAAGGTGATCTTTGACAGTAAAAATGTGCCGTGATTAAACTTCGCGGTGTCTAAAATATCCTCCACCAAACCAAGCAGATGAAAGGCCGAACCCTCAGCCAATTTCAATAGATCCCTTTGGCCCTCTTGCTCAATGTCTTTTGTCAATATTTGAAGTACACCCATGATGCCGTTCAATGGGGTGCGAAGCTCATGGGAGACTTTCCGCAAGAACTCTTGTTTCACCGTCTCAGCCGCCTGCGCCTCTTCCAAAGACTGTTGCAATTCTTTGGTTCTCTCTAAAACACGGGATTCCAACAGTACTTTCTCATGACGCAAACGCATCAAATAGAATACGCCAATGACCGAAAACATCAGTCCAACAATGGCCGTGACCCAATGCGTATTGAGTGTCGAGGTCGCCAAATACTTAGCCGACGGGGTAATCACATAGAACTCTTTATCTAACGGCAGCACATGCTGGAGTGCCCCCGAGTCGTCTACATAACGTTCATCCTCTTCGCAGCGAATGCCACCCGTGCCTGTCTTAAAGTGAATAAGACACTGTCGGCTAACTCGATCGTACACAGAAATTTGCATGGGCTGCAAAGCAAAGGACTCCAGCACTTGAGCCCCCAATTTTTCCAGCATAAAGAGGTAAGTAGAAAGGAAATAAACGACCTGATCGATTTGACCATTAGCGCCCACGATAGGTTGGTACATGAGATAACCAAATTCGGTTTGATTATCAATCTGTACCAGGTTAATAAAACCGGTGGAATGGCGTTGCACTGACGACAGCGTTTGCATCATTGCCGCGTAACGTTTTGTTTCCGTTGTGATATCAAGTCCAATCGCCGGATTATTTCGGCTGGGATAAACCGTAGAGATGATCCAATGATCCGCGTTTTCCGCAGGCCTAGTGCGGATCGACTTAATGTTAAACGGGGTACCATAGAAAGCCGACATTTCATCGATAAAGGCTTGTTCTGTGCCGGCAGGAACCCTATCGATAATACCTATGCCATACAGTCCAATAAATTGCTCTTCAACATTGCGTTCATACATGTAGCGCAAGAAAATATCAGCTCGCTCAGACGGCGAACTGGCACGTTCGTTACTCAGCAACATCGCTTTTACAGCATGCATTTCCGCTACGTAGGTATGAGAAATTTCCTCAATTTCTGTAGCAATCCTTTTAGCGTCATTGTCAAAACGATGAATCAGAATTTCATGATTAAGCTGGGCATGAAAATAGGTCGCGATGGCGGTCATGAATGTGCCAATGCCAAACAACATAAGAGAGGACGTTACTACGCGGCGATCTGACACTTAATTTTCCCTTTAACGGTGGGTTAAAGGTTAGTCTATTGGGGAGATTAATCAAAAGAAATCGATGTTATGGTGCCCGAGGGGAGACTCGAACTCCCACACCCGAAGGCGGCGGATTTTGAATCCGCTGCGTCTACCAATTCCGCCACTCGGGCACAACCAAAACATCGTTGATGTCTGAAACAAGGTACCGTACCGACAGCCGCTTACAGTAACTTTGAGGCGCGCATTATAGCAATATCGGTTCTTGGCGCAAGCCAAAATTGACAAAATTTTACAGACCTGCCAAAAAGAGTATCTTTGCTAAGTCAGGAACACACCACCACAAGGAAATGACATGTTTACACGTGCACTAATGACATCCGCCATCATGATTTTTGGTCTTTTTGGCTGCAGTAACGACAACACGCCACCTAACATTGATCCTAGCTATAAGGCCATAGCAGACAGCGAATCGCGCTTCAACATCTACAAAAGCGTTCCTTTAACCGCCGATATCAGCCACCTCAGCAAAGATCAACAGAGTATGCTGAAAGAGATGTTCGGGGCAGCACGCATCATGGATCAACTGTTTTGGCTGCAATCCTTCGGAAACCCAGATTATTTACTTCCCTACGTTGAAGGTGACAGTGCGGCCATGTTTACGCAACTTAACTATGGCCCATGGGATCGACTTAACGACAACCTCCCTTTCTTGGAGGGGTTTGGTGAAAAACCATTGGGAGCCAAATTTTACCCAGCAGATATGACCAAAGAAGAATTTGAGGCGTGGCAAGCGCCGGGCAAAGACGGTCTTTACAGTATTGTGACCCGTCGCGAGGATGGCAGCCTAATGCTGACGCCCTACGCTAAGGCTTACGGCCCACCTTTAGCCCGCGCAGCGGAACATTTGCGCAACGCGGCCTCCCTAGCAGAGGACCCTATTTTTGCTGACTACTTATCATTGCGTGCCGACGCCCTTCTCAGCGACGATTATCAAGCCTCGGATATGCGCTGGATGGACATGACTAACAACGATGTCGACTTTGTCGTTGGTCCCATTGAAACATACGAAGATGGTCTGTTTGGGTACCGAGCGGCCTTTGAAGCCTATATTCTGATCAAGGACTTAGCTTGGTCTGAAAAGCTGAGTCGTTTTGTGCAATACCTGCCAGAGTTGCAACGCCAGTTACCTGTACCCGATCCATATAAACAAGAAACCGTCGGTGGACATTCGCAACTTAACGCGTATGACGTAGTTTTTTATGCCGGACGCTCTAACGCCGGCTCAAAAACCATCGCCATCAACTTACCGAATGATGAAGAGGTACAGCTGAGCAAAGGCACTCGACGCCTGCAACTGAAAAACGCCATGCAAGCAAAATTCGAGCATATTTTGCTGCCCATCGCCGATGTCCTCATCGACCCAAGCCAACGTCAGCATGTGACCTTCGATGCCTTTTTTGCCAATACCATGTTCCATGAAGTCGCCCATGGCCTGGGCATTAAAAAGACCATTGAAAGCGGCGAAAATGTTCGTACGGTACTGCGGGAAACCGCCTCCGCCATTGAAGAGGGAAAAGCGGATATTCTGGGTCTTTACATGGTGAGTCAGCTTCACGCCAAAGGCGAACTTGGCGATGCCGCGCTTGAAGATTTTTACGTCACCTTTATGGCGAGCATTTTCCGTTCTGTGCGATTTGGCGCCGCCAGTGCACACGGCAAAGCCAATATGATTCGCTTCAATTATTTTCTAGAAAATGGAGCGTTTTTGAGAGATCCCTCAAACGGGACTTATCGCGTCGATATGGTTGGTATGCGCGAGGCTATGGAAAATCTGTCTCGTCTCATATTAACCATACAGGGTGACGGCGATTTGGTAGCGGCACAACGCCTTTTAGACGATCGCGGCACCATTGGCGACCAGCTCGCGGCCGATTTACGTCGCCTAGCAAAGGCCGATATTCCTGTCGATGTCAGTTTTATACAGGGAGAAAAACAGCTGGGGTTGTAAAGCAATGTGCTTTTAGCTGAGTGATGCTCTGTTTATGCTACGTTGAACTTCAGCGCGATGCCTTTACCACTGATTTCCTAGACAGTATGACTCTAGGTTTACGGGTGTGAACAGCCCCCATGTAACAAACACAAGGGGGCGACGCGCATATCATTAATGCCTTACCGCACAGCTAATGCATAACGTGGCATAAGGAATGGCATTCAAACGACGCTCATCGATGACGGCGCCACAGCTTTCACAGCTGCCGTACTCACCGCTCACTATGCGCGTCAACGCCTTACTCACCTGCGCAATTTCTTGCTGGGTTTCGGCCTCGAGTGAATGCAACATGCCATCGTCTTCCCGCTCCTGGCTTTGCTCTTCAGCATCCGTAGAATGCGCGCTATGCAGTTGTTGTTTAATCGTCGCCAGGCGTTCAAACAATGCAGCGCGGACCTCAATCAAAGCCAACTCAACGTCGTGCATGTTAATACTCATTATGCACTCCGTTTTAACATCAGAACCAGCTCGTCTTTAAGGAGCAAACGCTTCTTCTTCGCTTCTTCTTCGGTCATGGTTGTCACAGGGGTAGCCTCATCTTCCATCGCCTCAATTGTCTTGGTAAGGTGATGGTATTCATCAAACAAGCGCTTAAAGTGTG
Organism: Pseudomonadales bacterium; assembly: GCA_035458985.1. Taxonomy (GTDB): domain Bacteria; phylum Pseudomonadota; class Gammaproteobacteria; order Pseudomonadales; family JAHEIH01; genus JAHEIH01. The sequence continues at coordinate 77,473 of DATHYR010000288.1, forward strand.
CATCGGTCATCTTCATCGCATGAATGGCATCGCGGAACTCTGGCAACTCGTGAATCAGGTCGTGGTGTATAACGGTCATATAAAAATCTCCTTGTTTTGCATAGAGTGTATGACAGGGTAAAAAAGCTGCTTTGATTTGCATCATCATTTGGTGATGTGTTGCCAAAGGCATCTATACTTGCGCAAAAAAAGGAGGGGTATATGCAATTGGTGATTGGCAATAAAAATTACTCGTCTTGGTCACTGCGACCCTGGCTACTGCTGCAACATTTCGGGGTACCGTTTGAGGAAATTCACGAATCACTCAACGCGGAAGGATTATCACAGCGGCTCAATAGTTACTCGCCCTCAAACAGAGTCCCGGTGTTAATCGAGGGGCACACCGCCGTATGGGATTCTCTCGCCATCGGCGAGTACGTCATCGAACAGCACCTCATGGGAACAGGCTGGCCAAAAGATCCCCATCGACGCGCTTACGCCCGCAGTATTAGTGCCGAAATGCATGCAGGATTTAGTGCATTGCGAAACGCGATGCCGATGAATATTCGCGCTAAACGCCGCGTAGATATCAGTCCAGAAGTACAACGAGATCTTTACCGCATAGCGCAAATTTTTGGGGACGCTCGACGTGCGCATCAGGCCAGTGGAGCCTGGCTAGCGGGTGAATTTTCCTTTGCCGACTGTATGTATGCGCCCGTCGCTAGTCGCCTAAAAACCTATGGCGTGTCTCTTGGCCACGCGGCGGATGAATATGTCTATATGATTCACGAGTTACCCGCTATGCAACGCTGGATCGCCGGCGCCATGCAGGAGACAGAGGTGGTGCCTGAAGACGAAGCTGGAGAGCCAATTTAAGCCCAAGTGGCCGAGACGCGTTTCAAATGCCCTGCGCCATTTGTCGAACCGGAGTGCCGCTACTCGCCGACACCCAGACATAAAAAAACCGCTTTCGCGGTTTTTTATGGTGCCTAGGGCCGGACTCGAACCGGCACGATATTGCTATCGGGAGATTTTAAGTCTCCTGTGTCTACCAATTTCACCACCCAGGCAACATGAAGCGCGAATACTACCACTCAATTTACCTGCTTGGAATACCCTTGAGTATGTATTACATGATTTATCAATAGCTTGTGCAATAAATGACCAACACCTTCAATATGGCTGATTAAATTTGGCAATTTACTTTAAAAGCGCTTGACTGTCTTAGCTATCTGGCTATCATATGCGCCTCGTTTGCGGCTCTTATGAAACATTCTAGTTTGCAAACACTACGGATTTTGCGGGATTAGCTCAGTTGGTAGAGCGATACCTTGCCAAGGTATAGGTCGTCGGTTCGAACCCGATATCCCGCTCCAATCTCCGGCTCGGTGGCAGAGTGGTCATGCAGCGGACTGCAACTCCGTGTACGCCGGTTCGATTCCGACCCGAGCCTCCATTTTTGTTCTTTGTTTCAATGCGTCTCAAGTCAATCGACCGGCCATGCCGGTTTGATTAACTTTTAATCCCTCTTTAATGATTCTTATTATTATCAATCCAACTCTCAAGAATTAGATCTAGTATTCAACGTCACATGCGCTTCACAACGATAATAACAAGTGACGCAAATACCCATGTCGCCTCGGTATAAAAACAAACACGCCTCAAAAGTTACAATAATGTAAAAAGCAACTATACTTGGCCAAATTCAATCAAAAGGCTGGCAGATATGGCACTAAACGTTGAACCCACGTGGTATGAACGACTTGGATGCTCACGATGTCTTAGTGCAGAAGCCCTAGGATTCGATTTCTCCATGGCGTTTCAGCCAATTATTAATGCACGGGCAAAAACAATTTTCGCTCAGGAAGCACTCGTCAGGGGCCTATTAAATGAACCTGCTGCGTCGGTCTTTCAACATGTCAACGAGGATAATCTTTACCGATTTGACCAAAGCTGTAGAGTCAAGGCAATTGAACTCGCCTCTCGCTTCGCTGCTGACTCACTTATCAGTATTAATTTTATGCCCAGGGCGGTTTACCGTCCCGAATTGTGCATTCGAACCACGCTTGAAGCGGCTGAACTGTTCAATGTTGACCGCCAACGGATTATGTTTGAATTCAACGAATCTGAACGAGTCGATGACACTGC
>DATHYR010000289.1:0-31232 GCA_035458985.1 Pseudomonadales bacterium
ACAAAACGTTGCTTTTGCATGACTAGCCTAAAAACTTTTCGAGAAAGGTCTCATGAAGGACACACTGACTGAGCGGTTCACGCTTAGCGTTGCGCAACTGCGCCATTCGCTGTAAAAAAGCCTGGTCAGGCATCGCATTGGAGGCTGGATGATAATCAAGCGGTTCTAGCCCCTGCCCCATCATGACTTGCAGCCAGGACGAATCGCGGAAAATGTCATGCTCTTCGTTAAAGATAACCCCGGTTTGTTTGAAAAGATCAATCTTGTGCTGCAAGCGTTCCGGAATGGCCATGTGACGCATGTCACGCCAAAATTCGGAGTCGTCTCGCTCGTTCACGTGGTAGTGCAGCACGATAAAGTCACGAATCGTTTCATATTCGATTTTAGACTCACGGTTATAGGCCTCTACCGCGGCTGGATCGATACCACGCTGTGGGAAGAGCTTCATCAGGCGCACAATCGCTGATTGAATCAAGTGTATGCTGGTAGACTCTAAGGGCTCTAAGAAACCACTAGAAAGGCCAATCGCCACCACATTTTTATGCCACTGCTCAGTGGTGCGTCCCGTGGTAAATTTAATCACACGAGGCTCGTTAACGGTTTTAGCTGTTAAATTATTGAGCAATGTTTCTCTGGCTTCATCATCCGACATGTACTTGTCACTAAAGACGATACCATTGCCATTGCGATGCGTCAGAGGGATCTGCCACTGCCAGCCCTTCGCATGGGCAATACTGCGAGTATAAGGTACCAATGTTTCCAAGCGATCTGTTTGGACCGCGACGGCGCTATTAGCAGGTAACAGGTCACTCCAATCTTCGTACGCGACACCGAGTGTTTGCTGAATGAGAAGTTTTCGAATACCGGTGCAGTCGATAAACATATCGCCGTGAACCACTTGCCCTGATTGCAGCGTCAAGGACGTAATGTAGCCACTGTGTGGATCTTGGGATACATGCTCAATAATGCCCTCGGTTCTAACCACACCCGCTTTCTCGGCGAGTTTACGCATGTAACGGCCATATAACGAGGAGTCAAAATGATAGGCGTAAGGCACTTCGTAAAGTGGGTTTTGAGTATTGATTTTGTTAAAACCATTCTGCTGGCAAAACAAGTAGTTAATGTCGTAATCCCAGATGGAGTGAGTATCGCCTAAGGCCTTGGCGCGCTGCCAAAAATGGTTAAAACTGCAAAAACCCATTTGTGCACCCGGCGCGCCGAAGGTGTGAAAGTAGGACTCACCTTGCGTTCGCCAATTTTCAAATTTAATGGCTAATTTAATGGTGCCATGGGTTTCACGTAGAAACTCACGTTCATCAAGTCCCATGACCTGATTAAACGTTTGAATGGGAGGAATGGTCGCTTCACCCACGCCAACAATACCAATCTGCTCAGATTCCACCAACTCAATGGTTACATTGGGTGAGAGTAATCTTGACGCTAGGGCGGCTGCCATCCAGCCCGCCGTGCCGCCACCTGCAATGACCAACTTTTTGATTGCCATGTCTACCTCAAACGTTTCAGATGCCCCAATGTAACGAACTAGGGCAATAAAAAAAAGGGATATAGCTCAAAGGTTTGCAAAAAAAAACCCGCCGAAGCGGGTTTTTTCCGGAGACTCTCTACTAGTACAGAGAGTAGTTTACGTTCAGCATGTAAACGGGACCGAAGTCACGCTTAGTAGTGACGATACCGTTGCCATCGATGCTGATGTCACCTTCGTCAGTCAGGTTAGTACCCTGCAATGAAACACGCAGACCTTCCAGACCTTCGATGCCAGACTCCATGAAGTCGTAACTGATTTGAGCATCGATAATGGTTACCGCATCACGCGTTGCGTTTGCGATCTTGTTAGAACCACCACGCTCGTAAGTGCTGTACTTACCACGCTTGGTACCTGCAACACGGAACTCAAAGCCACCCATTTCGTAGTAAGCCGTTAACGAGTAAACCTCGTCAGACTGACCTGGGATGCTAGAACCGTTAGACAATTCGCTGTCGATGAAAGTCGCAGAACCTGCCACACCGAAACCATCGAGTGCGTCAGAGAACATACGCATTGGCACGTTAGCAGTGAACTCCATACCGTCCAAAGAACCTGTCAAACCATCAGTGTAAGTTGAGAAGAAACCTTCAGATACACCGTTGTTGAAAGGATCAATGTATGAACCGTTCGCGTAGAAGCGATTATTGATGGTTTGGCCATCAGGCGAAATCACAGTACGGTCGTGGAAACCGGGGATGAAGTAGTTCGCGCCACCGTTGGTGCTGTCGTTAGCGAAGTCAATGACTTGACCGCCTTCATCAGTCCAGTTGGTGATGTCTTTGTAGAAGTAAGACGCCGCAACGTAACCGTCTTCAGCGAAGTATTTCTCGTAAGACACGTCGAAGTTGACTGCTTCCAAAGGACGCAATTCAGGATTACCTTGGAACTTAGACCATGGTGAACCAGAATCCAAACCGTCAACAGCGTAACGCTCGATCAGCTCAATGTTTTGGTCAAACTTCACGAAACCAGAAGCTTTCATGTAGTCTAAACGCGCACGGCTCATAGACTTAGACGCCGCTACACGAACGAATTCGTTTTCAGCGATCTCAATGTTCATGTTGAAGCTTGGCAATACATTGGTGTAGCTCGCGCCACCGTCGATGCGGCAACTTTCATCCAATACAGGTGTCCAAGGCGTTGAACCTTCAACCAAACAGGTGTTCTTACGCTCGTTCACAATGCCGAGGTAACCATCTGATGATTGATCAGTATCAATGACTTGCAAGCCAACATTACCGAATACATTCAAACCAGAAACCGTTGTCTCGTAGTCACCCTTGATGAACAACGTGGTCACTTTTTCACTGATGATGAACGAGTCACCCAAACGATCGGGCTCGAGGTAATCAGCAGGTGTTAAGAAGTAAGTGCCATCTTGGTAAGGAGCAAAGCCGTCATACGCTACAACGTAGCCCAAACCAGCCCACGTCAAATCAGCGACACCGTAGCGGTATGATTCAGGAATCAAACCATCAACAGCGCCATTACCGAAGCTGTAAGGTGAAGTGGTTGCAGTAGCGAAGTCACCGTGGTTTTCTTTAAACTTGCTGCGATCGCTGTAGTTCACACCTACGCTAACGTGATTAAAGATACCTGCTTCAACTTCACCGTCGAATTGCAGCTTCATCGTGTCAAGCGTTTCACCGAAATCGGCGTAGTTCCAGAAACCGTCCTGCGCTTCGAGGAAGGTGTAAGGATTGCCATCTGTGCGCAATGCATCAGTTGTGAAGTAATCAGCTACAGACGCCATACCGCCGCCCCACTGCTGTGGACCGGTCAGTTTAATCGCGTTGAAGTCACTGAAATCCATGCCAGAAATGCTAGAGAAAGTAATGCCGTTCTCTGACATTTGGAACTGACGCGAACCCAATTGAGCCGCTGTCAATGAACCATTACGGCCCAAACCAGCATATGACTCAGCGCGCTCATAGCGCTTGGTTGATTCAGAAGAGGCAACGTCAACAGTCGCCGTCCACTTGTCGTTCAAGCTAAACTTGATGTTGGCGCCGAACGTTTCCAGGTCACCCAAAATGTTCTCAGGGTCTGTACGCAATACGGGGTTAGCTTCGATCTGAGTACCAGAAACGTTGTAACCAGAACCTGACAGCGACGCAGGATCAGCTGAGAAGGGCTCGATGAAGCCACGGATGATACCGGCGTCAGCGAAGTCGATATTCAAGTAATCAACCACGATGTCGAGGTTATCGCTAGGCTGATATTGGAAGATCGCAGAAATGGTCTCACGACGCAATTCTTTAGAAATTGATTGCGTGTCCAAACCGAAAGGCAAGAACTGACCCGCATCGTTAGCACCGTAACCCCAAACGCCGTATTTGCGTTGGTTAGTAGGTGACTCGGTGTCAGCATAAGCCAAAGCGATACCCATGGTGTCGTCAGCAAATTTCTCAACAACAGAGAACGCATAACGCTGGCCTTTGTCGTCAAACTCTGGGTTGTCAGACGCACGACCGGTTTGCTCGTAGGTGTAGTTCAGAGTCAACGTTTCGTCAGCTTCTAAAGGACGTGCTGTGCGAAGATCAACCGTACCGCCAAGACCTTGAGTCATCAGACCCGCGTCAGCAGACTTGTAAATCACAGCGCCAGTCATAATTTCTGAAGGATACAGATCGTATTCAACACCACGGTTGTCGCCGATACCGATCAGCTCACGGCCGTTCAGAGTAGTACCAACGAAGTCTTCTTTGAAGCCACGTACTGAGATACCTGAAGTACGTCCACCGCTACGCTCACCGGCCAAACCAGGCAAACGCGCCAATGATTCAGCGATAGATGAATCGGGCAGCTTACCAATGTCTTCTGCAGAAATTGCTTCAACGATTGACGAGCTATCCATTTTAACGGCTTGCGCACGCATCAACGATGCACGAATACCTGTTACAGTAACTTCTTCCATCACCTGTTCTTGTGCGACAGCAACGGCTGAACCGGCAACAGCGCCAGCAACGGCCAGTGACATCAGAGCGGGCTTGAATTTAAAGCTTTGACTCATAGTTAAATCTCCGGATTTATATAGTTATACCCCTAGGGTGAGGACGAGCATATACACATGAAGTTTCGATTGCAACCATTTTTTGCAAACGGTTGCATAGATCATGCAAACGGTTGCATAACAATATTCACACCGAGTGCCGCCCCATCAACGACAAAGCCCGCTGAAATGGCATTCCAGCGGGCTTCACCGTAAAACAACAAGCGCAATGAATATGACAACAACTAATGATTTTCTTTGGCGTGGTTAATCGTGTATTTGGGAATTTCCACCACTAAGTCTTCATCGGCGACAATTGCCTGACAACTCAAACGGGACTCTGGCTCTAGCCCCCAAGCTTTATCAAGGTAGTCATCCTCCAGTTCGTCGGCCTCGTTCAACGAATCAAAACCTTCACGGACCACCACATGGCAGGTCGTACACGCACAGGACATTTCACAGGCATGCTCGATATCGATGTCATTACGCAGCAAGGCCTCGCAAATACTCTCCCCTCGTTCAGCCTCAATAGCTGCACCGGCAGGACAAATATCAGCATGTGGCAAAACAATTATTTGTGGCATGCACTCACCTATTCAAATTCATTAACATTATGGCCCGCCAAGGCCTGTTTTATAGAAGCATTCATACGCCGGGCCGCAAAGCTCTCCGTTAAATGCGCCACACGGTCGATGTGGACTTTGATGGCATGCTCATCTGACTGATCTGCGACCGCTTGCAAGTCCTCAAGAGCAACGTGAATATCACGCTTTTCCTGCGCCGATAATAGATGACCATCCACCTGCAGCGCTGCACTCACGCTTTCTTTCATTCGCTGTGCCTCAACCTGCATTTCGCGTAACGCACGGGCATCTTTGTCTTCGGCGGCAAAGGCAAAAGAGGCCTTAATCATGTTCGCAATTTCAGCGTCGCTCAACCCATAGGAAGGTTTCACCACAATACTGGCCTCAACACCGCTTGTTAATTCTGTCGCCGAGACACTCAACAAGCCGTCTGCATCCACTTGAAATGTTACACGCACATGGGCAGCGCCAGCTACCATGGGCGGTATACCGCGCAACTCAAAGCGGCCAAGCGAACGATTGTCCGCCACCATTTCACGCTCACCCTGGACCACATGAATCATCATGGCCGTTTGGCCATCTTTATAGGTCGTAAATTCCTGGGCACGGGCGACCGGGATCGTGGTATTGCGGTGTATGATTTTTTCATTCAGCCCACCCATGGTTTCTAGACCTAATGAGAGGGGAATAACATCCAACAACAGCACATCACTATCGGGCTTATTGCCCACCAAAATATCCGCTTGAATCGCCGCGCCAATAGCGACTACCTTATCCGGATCAACACTGCTAAGGGGAGGTTTGCCAAACAGCGTTTCAAGCGCTTCTCTCACCGCTGGAACACGGGTCGAACCACCAACAAGTACGACATTATCAATGTCATCACGCTGCAAATTGGCATCGCGAAGCGCGCGCTTCACCGAACGAAGTGTTCTTGAGACGAGAGGCTCTATCAGTGCTTCAAACTGAACACGCGAAAGCTCGGCACACCACCCATTAAAATCTAATTCAACGCTATCGCGCTCAGTAAGCACTTCTTTGACCTGCCTAGCCAACGCCAACAACTGTCGTCGCTCATCGCGAGAAGGCGCAATACCTGCAGACTCAACCACCCACTCAGCAATCGCCTCATCGAAATCATCGCCACCTAGACTGGAGTCCCCACCCGTCGACAGGACCTCAAACACGCCTTTGTGAAGATGCAATATAGAGATATCAAAGGTACCACCGCCGAGATCGTAAACCGCAATAGTGCCCTCTTCAGCCTTATCAAGACCATAGGCCACCGCCGCCGCGGTGGGCTCATTTAGTAGCCGCATCACCTTCAGACCCGCCAGTGAAGCTGCTTCTTTCGTCGCCTGACGCTGAGACTCATCAAAATAAGCAGGTACCGTAATCACGACACCATTGAGATCTCCACCGAGTGACTCTTCTGCGCGCTGTCGCAAGACGTTGAGAATCTCGGCCGATACCTGAACAGGGCTAATGGCGCCCGCGCGAGTCACAAACATAGGTAGCCCGGACTCTGGTGAGGGCACAAAGTCATAAGGCAATCCCTCAGCGTCAGCCATACCTCGGCCCATCAAGCGCTTTGCACTCGCAATGGTATTGGCCGAATCTTCTGCCAACATATCACGCGCCGCGCGACCGACTGATACCCGATCCTGACCGAAGTGAACCACTGATGGGAGTAATGATTCACCAGAACTGTCGGGCAGCGTCTGGGTAAGCGCACCATTAACGGTAGCCACCAGAGAATTGGTAGTACCTAAATCAATACCAACCGCACGGCGGCGCTGATGGGGATCAGGAGACTGACCGGGTTCAGAAATTTGCAAAAGAGCCATAGCGGGTCCTTAACGTGGCTTATTCATCCAACAAGCGGGATTCTTTGGATTCCGCTTCAGCCACCAATTTATAAATGAATTGCATTTTGTCCACACAGTGGTGGGCATGCTCAAAATCGCCCTGCTGATACGCCGATACAAAATCGGCCTCAACCACGGGTAGAAGCTTATTGACGTCGTCGATGAGACAATCTATAGCTTCAACATCGAGGGCATCTTCTAGTTGCTCACGCCATGTAATTTGCTGCATCAAAAAATCAGCATCAGGGCGCATCGTGTGTTCCTTGCGAACCTGACCCTCCGCCAATTCCAACAGGTAGGCTGCGCGGCGCGTCGGATTTGAAAGCGTCTGGTAGGCTTCATTTATGAAGGCAGACGCCTGAAGAGATTCACGCTGTGCCGAGGCATCAGCGTGAGTAAACTTGTCAGGATGGTGCGCCGATTGCTTGGCGCGAAAAGCCAATGAAAGTGCCTTTCTATCAACACTGAATTGCACTGGCAAATCAAACAACGCAAAGTAGTTCTGCTGAAACATATCTAAACGGTGAAACTCTCACCACACCCACACTCTCCAGCAGAGTTGGGGTTGGTAAATTTAAAGCCTTCGTTGAGACCTTCTTTAACAAAGTCCATCTGAGTACCATCGATGTACAGCAGGCTTTTAGGGTCAACAACGACCTTAACACCAAAGCCTTCAAAAACGTTGTCTTCCTCTAGTAGCTCATCGACAAACTCAAGCACATAGGCCATACCAGAACATCCCGTAGTCTTAACACCTACACGGATACCCAAACCACGACCACGGGCATTTAATTGGCTTTGAACGTGCTTTGCAGCACTTTCAGTGAGAGTAATGGCCATGATTTAAGCGCTCTCTTGACCGCGCTTTTGCTTAATGTCTGCCACCGCTGCTTTGATTGCATCTTCAGCCAGTACAGAGCAGTGAATCTTGACAGGCGGCAGGGCCAACTCCTCGGCAATCTGGGTATTTTTGATGGCAGCGGCCTCGTCCAAGGTTTTCCCCTTGACCCACTCTGTTAAGAGTGAGCTTGAGGCGATAGCCGAACCACAGCCATAGGTCTTGAATTTGGCGTCTTCAATAATACCTTCACCGTTAACCTGGATTTGTAAACGCATAACATCGCCACATGCAGGCGCACCGACCATGCCCGTACCTACATTGTCAGCTTTATCGTCCAACTTACCTACGTTGCGTGGATTTTCGTAGTGATCGAGTACTTTGTCACTGTAAGCCATAATAATTCTCCTCAATTCCGCCTAGTGGGCCGACCATTGGATGGTGCTAATATCAACACCATCTTTGTACATATCCCATAAGGGAGACAATTCACGTAACTTTTCAACCGCGGTGTGTATCTGTTGCGCGGCAAAATCAATTTCTTCTTCGGTACTAAAGCGACCGACAGACATGCGTAGTGAACTATGCGCCAACTCATCCGACAAGCCTAGTGCACGTAACACATAAGAAGGTTCCAAACTCGCGGATGTACACGCCGAGCCCGAGGACAATGCCAAATCTTTCAAAGACATGATTAAAGACTCACCCTCGACGTAGTTGAAGCTGACGTTCAACAAACCAGGGAGATGGCTCGGCGAATCACCGTTGACATGAATTTCTTCAATATCAGAAATAGCATCCATCAAACGCTGCCGTAACGCGGCGCTATGCGCTTGGTCTTTGGGCATTTCCAGCTTAGCAATACGCGCCGCCTCACCTAAACCAACAATTTGGTGGGTAGCTAAGGTGCCGGAACGCATACCTCGCTCGTGACCCCCACCATGCATTTGCGCCTCAAGGCGAACGCGTGGTTTACGTCGCACATAAAGCACACCCACGCCTTTAGGTCCGTACAACTTGTGACCAGAGATAGACAGCAGGTCAATATTCATCGCGTTAACGTCAATCTCAATTTTGCCAGCCGTTTGGGCTGCATCCACATGTAACAGAACACCTTTTTCTCGGGTCATGGCACCGATGGCCGCAATGTCTGTCACCACACCGATTTCGTTATTAGCATGCATCAGCGACACCAAAATAGTATCGTCACGCATGGCATGCGCAACGGCCTCAAGCGTAATTTCACCATGGGCATTGGGTGTTAAATACGTCACGTCATAGCCCTCACGTTCGAGCTGACGACAGGTATCCAATACCGCTTTGTGCTCAATTTTCGAGGTAATGATGTGCTTACCTTTACGATGGTAAAAGTGTGCTACACCTTTAATGGCCAAATTATTTGACTCCGTAGCACCGGAGGTCCAAACAATTTCTCGAGGATCGGCAGCAATGAGATCTGCCACATGGTGACGAGCCTCTTCTACCGCTTCTTCTGCACGCCAACCAAACACGTGTGAACGCGAGGCAGGATTACCCCAGTTGCCATCCATACGGAGACATTCAACCATTTTCTCTACCACACGAGGGTCGGTAGGAGTTGTAGCCGCGTAATCCAAGTAAATAGGTTTTTGCATAATGGGTCTCCAACGTTAGCGCAATTAGCTAATCAGGGTCAGCAATGTCTCTTCGTCCCGCGCTGATTGGCGTTGCGAAATAATACGGACTTCACGACGTTCAACGAGTGACTGCAACGTAATTGATGATAAAAAAGAATGTATCTGTGTACTCAAGTCTTGCCACAAATGATGGGTTAAACACGTCACGCCTTCTTGACAGTCACCCTTACCGCCACACTCCGTAGCGTCAACAGACTCGTTAACAGCGTCAACGATCTCAGCCACACATATTTTGCAAGCATCCCTACTCAAGCGATAACCGCCGCCAGGACCTCGCACACTATTCACTAAGTCATTACGGCGCAATTTAGAAAAGAGTTGCTCAAGATAAGACAATGAAATGTTTTGACGCCCAGAAATATCAGACAAGCTCACTGGCCCGTGCTGAGAATGCAGGGCTAAATCGAGCATGGCTGTCACCGCATAGCGGCCTTTGGTGGTCAATCTCATAATTCCCCCCAACTCGGGTATCATTGCAAATGATTGACGTCATTATATTAAAAACCTACAAAATTGGTCAAGTATAAAACCAAGTAATTTAGTCGGCTTTATTCTTATCCACGGCACGATCAATTTTATTCAGCATGCCACGCAAAATACTGATTTCCATCTCGTCTGGACGAATCCGCGCAAACATACGCCGCAATCTTGTAAGCGCCTGTTTGGGGTTATCTGGGTCAATAAAATTTATCGATGCAAGGGTTTGCGCCATATGTTGATGCATACGCTCAACGTCCGCAGCGTCTGCCAGTGGCATATCCCACCCTGCGGTCTCTCCCACTTCGATCGCCGCCTCAAGCGCCCACATGCGACACTCATAAGCCACCACTTGCACCGCCGCGGCAAGATTGAGTGAGCTGTAATCGGGATTGGTTGGAATATGCATGTGCAACTGGCACATCGCCAACTCCTCATTGGTGAGACCGGAATGTTCACGACCAAAGAGAATAGCCACATTTTTACTGAAGCGCGGCGAACCCGCGTCTGCCACACAGGCGCGAGGATCTTTTAGTGGCCATGGAATTCGACGCTCTCGCGCACTGGTACCGATCACCAGATCGCATCCAGCCAGCGCCTCTTCAACAGAGCCAACCACCACGGCAGCGTCTAATATATCCTCGGCATTAGAGGCACGACGGGTTGCCTCGTCGTGGGGATATTTACGGGGATCGACCAGATACAATTGCGTAAGCCCCATGTTTTTCATCGCTCGCGCTGTTCCACCAATATTGCCAGGATGAGAAGTATTAACGAGCACAATCCGCACGCGGTCTAAAAAGGCTTGATTCACCGAGAGACTCCGTCGATAAAAAGTCGAGATTCTAACAAATGTTCTGATATAATTCCGCGCCTAAATTTACAGCAGAGTTTTTTCCATGGAACCCACCATTAATATTGCCCTCCGCGCCGCTCGTAAAGCGGGTGAAATCATTGTTCGCGCGCAGGAACAACTTGATCGCCTCGTCGTGGAAAACAAGAGCCCCAACGATTTCGTCAGTGACGTTGACCGCTCCGCAGAACAAGAAATTCTGTTTCACCTCAAAAAGGCCTTTCCACGTCATGGCTACCGCTGTGAAGAAAGCGGCTACACGCCCGGCACAGGTGACGGCGCTGACTACGAATGGGTCATAGACCCTCTCGATGGCACGACAAATTTTATTCGCGGCATCCCCCACTTCGCGGTTTCCATCGCTTGCAAATATAAAGGCAAGTTGGAACACGCCGTGGTATTGGACCCAGTGCGCGGCGAAGAGTTTACGGCTAGCCGAGGCAAAGGCGCTGCGCTTAACGGCCGCCGCATTCGCGTGAGCACTCAGAAATCACTCGATGGTGCTCTGCTTGGCACAGGCATCCCCTTTCGCAGCAATCATCTGCCGCGCTTAGATGCCTACACTGACACACTCAATGCTTTCGCTCGCGCCAACACCGCTGGCATTCGCCGAGCTGGCTCCGCTGCGCTTGACCTCGCCTATGTGGCGGCAGGTCGCTTCGATGCTTTTTGGGAAATTGAACTCAACGAATGGGATTGGGCAGCGGGCGCCTTACTGGTCACGGAAGCCGGCGGTCTGATCAGTGACATGGATGGCGGCAATGACTTTGCCCTCAAGGGAGATATCGTGTGCGGCACACCCAAGGTCTTTAAAGCCGTTTTACAAATTGTCAAACCTAAGCTTGGCAAACAATAGACCCAGTTATAAGAAGGGCATAAAAAAACCAGCATGCGCTGGTTTTTTTTATGCCTGCCGGATGACCCTTACGGAAGATCATCCACGTATTCACCTTCTTTAACTACTTCAACAATGAGATCTTCGTGAGAGATACCCATCGTCAATAAGATACTTGCTGCCACGTAGATAGAAGAATAGGTACCAATAACAACCCCTAGCAGAAGCGCCTCGGCAAAGGAATGAATAATTTCTCCACCATAGAAAAATAAGGCTAACAACACCATCACCGTGGTTAACGATGTCACCAACGTTCTACTCAATGTATCGGTCAATGCCGTGTTTATCACGGTAACCGGGTCGGTTTTACGCATCTTGCGGAAGTTTTCCCTGATACGGTCCGCTACTACAATCGTGTCATTAAGCGAATAACCAATCACGGCTAACAACGCCGCCAGAACCGTTAAATCAAAATTCACCTGAAAAAATGAGAAAAAGCCAAGCGTAATAATGACATCGTGCGCCAAGGCCGCTACGGCACCCACTGAGAACTTAAACTGAAAGCGCAGCGCGATGTAAATCATAATGATGCCAAGTGCAGCCAACATCGCCAAACCGCCCTGGTCACGGAGTTCATCACCCACCTGAGGACCGACGAATTCTACACGGCGTAACTCAATTCGGTCATCTTGGGCGATATTGTTACGAAGCGTGGTCAACACCTCTTCACCTAAGGTGTCTGTGAAGCCGCGCTGCATGCGAATTAGCACGTCCTGCTCGCTGCCAAACTGAACAACCACCGCATCCTCATATCCTGAGGCCACCATCACACTGCGGATATTATTGAGATCAGCTGGTTTTTCATAACCGACCTCGATCAACGTACCGCCAGTGAAATCCAAGCCGAAATTTAGCTGATTAACGGCCAATGACCAGATAGATAGCACGATCAACAAGCCAGACATCGTCATCGCCGCTAAACGCAGACGCATAAAGTTATACACTTTCTTTTCTTGTGATTTAGGCATGATTAAATACTCAACGTCTTAATGCGACGCCCACCATAGGTTAAATTCACCAACGAGCGCGTGAAAATAATCGCGGTAAACATCGACGTAATAATTCCCAATGACAGGGTCACTGCAAAGCCACGCACAGGCCCCGTGCCGATGGCATACAAAATCACCGCTGTTAACAGGGTCGTTATATTGGCGTCCAAGATAGTCACCATAGCCCGATCATAACCCGCACTGATGGCGGTTTGTGGACTACTGCCAGCGGCTAGCTCTTCGCGTATTCTGGCAAAGATAAGCACGTTAGCATCAACAGCCATACCCACAGTGAGCACAATACCGGCAATACCTGGCAGAGTAAGCGTGGCCGATAACATCGACATACATGCGACAACCAGCACCACGTTAAACGCCAATGCAATATTGGCGAACAAACCAAATAAGCGGTAATAGACCAGCATGAAGACGACAACTAAGGCCATACCAATCTGCGCAGACATGAGTCCTAACTGAATATTTTCAGCCCCTAACGAAGGGCCTACGGTGCGTTCTTCAACAAACTCGATGGGCGCGGCGAGCGCGCCAGCACGCAATAACAACGCAAGTTCAGCCGATTCCACCGGTGAATCCAAACCGGTAATTCTAAACTGCGATCCTAGCGCTGATTGAATAGTGGGCGCACTCAAGACCTCTTTGACATCGTACCTTTCTTTAACGACAACCTCGTTGCCCTCAGCATCTGTTTCGTAGCGAGTGCGTGTTTTGCGCTCGATAAACAGAATCGCCATACGGCGCTTGATGTTGTCGCGCGTGGCTCGATGCATCAACTTACCACCCTGTCCGTCCAGGCTGATATTTACCTGTGGGCGCCCATTTTCGTCAAACGATGCAGCCGCGTTAGATACGCGATCACCAGTAACGATAATACGGCGCTCAAGATCAATACTGGCGCCCTGGGCAGGATCGCGAAACTCAAACGTTTCTTTACCCGTACTTGTCTCGTTAAACTTAGCGACTAAGCGAAACTCAAGGTTGGCTGTTTTACCGAGAATACGTTTCGCTTCCGCTGTATCCTGAATACCCGGTAATTCCACCACAATACGATTGCGCCCTTGCCGCTGCACTAAAGGCTCAGCAACACCCAATTCGTTGACACGGTTATTGAGCGTAGTACGGTTTTGATCGACCGCATAATCTTCAATTTCAGCAATCTTTTGCTCGCTAAAGTTAAGCCAAATGTAGAAATCACCCTCGGCTTCATCGGTACGACGCACCATGTCGCTGTAGTTGCTGCGAACGAGACTCAAACCTTCTTCACGCAATGCTTCACTGTTAAAACGCATGCGAATAGCGCCGTAAGGATTCTCCTCAGGGTTGGCCGATGGCTCAACCGTGACAATTCCCCGAAGACGCTGTTCACGCATATTGGTTTTAATATCGTCACTCAGGACATCCAATCGCTTAGCCACGGCCGCCTGCGTGTCAACCTCAAGCAAGAAATGGACACCACCACTCAAATCAAGACCCAATTTCATGGGCCCTGCACCTAAGTTTCGCAACCACTCTGGGGTTGTCGGTGCCAGGTTCACTGCGACCACATAACCATCACCCAGCGCACGCTTAACGGTGGCTTGGGCACGCAACTGCATATCTTGATCGGTTAACCTTACCAAGGCCGTATTACCATCGACTTGACCACCAAAGTGGTCGATACCCGCGTCATCCAGAATATCGCCAATACGCGCAATCACATCCGAAGGTAATGATTCACCACTACTTTCAGTAGAGATTTGAATCGCTGGGTCTGGCGCATAGAGGTTAGGCAGCGCATATATAGTACCCACCGCCAAGACGGCGGTGATAAGAAGGTATTTCCAAAGGGGGTATTTATTCATTGCTCTCGTCGATATTATTAATGGGCGCTCGAAAGCGCCCTGTTTAGTTCACCCAAGCACGCGCATTACGGAAAATGCGTAACCAAGCACCATCCTGCTCCCAATCATCAGGGCACCAGCTATTGGTGACGGCGCGAAAAACGCGTTCGGGGTGAGGCATCATAATCGTCACGCGACCATCTTCGCTGCACAGCGAGGTAATCCCGGCGGGCGAACCATTAGGGTTGGCAGGATAACGCTCGGTGGTCTGAATATGGTTGTCGACAAAGCGCATTGCAATCGTGCCCGATTGTTCAACACGTGCCAGATGCTGAGCATCTTTGAATTCAGCTCGACCTTCACCATGTGCGACAGCCACAGGCAGATAGCTTCCCGCCATATCTTGCAACATTACCGATGCCGACTGTTCAATTTTGACCATTGAGAAACGGGCTTCAAACTGTTCAGATTTATTGCGAACAAAACGCGGCCAATGCGAAGCGCCAGGGATAATATCGCGCAGATTCGACATCATTTGACAGCCGTTGCACACACCCAAACTGAAACTGTCATCGCGGCCAAAAAACGCTTCAAATTGATCTCGAAGCATGGCGTTGAACAAAATGGTTTTGGACCACCCCTCACCAGCACCTAACACGTCACCGTAGGAGAAACCACCACAAGCGGCAATGCCTTTAAACTGATCTAGCGTCACGCGACCACTGATCAAATCACTCATATGGACATCTTGTGCAATAAATCCAGCACGATCAAAACTGGCCGCCATCTCGACATGCCCATTCACACCCTGCTCTCGCAAAATCGCCACGCGCGGACGCTCGCCAAAATTAAGATAGGGGGCGGTGATATCTTCGTTGACATCGAAACTCAAATGTACCGACAAACCCGGGTCGTCTCTCAACAAAGCATCAAATTCTTGCTGTGCGCATTCAGGGTTATCACGTAAGGACTGAATTCGGAAACTGGTTTCACTCCACAAACGCTGATAATGATTGCGAGGTACATCAATCAGCGGCTCATGACCACGACGAATAACAATGCGATCCACCGCGGACGTGGTGCCAATATCGGCACTCATAACTGACAAATTATGAGCTGCCAATACCGCATTGACACGCTCAACATCGCCAGCCAACACTTGAAGCACGGCGCCCAGTTCTTCAGCAAACAATACCGCCAGACTATCATTACCCAGCGCGGCAATATCCACATCAATACCGCAATGACCGGCAAAAGACATTTCGCACAAGGTGGCCAACAAACCACCGTCTGAGCGATCATGGTAAGCCACAATCAATTCTTCATTGAGCAAGACCTGCATGGCCTTAAAGAAAGCCAGCAGTCGCTGTGGGTCATCCGCATCCGCGCACTCATTACCCACTTGGTTGTAAGTTTGAGCCAAAATAGAGGCTCCGAGACGGTTTGCTCCGGCGCCAAGATCAATCGCTATTAGACGGGTTTCGCCCAAGTCAGTGCGCAGTTGTGGCGTACGCGTTTTGCGCACATCGCTCACCGGTGAAAACGCTGAAATCACCAACGACAATGGTGCGGTGACAGCTTTATCCTCTTCACCATCACGCCATGTGGTTCGCATCGACATGGAATCTTTGCCCACGGGAATCGTCAGACCTAACGCAGGACAGAACTCCATACCTACGGCCTTCACGGTATCGTAAAGTTTTTCATCCTCGCCTGGGTGACCGGCGGCACACATCCAGTTAGCGGAAAGTTTAATGTCGCGTATATCGGCAATGGCTGTGGCTGCAATATTAGTGATAGCCTCGCCAACCGCCATACGGCCGGACGCTGGCGCATCAATCAACGCGGCGGGCGTGCGCTCACCCATCGACATGGCTTCACCCGCGTTACTGTTATAAGACACCGTAGTGACAGCGCAGTCTGCGACGGGTACCTGCCAAGGCCCTACCATTTGGTCACGGTGGACCATGCCCGTCACTGAACGATCACCAATGGTGATCAAGAAATTTTTGGAGGCCACGGCGGGCGCCTGCAAGACACGCTCGGCGGCCTCTGCAACGGAGATACCCTCAAGTGATAGCGCAGGTAATTCAACCGCCACACGGGTAATCTCACGGTGCATTTTAGGTGGTTTACCGAACAAAATTGACATTGGCAAATCGACCGGATTGTTGTTGAAGACCTTGTCCCCAACTCGTAAATGCTGCTCTTTAGTCGCCTCACCCACCACCGCAAACGGTGCTCGCTCGCGGGCGCAAATGGCCGCGAATCGGTCCAGATTTTCTGGCTTAACGGCCAACACGTATCGCTCTTGCGATTCGTTACACCAAATGGCCAATGGCGACATGCCGGGCTCATCATTGGGAACTTCTCGCAGTTCAAATGTGCCACCACAGCCAGCGTCTTTTACCAGCTCGGGGAAGGCATTGGACAACCCACCCGCGCCAACGTCGTGAATAAAGGCAATAGGGTTATCTTCGCCATAGGCCCAGCAGCGATCGATAACCTCTTGGCAGCGACGCTCAATTTCAGGGTTTTGACGCTGCACTGAAGCAAAATCTAGATCTTCAGACGACGCCCCTGAATCCATCGAAGACGCGGCACCGCCACCCAATCCAATCAGCATGGCTGGACCACCTAGGGCAATCAACTTACAGCCGGGCTCAAAAGGAGTTTTCTCGACATGCTCACCACGGATATTACCGTAACCACCCGCTAACATAATGGGCTTGTGATAACCGCGAACTTCTTCTCCATTGGCACCCAATGCGGTCTCTTCAAAGGTTCTGAAGTAGCCGCAAAGATTGGGTCGCCCAAATTCGTTGTTAAACGCAGCACCACCGATCGGACCTTCGATCATGATCTCTAATGCCGAGACAATACGCCCTGGCCGACCGTACTCATGCTCCCATGGCTGTTGGTAGCCGGGAATACTCAAGTTAGATACTGTGAAACCCGTCAAACCAACCTTAGGTTTTGAACCTTTACCCACCGCGCCTTCGTCGCGAATTTCACCACCTGATCCAGTGCCAGCACCCGGAAATGGGGCAATGGCTGTGGGGTGGTTATGCGTTTCCACCTTCATCAAGAGGTGGATGGGCTCTTCTACATAATCGTAGAACGTCGTTTCCGGGTTCGGAAAAAATCGCCCCGCGACGGGACCTGTGACCACGGCCGCGTTGTCTGAATAGGCTGACAGAACATTTTCACCACCGCACTGGTAGGTGTTTTTGATCATGCCAAACAAGGATTTCTCTTGCACTTCTCCGTCGATAGTCCAACTGGCATTAAAAATCTTGTGCCGACAATGCTCTGAGTTTGCTTGAGCAAACATCATTAACTCAACATCGGTAGGATTTCTTCCCAACTCGGTAAAGCTCGTCGTCAAGTAATCAATTTCGTCATCGGCAAGTGCCAAACCCAACGCCACGTTGGCCGCCACCAAGGCATTTCTCCCCCCCGTGATGACATCGACATCTGTCAGTGGCGCGGGATCGTGTTGTTCAAATAAGACGTTGGCCGACTCGGCAGAGGGCAACACTGTTTCCACCATACGATCAAAAAGAACGCTCGCCAGGGCGTCACGATGAACATCAGCACTTCGACCCTCAACCCAATAAATCACGCCACGCTCAAGCCGCCTAATGCTATCTAAGCCACAATTGCGGGCGATATCTGTGGCCTTCGAGGACCAAGGAGAGATCGTGCCTGGGCGCGGCACGACAACAAAAACCTCACCATCTACCTCGCTTGGAGACTCACTTGGGCCGTAATGCAGCAACGCTTGCAAGGTGGTCAGTTTTTCTTCCACCACATCAGACGATGTGTCAGCAAAATGCACAAACTCTGCGTATACACGTGAGATTGAGGGATCAATCGACTGAAGAGCGGCAAGCGTTTTTTCAAGACGGAATGGGGATAAGGCTGGAGCACCGCGCAAAATGAGCATGCTTATGAAGACCTCTGGGCTTATCGAAAAGGCGCAATTGTACTGTAAATTAACCGCCAAGTGCAGTTGCAAATCGACTTTTTAGGGCATTTTTCACAACCCATAGGGTCCCTTGGTAGTAGCCCATATGTCCTACCTCAAGTAGACTGGTCGGTAAATCCTAAAGGAGCTGCTGTGAATCAAGTAAAAGATCCATCACCTCGCCGCATTGGCGCCATTCCCATCATTACGATGAGTGCGGTGCTGATCGGTATTGTGCTGGCTTTTTACACATCACTCACGCCCAACCTACTAGACAGTATTCGACAAGATAGCGTGCTACGCATAGCCACCCGCAATGGCCCAACGACCTATTACCAGGAACAAGGGACAGACCGTGGCTTTGAATACGAATTAGCCTACCACTTTGCGCTTCGACTGGGCGTCGAACTTGAGATCGTCAGCTATAACGACCTACAGTCTCTGGTCACCACAACAAGTTTGGGCGGCGTCCATATGGCCGCCGCGGGATTTGCCGATACCCCCAAGCGTCGTGAAAAGCTCGCCTTCAGCGACCCTTACTTCGAAGTCGACGCCGTCGTGGTATACCGTGCGGGAGAGGCCAAACCGCGAGGGGTTGAAGACTTAATCAATAAGTCTATTGCCGTCATTGCTAATAGTTCGCATGCAGAAGCGCTATCGGCGCTTCAGATCGAACATCCCGCCTTATTCTGGGACGAATTAAACCGACTGGAAAGTATCGATTTCCTAGAAATGGTAAGAGACTTTCATTATGACTACGCCGTGGTCGATTCCAATGAATTTGCCATAAATCGCGAACTGTTCCCCAGCTTGAGCACTGGCATGCGCATCGGTGAACCACAGCCTTTATCCTGGGCGGTGATGAAAGGAGATACATCCAAGAGTTTATTGCAGGAAATCAACCTTTTCCTGGCTGAGGCCAAGCAGGACGGTACCCTTGACGCACTGATCAGCGAATACTTTGACCCAAGCAACGACATGTCTCGTGGCAGCGCGCAGACCTTTACGCGTCGAGTGGAGGATGTTTTACCAAAATACATCGATATGATTAAACGTGTGGCACAGGAGGCGAATATAGATTGGCCTTTGTTGGCCGCCATAGCCTATCAGGAGTCACATTGGGACCCAAAAGCCAAATCCCCGACTGGCGTGAGGGGGATGATGATGCTCACCCAGATCACTGCCAACGAAATGGGCATTACCAACCGCCTCGATGCGGAACAGAGTTTGCGTGGCGGCATCGCCTACTTTAAAAAAATACATGAACGCTTGCCCGCGCGCATCACCGAGCCTGATCGGACCGAGTTAGCCCTTGCGGCCTATAACGTGGGCCTTGGCCATCTAGAGGACGCTAGGGTCATTACGCAACGCCAAGGCAAGAATCCGGACCTATGGGAAGACGTCAAGCAACATCTACCGTTACTGCAAAAAAGACGTTGGTACAGTAAAACAAAATTTGGTTATGCCCGCGGCCAAGAGCCGGTGGATTATGTGACCAATATTAGGCGCTTCGAGTCTTATTTGCGGTGGCATGAAGTCAGCGCACAGAATCGGCGCAGTGAAGAGACGTTGAACGATGACGCAAAAGAAATACCGCTGCCCTTGAACAGCGGTATCGATGTGTTATAGCGAGCCGTACACGAGCTTGCCCGCCAGCATAGTCGCCAACACCTGAGTACCCAAAATAGCACTTTCATCGACTTGCATGATATCCCTATCAAGGATAACCATATCAGCCCACTTACCCGCTTCTAAGGTTCCTAATTGTTTTTCCTGAAATGCAGCAAACGCGGCATCACGGGTGTAACTAATAAGGGCCTGTGCGCGCGTCATTCGCTGCTCTGACTCGTACCCTCCCTCGGGTTGACCCGCTAGGGTTTTACGCGTTACCGAGGCATAAAAACATGCAAAGGGATCAATAGGCTCAATCGGCACGTCAGTACCATTCACAACCACCGCACCGCTTTGCAATAATTTTTGCCACACATAGGCGCCGTCTTCGATTCGCTGAATACCTAGTCGATCAATCGCCCATGGACGGTCAGAACTCATATGAATGGCCTGCATTGACGCGATAACACCCAATTCTGCAAACCGTGGAATATCGCTTAGCGCGAGATGCTGTGCGTGCTCGATCCGAAAACGATGATCATCCGTGGGCCGTTGTTTTAATGCCGCTTCAATGCGATCCATCACCTCTTGATTCGTTCTGTCACCGATGGCGTGAACATTCACCTGAAAGCCAGCATCTAGGCCACGCAGCGCCATCTCTTCAACACCTTCCATCGGATAGGTGGGCATACCAAAGTGGCCGTGACGATCGCTGTATTCCTCAAGTAACCAAGCCCCTCGTGAACCCAATGCGCCATCAGCATGAATCTTGACACTGCGAACACTCAACAAACCGTCGTAGGCATCTACTAAGGGTCCGTTGGCAAACCATTCGTCAATTAAGGCCGGATAGGCTGTCGAAAGCATCGCGTAGACCCTCAGCCCCAACTCACCCTGTGACGCCATTTCCTGAAGCGCTTGAATGTCCATTGGATCACTGCCAGCGTCGTGGAATGACGTCACCCCTTTGGCGAGTGCCGCTTGTGTCGCCAAGCGAATTTGCTGCTTGCGGTCAGCTAAAGAATCAGTAGGCACAAGATCACTGATAAGGTCGGCGGCATTTTCATTAAAAATACCAGTGGGCATCCCTTCATCATCAAGGATAATTTCGCCATCGCCACCAAAACTCGCGTTCTGCTCGATACCTGCTAAATCCATGGCCGCCTGATTAGCAAACACTGCATGACCACTTGCATGCGCCAAGACAACAGGGTTATCAGGCGATATGGCAGAGAGTGCGTGATGGGTTTGAAATCCTTTGACGACCTTGTCACCGAGCGAGGACCACTTACTTTGATGCCAACCTCGGCCGACGATCCACTGCCCAGGCGATGCTTGCGCAACAGCCTCTGCAACCACATCCACCAACATCTCATAACTTGTGACATCCGACAGGGCCAATATTTGCTGACTGTGTCCAAAGCCAGATAAATGACCATGGCTTTCGATAAAACCAGGCATAAGCACACGGCCCTGTAAATTGACCTGCTCTACATTCGAACCGGCTTTTTGCAACACACTGTCCAAATCGCCTGCCGCAAGAATCACACCTTCACGAACAGCGAGGGCTTCAATGCGCTGTTCGCCTTGGCCATTGTAAATTGTGCCGCCACTAAACACCGTGACCACAGGGCCTTGGGGAGATTGCCGGGAACAGGCCGCCAAACTGACTAACAATAAATACAAGAATATTTTTTTCATTATTGATCTCATTTTTGAACACGTTTTTCTTCACGTCGACGTTTAAAAAATGCGCTTAATAAATACGCACATTGCTCCTCACACACGCCTGATACTACGTCAACTTTATGATTGGTATGCGATAAGTCTAGGAGTTGCAGATGACTGTGAACAGCGCCAGCCTTAGGTTCTTTTGCGCCATACACAACGCGCTTAATACGCGAATGAATGAGCGCACCACAACACATTGTGCACGGTTCAAGGGTAACGTATAAGGTGCAATCCACTAAGCGATAATTATTGATAGCTCTCGCCGCCTGACGCAACGCGACAACTTCTGCGTGGGCAGTGGGATCACTCGAGGTAATAGGACAATTCCAACCCTCACCTATAACAACGCCATCCCCAGAAACAACGAGTGCCCCTACGGGCACTTCGTTGTCGCTTTCAGCGGCTGCAGCAAGCGTTAATGCTCGCTGCATATAATACTCATCGGTTTGCACTATGACTTTTTAGCCTTGCGTGGGCGACCGGTTGAAAGATAGTTTTGCAACATAGATGCGGTGAAGCCGTATTGTTTACACAACGAGCGCACTGTTTTTAAGGCTTCAGCACGTTCATTTTTCGCGACTTCTTTAATTTCTTTTTCTAAATCTTTTTGTTGTTGCAATAATTCTTCTAAACGACTCATGTATATTTCCTTGTAAACCTTAAGAGGGAGTTGTAAACAGCAAAAAAATAAACAAAAAAGCAAAAAAAAGCCAGTTTTTATTTAAAAAAATTCACCCAGCCTACATAGAAAAAAGAACTTACAAATAAATAGAAAAAATAGCTAACCTTTACACAAAGACTGAGCGAAGCGAGGATTTATTTCGTATAGTTGATGCGTTTAGTTACCAATAAAAGGACACCTTATGCGACAGATACTGGCAAAGAAATCGTTATATTATCGCCTCATGAAAGTAACCCTATGCCTTGTATTTAGCCTACACGCTGTCGCCCAAGCCCCTGTGCATGTTGTCACCGCAATAACCGATGATGTGTTTAAGACTGTCCAAATTTCTGGCAGCGTCGTCGCCGACATTGATGCTCAACTAAGCGTCCAAATCAGTGGTTTAGTCACCCGCGTCGAAAAGCGAATAGGTGATAAGGTATTGCAAGGCGACGTATTAATTAGCCTAGATGACACGCTCGCAAAACATACATTGGCAGTATCCAAAGCCCATGTCGATGACATGCAAATTGCACTTGATGATGCTCAACGCCGACTGCAGGAGCTACAACAACTGCAAGCCAAACAATCCATTGCTGAAAGCACCTTGCGAGACCTAGCTGCCAACATAGAACAACGCAAGGCCAATTTACAAAAAGCCACAGCGCAATGGCAGTACGACAAAGAAATCGTAGCGAGACACACCATTAAAGCGCCTTTCGCAGGGGTCATTGCATCACGCGACGTCGACCCCGGCGAGTGGGTTACCCCTGGCAAATCCACACTACAATTAGTCGACTTACATCATCTTTGGTTAGACTTTTCAGTGCCTGAAATTGTGTTAAACAATATCAATAATATTGGCAAATTGACCATTCAGCGCCAATACGACGATCAGCCATTACCCGCCGACGTTGTGTCAATTATTCCGGTAGCTGATACCGCCTCGCGCAGCGTCATACTAAGAGCTAAACCTTCCCAATCGAGCGATGTATACCCTGGTATGGCAGTCAATGGAACACTGTCACTTACGATTGATCGACGTGGCGTTATCGTTCCTCGCGATGCCATTCTACGTCGCACCGATGGCAGTAAAGTCATATGGACAGTTAAAGATGTTGATGGCACCACCCTCGCCATAGAAAATCCAGTGACAATCGGCCAAACAATGGGTGATCAAGTAGAAATACTCCATGGGCTTAGCCAAGGTGCAAGGGTGGTGGTTCGCGGTAATGAATCACTCTCGCCAAACCAATCCGTCAATGTGGTCAATGACGATGTTTAGGGCCATTTTAAGTCGCGGCATCATTGTTGCGGTCGCAACCCTTATTTTTACGTTAGTGGGTGTTGTTGGGGCACTGCGTATTCCTGTACAGATGATTCCTGATCTTGACGTCAGGGCTATAAGTATTCGCACAGTATGGCCTGGGGCCACTCCGCAAGATGTGGAAAAAGAAATTCTTATCGAGCAAGAGCGATATTTGCGAAATTTACCCAGTCTGATTCGCATGCAATCGAGTGCACGAAGCGGACAAGCGGAAATTGAACTGGAATTCCCCTTTGGTACCGACATGACGGAGATGCAGATTCGTGTAAACAATGCGCTCTCTCAAGTCCAGGGCTACCCAGAAAATGTCGACGAACCTCGCATTTATGCCAATAGCTTTTCCAGTAATGCCTTTATGTTTTTTAGCATAACGCCCCTGCCCGGCAATCCACGCCAAGTGAATATGGATTTAGCATTAGACTTTGTGGAAGACACCATTCAGCCCCGTTTAGCCCGAGTTTCAGGGGTCTCAGAAATTAGTATTTGGGGCGGTACGCAGCGGCAAATACAAATCTTAGTGGATCCCTTCGCCCTCGCCCAACGCAACTTGACCCTCAGCGAGGTGCGAGAGGCTATACGCATGCGCAACCGCGATCGATCCGGCGGAGAAATTGAGGCCGGCAAGCGCCAATATTTGCTTCGAACCATCGGTCGTTTCGAGGATCTACAGGCGCTAGAAAATGTAATTTTGACGCGGCGTAACGACAGCATAGTTCGCCTCAAAGACGTGGCGAGCGTGTCGCTAGGCACCTTTGAGCGTCGTGCTTTAAGCGCCTATAACGGTGCAGAAAACCTGTTTTTGGCCGTTCGGCGTGAACCCGGCTCAAACGTTATCGATATTAAGCAAGCCATGTTGGCCGAAGTAGACGCCGTTAGGACACAGTTGCTTGAACCCCAGGGCTTGACGATCTTTGCTGTCTCCGACGACGTTAAATATGTAGAGGATTCGATTGCCAATATATGGCAAAACCTTGTCCTAGGGGCCCTATTGGCAACGACCATCTTATATTTCTTCCTACGCTCTGGTCGCGCGACCCTAATGGCTGTCCTAGGCATTCCACTATGCGTGGTGGTCGCTTTTCTAGGGTTACTGCTGGCCGGCAGAACGGTCAATGTGATCTCACTGGCCGGGATCGCGTTTGCTATTGGCATGACACTAGACAACAGTATTGTGGTGCTTGAAAGTATTGAGAACGAATTACGCAAAGGTAAACATCGTTTCGACGCCGCACTCGCGGGCGTCACACAGGTTTGGCCTGCGGTGTTGGCGTCCACTCTGACCACCATTTTGGTCTTTTTACCCGTGCTGTTTGTCGAACAAGAAGCGGGGCAATTATATTCGGATATAGCCGTTGCCATTTCAGCGGCTATTTTGGCCTCGATGTTGATAGCCATCACCCTCATCCCCACTATGCTTGCGCGCCTTGGTATCGACGCAAAACCCATCCCTGTGATTGAACGCGCCACCGACGCACTGACGCTAAACGTCAAAAAGATCATTAGCACGCAACGCGCCCGCGTCATCACCGTGACGCTCACGCTACTAACGAGTGTCAGCGTATTATGGGGGTTAACGCCCCCCGCCGAGTATCTTCCTGAGGGTGAAGAACCGAAAGTCTTCGCGGTGATGAATGCACCACCGGGATATAACCTGCAAACCATGGCCGCCATTGGTCAACAGGTCGAAGACTATTTGCTACCCCATGTGGGGGTTAATCGCGACGCATATGACGCTGGCAAGACACCTGTACCGCCCATGGCTTACATGAATATGCGCGTAGGACCAGAATCATTACGCATTATTGCCGAGCCTACAGCACCGCGCGATATTGAATCTCTCATGGACGCTATCACCGAGCATTATGAGAGTTATCCAGGCATGCGTGGCTTTGCCGCACGCGGCTCCATCATTAGCAGCAACGATGGCGGTAGTCGCAGTATTAATGTCGATATCAGCGGGGCTGATTTAGGCGAAATCTATGGTGTTGCAAGAACGATTTATGATCGCGCCAGCTTGGTCCTAGAGAAACCACGCATCCAATCGAGACCATCCTCGCTCACGTTATCTCAACCCATGGCAGAGATTCGACCTCATTGGGAGCGCGCTGCAGAACTGGGGCTGAACGCCCAATCAATTGGTTTCACCATCGCTGCCTTAACCGATGGAAGCTATGTTGATGAGTTTTTTATCGATGATGACAAAATCGATATGTATCTCTACAGCGACGCGGGACAAAACGCTACCCTTGAAAGCCTAGAACATCTCCCGATCTATACACCCTCGGGAGCTATCGTGCCTGTCGGCGATATTGCCGACATCATTGATGCGGTAGATACCGCCCAAATCAGGCGCATTAACGGCGGTAGAACCGTGACATTGAATATCATCCCGCCACGAACCACGGCACTTGAAACGGGCGTTGCCATCGTTCAACAAGAGGTGGTGGCCGCGTTGAAACAAGAAGGCGCCATACCCTCTCACATACAGATCGATATTTCAGGGGCAGCCGATCAACTCGATGCCACACGCGCCTCCCTCATGGAAAACTACACCGTGGCACTTCTGATCATCTATCTACTAATGGTCGCAATTTTTAGTCATTGGGGATATCCACTTCTGATCATGACATCTATCCCTGTTGGGGTTGCTGGGGGCGTGGTTGGCTTGGCATTGCTCAACGGGGTTGGCAGTTTGCTTCCGGCACTGGGTCTGGCGGCCATATCACAACCCTTTGACATGATCTCTATGCTAGGTTTTTTAATCCTCATGGGCACGGTGGTGAACAACCCTATCTTGATTGTCGATCAAGCCGTAAAGAACCTTCATGACGGCGCGATGCCTGTCGATGCTGTATTACAGGCCGTTAAACTTCGACTTCGCCCCATCATGATGTCAACGCTCACTACTGTCTTTGGATTAGCACCCCTGGTGTTCATTCCCGGGGCAGGAACGGAACTCTATCGCGGCGTTGGCGTCATCGTCATGTTTGGTATCTTGGGGGCGACGGCGGTGACACTGACCTTACTGCCAGCGATCACCGTCTGGCTACTGCAATGGACATCAAAAAAGGCCTCCTGAGAGGCCTTAAATACTAGGGATAGGTATAACTGGACTGCAACCCAAGCGGCAAACCCAGCGCCCAATAACCCAGCAAGAACAGTGTCCAACAAATAAGGAAACTCACACTGTAAGGAAGCATCAACGCGACCACTGTGCCAATGCCCGTCTTGGGCAGGTAGCGTTGGCAATACACCACGACCAAGGGAAAATAAGGCAATAATGGTGTAATGATATTCGTGGTAGAATCCCCTACGCGATAGGCGGCCTGCGTCAGGTCTGGTGAGAGGCCCAGTTGCATCAACATAGGCACAAAGATCGGCGACAGTAGCGCCCATTTGGCTGAAGCAGAACCTACAAATAAGTTGAGCAAGGCTGTCAATAAAATGATACCCACAATCGTGATACTCGCCGGCAAACCAGCTGCTTTCAACAACTCGGCGCCCTCTAAGGCCATCAGAATACCCAAATTGGATTGGCCAAAGGCGTAGATAAACTGCGCGATGAAAAACATAATGACCAAGTAGTAGCCCATGTCTTTCATGGTGTTGGTCATACCGTCAATCACATCCTTAGAGGTTTTAACCGTGCCCGCAGCGACACCGTAGACCACCCCCGGTAAAAGAAACAATAAGAAAATCAGCGACACGATGGAATCCATCATCGGGGCACCGAACTCCGTCAGCGTCCCACCCTCGCCGCGCCAAGCCGATCCTTCAGGCATGGCTGTGACAAACAACAACACAATACCACCGAGCATTGCCAACAGCGCCCAACGCAGCGCGCGTTGCTCATTAACAGCCACATCACCTAAACCATCGCCTTGGTGATTTTCCTTCACTTTCTGGTCACCGAGTCTTGGCTCTACCCAGCGGTCAGTAATCCACCACCCCAAGCCGATGATGAGAATAGAGGAGGCAGCGGTGAAAAAGTAATTATTGAGGGGGTTGAGAGTAATATCTGGCGCTAATATTTGCGCCCCCGTCTGGGTAATACCCTGCAGCATGGGGTCGATAGAGGAAGGCACAAAGTTAGCCGAGAACCCGCCAGAGACACCCGCAAAGGCCGCCGCAATACCCGCTAGAGGATGACGCCCGGCGGCATAAAAAATAACGCCCCCAAGAGGTATCACCAACACATAACCGGCATCAGCTGCCGCGTGACTGACAATACCTACCATGATAACCATTGGGGTTAAAAAGGCACTTGGCGTTGACTTCAATAACGCACGCAACGACGCATTGATAAAACCCGTATGCTCAGCCACGCCAATACCTAACATGGCGACCAATACCACACCAATCGGGTGGAAATGCGCAAAGTTTTTAACGATATTACTGGTAAATTCAGTGAAGGCCGGACCTGATAATTGATTGTGGATCACGACCGCACTGCCGGTGCGTGGATCGATAACATCGTATGACCCGAGTGAAAATAACCAAGAGGCCACCCATACCAATACCAACAATCCTACAAAAAGCATGGCGGGATCTGGCAGCGCATTCCCCCATCGCTCGATGGTTCCCAGCACGCGATCCATTCTCGACGGCTTTGTCATTAACATTCTCCCTAGATTTGGTCATTTTTAGTATAGATGGGTCTGGCGTAAGTGCCGATTGCATTCTGCGCCAAGCACCCGGCAGAGGTACAACGTCGCCTTGACGGTGACTCACCATCTCTTATTAACAAACGCACGCCGTTACTTTCTAGGTTGATGCTAGCGTTACCTCGACCGGCACACCATTGAATACCGCATTACCACTCACGGTGTCGAGCAAACGTTCATCCGTAAGATCATTGGCGCTCACCCCGCCCTGCGCCGTGGCGATAGACAATACAACCCCATCACGTCTGTGCCCCCAGCCATGAGGCAGAGATACAACCCCAGGCATGACCTCATCGCTTTCAGAGACCTGCGTTTCAAGGATTCCAGTGCGTGAGCTAATCTTGACACGAGCACCATCGGGAATCCCACGTGCAGCCAAATCGCTTGCGTGCATCAATAACATCCAACGCGGTCGGCCTTTCACTAGACGATGACTGTTATGCATCCATGAGTTATTACTGCGGACATGTCGGCGACCAATCAGCAATAGGCCCTCTTCTTGAGGCCTTTCGGCATGAAGCGTGAGACGCAGAAAATCCTCCTGGATAAAGTCGGGAATTAACGTGATGTTGCCAGACGTGGTATTGATCCTTTCCGCCAACGAAGGTTTCAAAGGACCCAAATCGATACCATGAACATGCTCGCGCAGGACCGCCAAGCTCAAACCAAACTCACTGTCACCTTGACTGCCATACACGCCTCGCTGGAGTTCGTGATCGATAATCTCTGCCGGCGCAGGCATGGTCTTCAATGGGACACCTTTTAATGCGGCAATCGCACTGCCAAGGGCATTAAATATTTCCCAATCGTGCCTTTGGTCATCCGATCTTGGGAACACCTCGTCGTTGTATCGGGCCGTATTTCGCACTGCCATACGGTGAAAAACAATATCGTAATGATCATGCTCCAAGGGTCCGGTCGGTGGCAAAATCAGATCGGCATGGCGTGTGGTCTCGTTGATGTAAAAATCAATAGCCACCATGAAATCAAGATCGGCCAGTGCCCTATCCATCAGACCACCATTACTCGCCGACAGTACTGGATTCCCTGCAATAGTGATCAAACCACGAATTTGGCCGTCACCCGGGGTCAATATTTCCTCCGCCATCGCGGCAACAGGCAGCTCACCCGCGAACTCGGGCAATTGAGATACCCGGGAATGCCACCGACCCAAGCTACCCGCGTTTCGATCCCCCTTACCGATGTATCCCACCGCAGGGTGTGTCAGCAACGCTCCGCCTTCACGATCAAGATTACCCGACAACAGATTAATCACCTGAATTGCCCATTGGCAAAGGGTGCCAAATTGCTGGGTAGAGACACCCATGCGGCCATATACGACACCACTGGAGGACGCGACTAAATCAGCCGTGAGTCGTTTAATATCCAGCACGTTGATGCCCGTTTTTTGTTCGGCGAGCTCAACCGTAAAGGGCGAGACGAGGGTTTGGAGAGATTGCAGCGCGGCATCCTCAACCCATGCATTAGGCTTACGCTCACCCTCAAGCAAGGTATTTAACATCGCCAACAATAAATAAATATCCGTGCCTGGCCGGATAAATAAATGCTGATCAGCGATGGCGGCGGTTTCTGTTCGCCTTGGGTCTATCACCACAAATCGCCCACCGCGGGATTGGATATCACGCAAGCGTTTCTTCACGTCAGGCACTGTCATCATACTGCCGTTGGAGGCCAACGGGTTCCCTCCGATAATCATCATGAACTGCGTGCGATCGATGTCAGGAATGGGCAGGAGGAACTGATGACCAAACATCCCCCAAGCGACTAACTGGTGGGGTAATTGGTCAAGTGAGGTCGCCGAAAAGGTCACTTTTGACCCAATGGCTTTACGAAGGACCTGCTGGTGAGTTAGCAAACCATAATTATGAACACTCGGATTACCGGCATAAAATGCAATCGTGTCCTTACCATATTCTGTTTGCAAGTCCACGATACGTGAAGCCGCGAACTGGAAGGCGTCCTCCCATGATATAGGCTCCCAGCCTGTGGGCGTCTTTCGTACAGGCGTGCGCAAACGGTCAGGATCGTTATGCAAATCTTCTAGCGCCGTCGCCTTGGGACAGATGTGGCCTCGGCTAAATGGATCCTGAGGGTCGCCCTTAATTGAGACAATCTCGTCACCACATGTTTTTATCTCGACCCCACAAATGGCTTCGCACAAATGGCAGGCTCTGTAGTGGCTTTTTTCCGGTTCAGTTGACATAGATATTGCCCTATTACATTTTTATATGTGGCGATCTAACGCTTATTCCTATGAAGGTCATTACAATGAACAGTACTAAAGCTTAATCTTTTCAAAACGTAAGGCAATAAAAAAGCGCCTTTCAGCGCTTTTTTATCAGTGGGATCCACGAGGATCATCTAAATGCGTGTCATGAAACGCTGGCGGCATAATCGTGTGTTCGTCCAACCACTCGTGCCAATTGACAGGAACATACCTAGGATTTTGCTCAACATCAAATCGAATAGATTGTCCTGGCCTTACATCCAGCACGTTGCCGTCATTCACCACAATCGTCCCATTAACAATCACCCACTGTATTCCCTCAGAGGACAAACCATTCTCACCCAGCTTATAGGTCGCTTTGGGGGTCACAGTCTTAGGATTGAATAATGTCAAATCAGCCACTTTACCCACTTGTACACGCCCACGTTCTTGCATAGCCACTAAACCAGTATCACCCAGGTGCT
>DATHYR010000290.1:0-1515 GCA_035458985.1 Pseudomonadales bacterium
TGCTTCGCAAGAGCATGACCCGGCGTCGCCACTAAATTACTTCCGACGCATGGCGAAGCTGCGAAGCGAAAGCTTGACGCTCATCTATGGTGCTTATGAATTGTTATTGCCCGAGCACGATAGCTTGTATGTCTTCACGCGCACTCTCGACAATGAAACCTTGCTAGTGGCGTTGAACTTCTCCACCGATGAGCAAAATCTGATTGTCGACGATGTAGAGCGAGTATTGATTAACAACTATGACGACCTGATGCTGTCCGACGGTTATCTCACCCTTATGGGCTGGCAAGCTGTCGTTTTAAAACTTGCTTAATAGAAACCGCCGAAAGGCGGTTTTTTTTTGGCTGCAATGTACTCACCCAAGCAATGCTTGAAGTGATGCTGGTATCGTAGACACGCCTCTCTCGGGTTTTACCGCCAAGGAGGGCCACACCGCTCTCGGGCTTGACCGCCATGGAAGGCATAACTACATCCCTGTAGACACGGCTCTCGGGCGTCCTGCCCTTCACGGCATAACTACATCCCTGTAGACAAAAAAAAGGGCGCCGAAGCGCCCCAAGCATAGGGAAAATATGTTTACTCGGAGACTGCCGTAAACATCTGGGAAACAGCTGCCACATCGTCAGCGACGCGCAACTGATCAAGATAACCCGCAAGGCGCGCTATCAAGGCTTTGTCTTGTTGCCAAGACGAAGGGAAAACGGCAGATACTGCCAAAAACTGTGCCACTACATTGACCGAGGGCATTGAAGAATCAATCTCGGCAAACACACCAGCCAAAGGGTCGTTAACTTCAAGCTCCCCACCGATGGGTGATATTCCGCCCATGAAGTACATCCAACATGCGAGCGCACACTCAGTCACAGCCAATGTTTGCAGATCACAACGCACTTCTTCGATATGTGCCAACCAACGCTGAGGAATTTTCTGTGATCCATCCATCGCAATTTGCGCTAGACGGTGATTCAGCGTGTTATTAGAGAACCGAGCTAACAACGATTCACAATACGCCTCCACATCAATATCCACGGTGACACTGGCGGCGGTTTCTTGCATATACGCCAATACCAAACGTCGCATCACGGGGTCAGCAATGGCTTGATCAACCGTGTCGTGCCCCAGAAACTGGCCGCAATAGGCCAACAACGAATGGCTGCCGTTTAACAACCGCAACTTCATGGTTTCGTAGGCGGCCACGCGCTCAACAAACTGCACGCCAACGGTTTCAAGCGCAGGACGTCCCGCACAAAAGTCATCTTCAATGACCCACTGAGAAAAACTTTCCGTTTCTATTGCATTGGGATCGTTAAGACCCAAGGTCTGCTGCAAAGCGGCTAATTTGGTTGGCGTCATGGCGGGCACAATGCGATCGACCATACTGCAGGGGAAGGACACATGCTCTTCTATCCATCGCGCCAACGCCGGTGACCTTGCTACCGCCATCTCAAGCACCGCCTGCTTAATACGCACGCCATTGTGAGGCATATTGTCGCAGCTCAATACCGTAAAGCCTGC
>DATHYR010000291.1:0-1096 GCA_035458985.1 Pseudomonadales bacterium
GCGACAAAGGTTTCATGCCCGTTGAAATCAACTTTCTGCAAGAATGGTTAGACATTTGGTCGGCCGAATATGAGTCTCGTCATACCGCCACAAAGGTGAACTCTACCCGTCATAAATTTAAACAGCGATGGTCCTCATTGAGTCATCGCGGTCGTTGGGTAGCTGTGGCTGTTGTTGCCTTCTTGCTATTTCCCGTGCGGTTAACAGTGTTAGCCCCAGCCGATCTTATTCCAGCTTCTCCTTCTTATATTCGTGCACCTATGGACGGCGTGATCGAACAACTGGCGGTGATTCCTAATCAGCGTGTCTTGGCAGGGCAAGAACTGTTTCGATTTGATGCGGTTAGTTTACTCAGCCGCTTTACACTGGCTGAGCGTGAATTAGCGACAACCCAAGCAGAGTATCGTCGTCTGGCTCAGCGTGCATTATATGAAGCAGAAAGCAAAGCGGAGCTTGCTGTGTTGCAAAGCCAGCTTGCTGAAAAACAGGTCAATGTGGATTACCTTCGTTCATTAAATCAGCGTGCCTTGGTAAGCGCACCCATCGATGGCATTGTTTTGTTAGAGGATCCTAATGCTTGGATAGGCCGTCCCGTGGCCACTGGCGAGAAAGTTATGATCGTGGCGAATGATCGCGATGTTGCCATTGAGGCCTGGTTGTCGCCGGGCGATATGATTACCCTGCCTGAAGATGCCCACGTGGAGCTTTTCCTCACCAATAATCCTCTTTCTGCCCTGTCGGGCGAGGTGGCGTACATTTCCCTGCAACCTGAAATGCGCCCTGAGGGTTATTACGCCTATCGTGTGCGCGCTAATTTACTTACCGATAACGACAGTGTACGTATTGGATTGAAAGGTACGCTCAAATTACACGGCCATCGTGTCCCCATGATTTACTGGATGCTGCGACGCCCTATGGCTTCTATGCGGGCATGGTTGGGATTGTAAGTGGACACGGCGCAATGGCAAGAGCTACGCAGCGAATTGGCGCTGCACAAAGGTCCTAAGGGTCGAGATGGTCACCCTACGTGGTCGTTAAACGATCCTGTGCGCAATTTATATTTTGGTATCGACTGGCTGACCTTTGAAGTGCTGTC
>DATHYR010000292.1:0-1278 GCA_035458985.1 Pseudomonadales bacterium
CGAATCACCAACACACCGTTGGGCAACACATCAGACACCGTTACCGAGATATTACCGCTGAGGCTATTGCTCATGTCGCTATCGGCACTGCCCGTGAAATCGCGCGAGTGATCCACGTTACTTAGTTGACCAAGATTCAAACCAATGCCGGTGTTACGCACTAAGCTGTCCAGTAAATCCGGCGTATCTAGATCGTTGCTGGCATTTTTACTGGTGCTGGTTTCTTGTGATTTGCTCGACACCGTTCGCTCCACCAAGCGCACCGTAATGATGTCGCCAATGCGATTGCTACGGCGGTCAGCGAACAAGACCATTTCGTTGTGGGGCTGATAGATGCTTCCCTTGTTAATGGTCACTGGCGCGGGGGAATCGGCCACCGCGGGACGATAGGATTGCTCGCCGGGTACCGGACCATGCTGGGTGGTCGCACAGCCGCTGAGCAGCAAAATCGCACTCATGATCACTAAGGTTTTCATACTACGGCCCTCACCTTATTAGGTATTCTGGTTCAAGTACTGCAACATTTGATCGGCGGTTGAAATGACCTTCGAGTTCATTTCATAGACCCGTTGGGCGGTGATCATGTTGACCATTTCTTCCACCACGTCCACGTTTGAGGTTTCGAGCATGCCTTGTTCCAACGAACCAAGGCCCTCAATGCCTGCCGTGCCCACCTGCGGGTTACCACTGGCGGCAGTCTCGCGGAATAAATTGCCGCCAATGGCCTGCAAGCCTGCAGGATTGATAAAGTCGGTGACTTGAATGGCGCCCAAGTTAGTGGGCGTGGGTGAGCCTGGCACCTGGGCTGTTACCACGCCGTCTTTACCTATGGTGATGCTCTGCGCATCGGTAGGAATGGTAATGTTGGGCTGTAACAAAAGACCCGTAGAATTCACTAATTGACCATCGGCATTGATAGAAAATTGACCATCGCGGGTATAGGCTTGTGAGCCATCGGGCATTAACACCTCAAAAAAGCCGCGACCACTGATTGCCACATCTAATGCCTGCTCTGTCACCTGCATGTTGCCCTCGGTAAACTGCTTTTGCGTGGCGACGACACGCACACCCGTTCCTAACTGCAAACCGGTAGGCAACTGCGCATTTTCTGACGATTGCGCCCCAGGCTGTCGCTGCGTTTGATACAGCAAATCCTCAAATACCGCGCGATCGCGCTTGTAACCCACGGTGGCGGCATTAGAAAGGTTATTGGAAATGGTGGTCAGTTGCGTATCTTGCGCACTCAACCCTGTTTTACTGATCCATAATGCGGCGTGC
>DATHYR010000293.1:0-2487 GCA_035458985.1 Pseudomonadales bacterium
ACTCGGCGATTTGCCAGTTATTGATGAGAACCAGTGATGGTCGCCTGTTTCAAGGCACCGGTTTTTATATTGGTTCTAACCGCATTCTCACCTGTGCGCACAACCTCGCCAATAAAGCTTCGGTGACGATTATTCCGGCGCGAAACGGCTCTTCAAATAAACCCTATTCAGAAACAACGGTCACCTCATCATCGTGGAGAATAGCGCCGAATTATTCTGGTTCCGGTGATTGGGCGAATGATTTAGCAGTGATCGATAACGTGCCAATTGCGGCACCTAACGGGCAATACTTTAAATTCCTGCATATGACACCTTCCACACAAATGCCCATCGTGGTGTGTGGTTATTCGGCTGGTTCAAGAGTCGTTCCAGAGTTAAATGAAATTATCGATCCCGATATGCAGCATTTACACGGCGGATACGTAGACAGTCAAAGTAGCCCCGAAACTATCGAATATCCCATCTTAACGCTGATGGGCGCGAGCGGTTCTCCGGTTTACCATCTCAGTGATGAATCAGGACAACTCGAAGCATTAATTGCTGCAGTTCACGTGAACAGTGAGCAAGCAGCAAATGGTTTGAACGGTGGTTGTTTTATCACACCGGACAAGATTGACTGGATTGAAGGCCGCACTACCAGTTTTGCATTGGCGAAAGGCTTAGACTGTGATTACCACAATCGCAATCAGCAGCAAAATGGTCACAGTCGGGCGATGGCGATTCCCCTTGATCCTGGCGAAGGCGGCATGTCGATTAGTATCGAAGCGTTAAGTCCCGGTGATATTATCGTCTCAACGGCTCGACACATCGTTTCCTACGTCATCAGATTAGGCACTTTATCAGCAGTAAGCCATGCAATGTTATATGTCGGTGACGGCAAAGTCATTGAGGCTGTCGGCGATGGCGTTCGAGAAGTCGGTTTAGAACAAGCACTCAATGGCGCGCTAATTGCTGTGGCTTATCGAGATCCTCGGGTTAATTCCGCGATAGCAAATCAGATAGTTAACTACGCTAAAACTCGCATCGGCAACCCATATAATTACGCCGGCGTTGCTTATGTGGGTTATAGCATTCTTAATCCCGGCAAATCGATGCTGATAAACGCGATTGCCGATCGGTTAGGACTAAGAATCGGACAAGCAGGTGCAACTTATTGTTCAGAGCTAGTATTCGATGCCTATGAGCAAGCCAGTGTCCCGTTAGGTGTTCGTCCATCCACCAGTACTCCTGATGATATTGTTGATCTATTTGGTGATCGCCTCGATTATGTCGGTCACCTGTTGGCCGAAGATGTGCCCCTGGGAATCGCTTTATCAAGAACTGCCAGTCATTCACGGGCATTAAACAGTAGTTTTGCAATTCACTGGCAAGGTGTGCCATTTCAACCACAAAGTAGTGTCGCATCCTGTTGGGCGGCCTGCGCCGCAATGGTCGTCGGCTGGCGCGACCAAATGTCGATTGCCGATAGTGATATTGCGGCAAAAGTGCCGGTAATTGACGCCTACAAAAATGGCCTCTGGCCCCGACAAAGACAAGCTCTGGCCGACACCTGGAACCTGGTCGCAGAGCCACCGGCTTCCTATTCGATTAACTCCTGGCGCCAATTACTGCAATCCAACGGTCCTTTGTATGTGGATATGAACTTTTCGCCCAATAGCGGAGGACACGCTCGAGTGTTAGTCGGCATGGAAAGCGATGGCGCCGCTGATGGTTCAGATACGCGCATGTTTATGTACGACCCGTGGCCTGGAACTAAAGGAAAAATTACCCTGAGTTTCGCAGACTTCCTCAGTTTATACGAAGGTAGGACAGATAATTCTGGTGGTCATCTTGAGTACCAGATATTACATTCAGGACAAATTCCTCAAGGATTACAACCGGGCACAGCATCTGCATTTTCAGCGAAACCCGTTGCCGGCCATGAACAATCTGACGTACCACCAAACGGGCAGACAAATGGACCAAATGCTGATTATACGCCAGCGTTGATTCCATCTCCTGAAGCCGTTACCCAACAGCCGACTAATGGTGAAC
Source organism: Pseudomonadales bacterium (assembly GCA_035458985.1). Lineage (GTDB taxonomy): Bacteria > Pseudomonadota > Gammaproteobacteria > Pseudomonadales > JAHEIH01 > JAHEIH01. The sequence goes on from DATHYR010000293.1 coordinate 2,035, forward strand.
TGGCTCACTCAATGGAAGGTGCCACAGTCGCTATCGCCTCGGTTGTTGCCGGGGCAGTTATGGAGCGACTGGTCAATAACGAAGGCGATATCACCTGGGAGTTAGATCAATTACGCGGCTTTAAGCATCCAAACGATACCGCACCTTCGCCAGTGCCGCCGGCCCATGACGGCACGGTCATTCGATTAACTGATTGGCCTTACATCGAAAACTACTTAACCGATCAGATCAGCGCCGGTTTTGAAGTTAACTGGCAATACAATGGCAAGAGCCTCGGCAATATTTTGATTAGCAACGTCGCCACAAACGACGCTGTGGGCTGGGGCTTAACCGTTAAAGCAAAAATTATGGATGACAACATAGTCTACCCAAGAAACGCGCCAGAATTTGCCGCCTTAAGAGTGCGTTTCGAATACCGTTTCACTCGCACTATTGGCAGCGACAAAATTGCGA
>DATHYR010000294.1:0-1037 GCA_035458985.1 Pseudomonadales bacterium
TGGCTTTGGGCCGTTCTTGTGTTTGGCCTCAGTAGAATCCCCAAGCCTGAACTGAAGCGTTTTTTAACAAAAGCGCCTTGATTTCGGTTAAATTAGCGACTGGTTATATTTAAACCCCCTCACATGGAGCTCTCATGAAACTGATTTTTGCTGCTGTCGCCGTCTCTGCCCTGATGTCGGCCCCCGCCTTCGCCAACATGGACATGGCCAAGAAGAACGCCTGTATGGCATGCCACGCCGTGGATAAGAAACTGGTGGGTCCTTCCTACCAAGACGTGGCCAAGAAATATGGCAGCCAAAAAGACGCAGCAGCGACTTTGGCCAAGAGCATCAAGGCCGGTGGTTCGGGCAAGTGGGGTCCTATCCCCATGCCAGCACAGGCCGCTTTGAGCGAAGCCGATGCCCTGACTTTGGCCAAGTGGATTTTGGCCGGTGCCAAATAAATTCAAGCCTGCATTGGCTTGAACACCATGGCCTGATTTAGAAAGCTCGATTGGTACTCGTGGCTTTTGTTTGCCGCTCAAGGGCCTGCCCTTGAGCGGCTTTTTTGATTGGAGACTCGAATGAAAACCCCCAACAAGATGGCAGCGGTCTGGATCAGTTTCTTTTTCGCAACATTTGCCCATGCGCAGCCCACTATTTTCAAAGAGGCGGATTACAAACTTGGCGAGAAACTGATCGCCGAAAGCAAGTGTGTGGCTTGCCATGTCTCCAAGGTCGGTGGCAACGGTAGCGCCATCTACAAACCGCAGGGACGCATCAATAATGCTTCCTTACTGCGCGGTATGGTGGAGCAATGCAACACCGAACTGAATTTGGGCATGTTTCCAGAGGACGTTACTTCGGTCGCTGCGGTGCTCAACCGTGACCATTACAAGTTCAAATGAGGCCTTAAAACCGCATTGTTGCTGTCCTGACAGATACCTTACCCCATAGGGTATAGGGTATCTGCCAATACCCTATTTTTCTAGGGTCATAGATGATGGTCGTCAATCCAGCGATACACATCGTGTGTCCGACTGGGTTTCCATCAATGC
>DATHYR010000295.1:0-1075 GCA_035458985.1 Pseudomonadales bacterium
TTTGAGGCGCTGAAAGGTTGTCGGCGTGCCGTGGTTCACGTGTACAACTCAACCTCGACAGTGCAGCGTGATAAAGTCTTTAAGATGGATCGTCAGGGCATTATCGATATTGCTGTGCAGGGCGCCGAGTTGGTGCAGCGAATGTCTCTGGACCATCCCGATACAGAGTGGGTGTTTCAATATTCGCCAGAAAGTTTTACCGGCACAGAACTGGATTTTGCGATCGAGGTTGTGGATGCGGTTACCAACGTTTGGCAGCCAACACCGGCGAAGCCTTGCATCATTAATTTACCAGCCACGGTAGAGATGTCGACGCCAAACGTGTATGCCGATCAAATCGAGTATTTCTGCCAACATGTTGCGCGCCGAGATAGTCTGATTATTAGTCTTCATACCCATAACGATCGCGGCTGTGCTGTGGCCGCTGCGGAGCTGGGCTTGTTAGCAGGTGCTGACCGTGTCGAAGGGACATTGATGGGCAACGGCGAGCGCACAGGGAATACAGACTTGGTCACCATGGGCATGAATATGTACAGCCAGGGTGTTGACCCACAATTGGATTTCTCGCACATGGATGAAATTATCCAAGTGTACAAGTATTGCACCCAGTTGCCGGTTCACCCCCGTCATCCTTATGCCGGTGATTTGGTCTTTACTGCCTTCTCGGGCAGCCATCAAGATGCGATCAAAAAGTGCCTGGATTTAGGACACAGCGACGGTGTTTGGGAAGTGGCCTATTTGCCAATTGATCCTCTCGATATTGGGCGCGATTACCAAGAGGTAATTCGCATTAACAGTCAGTCCGGTAAGGGTGGCGTGGCGTATGTACTGGAGCAAGAGTACGGTATTCAAATGCCGCGATGGTTGCAGATCGAGTTTAGCCGTGTAGTTCAGGCCGATGCTGAATTAAGTTCGGGTGAGATTAGTGCTGAGCGTATCTATGCGCTTTTCAAAGAGGCTTATTTAGATAATAGCCAAAAGGCTATGCGCCTCAGTGGCTACAATATTGATCGCAGCGACAGTGTTGATCATATTGAAGCAAAGATCGCCCTGGGCGGTAATCTTGCCACCATAA
>DATHYR010000296.1:0-1381 GCA_035458985.1 Pseudomonadales bacterium
TTGAAGGATTACCAGCCCGTCATGGTCACTGGCGAAACACCAGCCGCAGATCGGCAAAAGCACATCGACGCTTTCCAATCTGGCGAGGCCAAGGTCATCATCGGGAACATCGCCACGCTCTCTGAGGGTGTTGATCTGTCGCGCTCCAGCACCGTGATCTTTGTCGAGGCGACATGGGCCACCAGTGCATTTGAGCAGGCATCGGCCAGAGTCGAGAACATCCAAAAATTCGGCATCGCGCCTGCTGTGTATATCCTGACCACGCGCAATAGCTTGGATCACACGATTTTGGGCAAAGTGCTCAAAAAACTGGACATCATCGAGCAGATCCTGTGATCTGTGGTATGCTGTAACATGACTTGTTGTCAACAAGTCATATTTAAACCTCGAAACCGAAAAGGAACCGAAAAATGTCAACACGATTTGTAACCGGGAAAGTCCGTTTGTCTTACGCCAAGATCATGCGTCCAGGCAAGAATGAAATGAATGGCAAGAATGAATATTCTGCTGTGGTGCTTGTGCCCAAGACCGACACCGACACGATCAATGGATTGAAGGCTGCGGCCAAGGCTGCGATTGAAAAGAAGTTTGGGGGCACACCGCCCAAGGGCTTAAAAAACCCTGTGCGCGATGGCGACACATCGACCAAGGACGATGGCAGCCCGATGGGTGCTGAGTACAAGGGCCATTTGTTCTTCAACTGCAAAACCGATGCAGACCGCAACAAGCCAGCGATCATTGACATGAATGGCCGCGATCTGATCGACCCTGATGCCGTTGTTTCTGGCGATTACGTCAAGCTGTCGGTCAATGCTTATGCTTACGATGCAGTCGGCAATAAGGGTGTGGCCTTTGGCCTGAATAACGTCTTGCTGGTGGCCAAAGGTGAGCCTCTGGGCGCACCTCGCATGACAGCAGCCGATGAGTTCGGCATCGGTGGCGGTGGTCATGCTGCCCCAGCGCCAGCCGCCGCCGCTGCCGACGATGACAACTGGGCCTGATCGAATCACCCCGCAGGTCTTGGACACGCAGACCCTAAAGTGAAGTGGGAGCAGGTGGAAGCCCTGCACCTTAAAGGATCAACATGAACGAAACCAAACCGACCAAAGAAGTCAAAACTAAATTCATGAATATTAGGGTCACCCCCACCCTGATGAATTTATTGAAAAAAGAAGCCGAGGAAAATACTCGCACAGTGGCACAGCAGGTGCTATTCATTCTCAAAAATCACTTTAACAACAAATAAGCAGTACCCATGACCGAACACCAAAAACGTAAAAAACGCCAGATAACGATTCAAACGATCAACAGCCTCATGGAGAGGGTAAGCATTGAAGGCTCCTGCTTTGAGTGGAATGGTTATGTCCATGCCGAGAATAAC
>DATHYR010000297.1:0-1694 GCA_035458985.1 Pseudomonadales bacterium
CCTTCAGAAACGGGTGCTTTTGGTCCAGTCACAGCCAGATCAATATTTAACGGTGTAACGCGCTGGTTATTGGGAATGGGGTTGCCATTCTCATCAATGTCTGAACTTCCATCATCGATGTTGTTGGCTTCGTTGGGATCAAAGGTATCCGACGAGACCACCGCGATGTTATTCAGCTCACCAAGACTGGTGACCTGCGCCACGATTTGCAGGGTGGCAGAGGCGCCAGAAGCCAAATCCCCCACTGACCAAATACCGTCTGCCGCGCTGTAGTTGGCAGAACTCGCTGACACGAAGGTCAAACCTGAGGGCAGCTCATCAGTCATGACCACATTTTCAGCCGTGTCGTTTCCGTCGTTGGTCACCACAATGGTGTACGTAACGTTTTCGCCATAGATCGGGCTTGGATTGTCGACCACTTTCGACACTTTTAAGTCCGCCTCGGGTACGTCGATCAATTGGTTGTTGCCGTTAGGATCATTCGAACCGTCGTCTTTGTTGTTGCTGCGATCTGGATCGTAGGTGTCCGAGGTCACTTCAGCCACGTTGTTGATCGCCGTTACAGCCACGACTTTGGCGGTGATCTTCAAGGTTTGCGAGGTATTCGCCGCCATATCGCCCACCGACCACTTGCCAGTGGTGGCGTTGTAATTAGCAGAATCGGATGAAACGAATTCTAGGCCTGCAGGTAGCGCATCGGTCATCACCACGTTTTCAGCGGTATCCACACCGTCGTTAGTGACGACGATGGTGAAGACCACGTTGCCGTTCAGGTCAGGGGTTTGATCGTCAACCGACTTGGTCACGCTCAGATCTGCTGCAACACCATCCACGACGGCAATATCGTCGTTATCTTCAGGGTTTGGATCTACTTGGTCTGAATATACAGAAGCAAAGTTAGTGATGGCCTTCGCATCATTTACCTTAACAACGATATCAAGGGTTACTGACGCACCATTCGCCAGATTACCTACAGACCACTCACCCGTTGCTGGGTTGTATGAGGCGTCACTTGCTGAAACAAACTCGAGGTTTTCAGGCAAACGATCAATGGCAATAACATTGGTCGCATCATTTGGCCCTTTGTTAGAAACAGACAACGTAAAGGTAACCGCTTCACCAAGGTCAGGATTAACGTTACTTACCGATTTGCTCAGACTCAAGTCAGCCGCTTTAGCGCCAACTTTGGCATTGTCTGTGTTATCGCTTCCATCAGGATCTACTTGGTCACCAGACACAGTCACAATATTGGTAATGGTATCTGTGGTTAAGACTTTCGCAGTGAGTGTCAGGGTTGCTGTCTCACCATTGGCCATATTACCAATAGTCCAGGTGCCGTTAGCGGCATCGTAACTACCCGCACCACTATTAGATATAAACTCCAGACCTTGTGGCAACGACTCATTAACGACTACTCCAGTAGCTGCATCAGGGCCTTGGTTGGTCACCGAAATGGTATACGTAACCACATCATTCAAATCGGGTTGGATCTTATCGACTGATTTAGAAATACTCAGATCAGCCGCCACTGCATCAACCGATGCAGAATCAGAGTTGTTCCCGCCATTCGGGTCAGCCTCATTGGCAGCTACAGAGGCAGTGTTAGTAACCGACGAGGAAGCGTCAACACGAGCAACGATTGTTAACGTAGCGCTTGCGCCATTAGCCAACGTACCGATAGCCCAATTACCCGT
>DATHYR010000298.1:0-1248 GCA_035458985.1 Pseudomonadales bacterium
AGTGCCGGTGCTTGTGATAGTGCCGCCCGTTAAGCCAACGCCTGCCGTGATGCTAGTAACGCCTGCGGCGGGTAGCGACAGCGTATCCCTACCGACCTCAGCACCACCGATGTAATAAACAAGGATGCTGTCCTGCGTTAACCGCGTGCTGTCAACTTTGCTATCCACATAGCTTTTTGTGGCAATCAGCGAGGTATCGATAGGCGTGCCAACGTTACCGGCTATCCACTTCATATTAAGGCTATCCCAAATAATGGTTTGGCCGTTGCCAACCCCGTTTAAATCAACGTCGTTAAGGTCACTCAGGTCTTCGTTCAGCGATGGCCGAACCAACAGCGTTAGGTTGTTGACTGATGGTTTACGCACCAACAGCGCAATGGTGGACTTTAACGCGGGCGGTGTTGGCTCAACGTTTGTCAGCCTGCCGGGTTGGGTAGCGGATAAATATAGTATGTCGCCAACGTTTAGCGTGACCCCCGTTTCGGCGATGTTGGCCTCAACTGCTTCGCGCACATAGCCAAACCACGCCACATAACCGGTGGCATCGTTGTTGATGTCGGTGGCCGCTACACCCATGATAAGTTTAGGCGATAGGCCGCCGTCGCCGATGGCTCGCATAATGCGTATTTGGTCGCCTTGGACGATTTGCGATGTATCAACGCTGACCACCTCGCCACGCTTGATGTTGACTCCCGACTTGTTGATCACCACCGGGTAAACTTGCTGCAAATCTCCTTTGACTTCGAGAAACCAAGTGCCGTTACGGTAGGTGTAAAGGTCGCCGGTCAGCGTATCGATAGACTGCCACGCGTTGTTGATGCCGGTTGGTGTCCAGTTAGGTGCGCCTGCATGGCGGTACAAAAGGCCGTCGCCTGTTGTTTGCGCACCAAGTCGCATTTTGTTAGGTGCGTTCGGATACTGAGCAAAGGCTGCGGATGCGGCAAAAACCGCGAGTGCCAATAATATTAATCGTTTCATTATCATAGCGTTGTAAATATTATCACAAAAACATCGTCTTTTTCGGGAGCAAAGGTCAAGGCCACCACGCTGCCGGTAACAGTATACCAATTGTCCGACAACATTTGCCCGTTCATGTATAAAGTAAATTGCGCCAGGTTAGATGGCAAGATGCCGTTATTTGCCGTAACGGTGTAAGGAAAGTCTGACCCGGCAATTTCAATGCGGAAAGTTTTAAGAATAGGCGTTGTTGATCCGTCGCCGGTTAGCATCCCGGTTTTTGGCCTGCCT
>DATHYR010000299.1:0-2818 GCA_035458985.1 Pseudomonadales bacterium
GCTCAAGCTGGAGCAATGTCTGGAGTGCGCCGTTTCTAAGTGACGCGCTTATAGTCGGTTAGCTATCCCAATCTCAGCTTGCACCATGCCGAGCCATGCGGTCGCCTTAATCCAATAGTGCAGCTCAAGGTCGGGGTCGGGCTTCATGAACCGATAGCGCCGAGCCAGGGCCGCGTAGTGACGTGCATTACGGACCGCGATAGCCAGCTCGCTCTCTGTTTGTGCGTTCATTCTGGTTCCTTTCGATAGAAGATAGTTTTTATCGCATCAAATACTTGTGATTCGGTCGCTTCAAAATCTTCACCGAACTCTTGGTAATAGGTAAATGACCCAGGATAGTAGCCGAAGTGTTTGTAATGGTCCGTTGCCCAATCGACGAATGCGGCGTGATAGTTCTGATTACTCAAGATAGGATTATTTTGTGCGTTCATTGGTCTACTCCTTTGTTGCTTTGTCGATTGCTGCGCGAGCTTGGTTATAGGCACCATCGGCCACGCGTCCAGGGTAGTACTTCAGCCAGTTAAGAGTGCGTTGAAGTGCTGCTAATAGGTCGGGCGCTGCTGCTGCGAGCATTGCATCAGCTTTGCTAAACCCGCAGCCCTGACTAAATAATCCGTTGGAAAGCCCATAAGTAGTGCAATTTTCATATTGACAAGGGCACGCAACAATTCTCCACGGCCCCGGCGTATGCTCTATTTGTGCGTTCATTGGTCTACTCCTAACATGGTTAAGCAATAATGGATCGAGTACGGGCAATCTTTAGCGCCCGACTGCCAGTGATTCAGGGCGCGTTTGCTAACCCCTAATCGCTCGGCGCATTCGTCCGTAGATAGCCCCGTAGCCTGGACAAGACGCCGCACAGTGGCGGCATCAGGCGAATATAGGCGGGCGTCAGGCTGTATGGAAATCAGGCGACTGTATGGCGCTATTTCTTGTAAGTAGCGGGCATGGACTTGGTTTACGACTTCATTAAATTGAAGCGGATCGCTAATATCTGCTAGTAGCGGCGCTAGTTTTTCGTCGATAACAAGGTCTAGCAATAGACTAACAGTTGATTTGTTAATCATTGGTAAATTGTCCAACGGCTACAAAATAGGCGGGATGCTCTGCCGGTAATAGGTCGCGCATTGAGTCTGCAACGATAGCTGATAATTCGTTGCCGTCGATATCATCGCCTTTTCCGTTTACGGCAAAATCGTAAAGCCCGTTAGCGTCGAATGAGGCAACGACGCGCTTGTTAGATAGCATGGAACAAGGCCACGCTGCACCGGTTTTATGTGCCCACGTATAGGTATCGTTGCGGGATAACCATACCGTGAAAGAGTTCGGATTGATTTTGGTTCGCATGTTAGTTTTCTCCTGTTAATTGGCGGGCGTCAGGTTACTCGCTGTAACCAATGGCCTTACCAAAGGCATAGCCATACCGATAGACCAAGAAAAGCTGATTGATCTCGCCATTTTGGTAGATATTACCTTTGTGCCATAGGGCTTTAGGCTCTTTATCTAAGCGCCCAGGTTTAATGTCTCTCTCGAATTGCGAGATTATTTGCTCGTGTTCTTTAGTGTTAAGCATTGATTTTCCTTAGTGGACTAAATCAGCAAGGCCAAGTTCGGCAAATTTAGCCGCCAAAGCCTTGTTAAATCCGGGATCTATGCCGAGAAACCTATGGCCGTTGTCTATATTCCATTGTTGGATGTTTCGCAGTTCGGCCACAAATTCGGCGTCAGTCTCGGCAATTTGGAGTGTTACGTCACCCTCGCAATAGCAGACTATTATCCGTTTGAACGGGTTAGCCCAGGTGCCGAAGTAGCTAGCATCTTGTGACGTATCGACTTGCGCGAAGTTTTTGTCTGACGAGCACAAGCCCCAGTCGTAAACGTAGCGGTCGGCAGGCTCGAATTGTCGGATTGTTTCCATTTTCTCTATACCTCTACAGGGTCATAAATGGCGGGATTGCCATTAGTGGCGACACTCACGAGAATGCCGCCAGTGATGGCTAGTTAGTAACGTAATAGCCGCGCTACTTCTGCGGCCTCATCTAGACTTTTGAAATAAACTGATTCTCTCGAATACGGTTCTCCGTCTTTAGTAAGAAACCCAATGTAATAGCCGTTTTTTCCGCCGCTGATAACAGCCAGCCGCGTACCAGGGTGATCGGCTCCACTCAGTACGGTTTCTCGCGGCATCATGCTCCGCACCATTCGTCGAACGTCTTTAGCGGCTTGCCAGTGGTTATATCGATTCCGTTGCCATCGTCGGCGCACGATAGATAGATTTCATATTCGTCGGCCATCGTGCCGCGCTGTTGAGTTTGCCAGTCGGCGTTTGGGATTAGGTTTGGTTCTGACATTATGATCTCCTCGGGTAGTCTGGCATTAGCGCCATTAGTGGCGACACTCGCAAGAATGCCGCCAGTGATGGCTTAGGCTGTAATGCGGTACAGCTCTTTAGCTATCGGATGATTGACTAACAGCCATCGCGCTTCATCAATATCCACGGCTTGCGGCAGTAATGACGTATGGAATCCGCAATCGGTCACAACAAGGGTTTTCCCTGATCGCGGATCATAGGCAAAGGCTGCATGTGCTCGGCGGCCGAAGTAACCATCGGGGACAGTACCGGACGCGAATACTAGGGTTTTAGCAGTTTCGTACGTGAGCATGATTCTATCCTCCGATGGGATGTTTAGGGCAAAAGTTTTTTGATTAGCGATTGATCCGTGGCGACATACCATAGGCCGGGAGCGATACAGACTTCATATAGTCCGTTTTTGCGTTTTGCTATGGCATACCATCCGCGTTTATCTTTAATTGCGCC
>DATHYR010000300.1:0-1868 GCA_035458985.1 Pseudomonadales bacterium
ACACCATTGAGCGTTCGCTGAAGTCGCTCAATTTCATAGCTTGCTGCTTGGAAGCGCTCAAAACTGAAGGGGGCTCTGCCGTCCATTTCAAGACAGCGATAATAATTTGTCGTGTACGAACGCAGGCAAGTGAGACGACGACGTATAATGCGTTCGGCGGCGGCATCAAATGAAATAACATTGCTCATGGGATGTCCTTTACTCAGGTTCACGGATTTAGGCTACGCTATACATCGTGCTAAATCCGTGACCTCCATCACAAGTTTGACATTATCTGATGATCACTACATGTTGCGCCGATAGGTGCCCCCAACTTCGAACAGTGCATCACTTACCTGCCCAAGCGAGCAATGACGAACCGCCGTCATTAACGCAGCAAATGTATTGCCGTTGCTTAACGCCACGGCTTTCAAGTGTTGTAACTGCTGCATAGCATTGCCGTGCTGATGGACATGAAAAGCTCTGAGCATGTCCACTTGTTGCTGTTTTTCGGCCTCAGTAGCACGCGCCAACTCGCGACCTTCAAGGGTTTCTTCCTGCCCTGCTTCGGGCAAAAAGGTGTTCACACCAATAAGCGGTAAACTGCCATCGTGTTTTTTATGCTCGTAGATCATGCTTTCTTCTTGGATCTTGCTGCGCTGATACATGGTATCCATGGCCCCAAGCACGCCACCGCGCTCACTGATTCGCTCAAACTCTTCCAGCACCGCTTTTTCAACCAAGTCGGTCAGCGCTTCAACAATAAAGCTCCCTTGCCATGGGTTTTCACAGAAATTCAGTCCAAGTTCTCGATTAATAATCAACTGTATGGCAACAGCACGGCGAACCGACGCTTCGGTAGGGGTAGTAATGGCCTCGTCATAGGCATTCGTGTGTAAGCTATTGCAGTTATCGAAAATGGCATAGAGCGCCTGCAGGGTTGTGCGGATGTCGTTAAAGCTCATCTCCTGGGCATGCAAGCTGCGACCACTGGTTTGGATGTGGTACTTCAGCATTTGACTGCGCGAACTGGCGCCGTAGCGCTCACGCATCGCGCGCGCCCAGATTCGACGCGCCACTCGGCCAATAACGGAGTATTCCGGATCCATACCATTGGAGAAGAAGAAACTAAAGTTGGGCACGAAATCGTCTACGTTCATGCCGCGCGACAAGTAGTACTCCACGAGGGTAAAGCCATTCGCCAAGGTAAAGGCCAATTGGCTTATAGGATTAGCCCCTGCTTCGGCGATGTGGTAACCACTAATCGACACCGAGTAGTAATTGCGTACTTTGTGGTCGATAAAATACTGCTGAACATCCCCCATCATCTGCATCGCAAATTGGGTAGAAAAAATACACGTATTTTGGGCTTGGTCTTCCTTAAGGATATCGGCTTGTACCGTCCCCCGAACGGTAGATAGCGTGCGTGCAGCTATCTCAGCATAGACGTCAGGCGGCACCAAATCCGCACCACTCACCCCTAACGTGCCAAGTCCAAGCCCGTTGTTACCTTTGGGGAGGTTGCCATGATAGCGGGGTCTCAGCCCATCACTATACATGGCGTCAATCCGCGCTTGAGTCTCCTCCCAACGCCCCTCTGCCTTGAGCCACAACTCAACTTGCTGATCGATGGCGGCATTCATGAACATAGCCAATATGATCGGCGCAGGTCCGTTAATGGTCATCGAAACCGACGTTGATGGATCGCACAAATCAAACCCGGAGTAGAGTTTTTTCATGTCGTCCAAGGTGGCAATACTCACACCCGAGTTACCAACCTTACCCCATATATCGGGGCGTGGATCAGGGTCAGCCCCATAGAGGGTGACGGAATCAAACGCCGTGGAAAGGCGCGTGGCCTCCCCTGCTTTTGCCAAGAAATGGAAGCG
>DATHYR010000301.1:0-1113 GCA_035458985.1 Pseudomonadales bacterium
CTGTTGTTTATGTGGAGCGCCTCGTTTGAAAGTATCTTGATCTTTTCCGGTGCCACCATGGCGCTGAATACCTTATTTAGTGTGGTGGGGTTGTTCATTTTGCGCCATAAGCATCAAGGCACCCCCGCCTTTAAACAACCGTATTACCCCATCCCCGCCCTCATTTTTACGGCCATCACCACCGCCACCTTAATATTTTTGACCCTACAACGCCCCGTGCAACTGTTGGTGAGTGTGGTTATTATTGTCAGTGGCGCTGCCCTTTTCTTTCTGGTGACACCTCGCAAAAACCCACTCAAATAGAACATGCTAAAAGCGCCCTCACACACACCCGGCAAGGGTGTTTTTCATGGCGGCAAACCCTTGCCGATTTTTTGACCACCCTCGTTACCGGCGCGAAATGCCGCACATAAAAAACAAAAATATCATTAAAAATCAATCGCCTAAAAACACATAAAACACTTTTGGCACAGCTATTGCTCTGACACTCCCAGAACAATCGTGTTGGCCATCACGCTGTGTGTTGGCATAAGAGTTTGGATTAAGTGGAGTACAAGCCATGCCATTAATTATCAATACCAATATCAGTGCATTAAATGCACAGCGACAACTGGTGAAATCGGGCGACGAAATGTCACAGGCCATGGAACGCCTGTCGTCAGGTAAGCGGATCAATACCGCCGCCGACGACGCGGCCGGCATGGCGATTTCTTCGCGAATGACCTCAAGTATCCGCGGCCTAAATCAGGCGGTGCGAAATGCCAACGACGGCATCTCGTTGATTCAAACCGCGGGTGGTGCATTAGAAGAGTCCACCAACATCCTACAACGGATGCGCGAATTGTCGATTCAATCAGCCAACGGTATTTACACCGATGCCAACCGCGTGTCGTTAAATGCCGAGGTAGAACAGCTAAAACAAGAGCTAACACGCATTGCCACAACCACCTCGTTTAACGGCTTAAAGGTTCTCGATGGCACCTTAGGTGACATCGCGCTCCAGATTGGTACTGAAGCTAACGAAACAATTACCTTACGAGTAGGATCAGGTTTTGACGCAGAGTCACTTGGTAAAGAAGAGAGTGCGTTAAGTTCTGGTACTTTTAGATTAGC
>DATHYR010000302.1:0-1045 GCA_035458985.1 Pseudomonadales bacterium
TGGCTATTATTTAACCACAGCTTATCGTGGATGCACTAGGCTGAAATAGGAGTCCTTTATGTTGGTTGTCAGCCACTATCCGCAAGTGCCACTCGCGACATCAAATGTTGCTACGGACTCTGCACGGGTAGAAAACCAACAGAAAACCCCAGTCATCCCGCCCAAAGAGGCCACCAAAGGCCATGAAGAACGTGGATTTAATCCACAAAATGAACGAACTGCCGATACCGCTCAGCAACAAGCGCGTCTACAAGAGCGTGTCCAAGGCGATTTGCAACGCCAACAGCAGCAATCCCAACAAGAGCAAGCGCAACCGCAGAAAAAAGCCGTCGTCGTCGCTCAACAAGCTTTGCCTAAGACCTTGAAAATCGGTGCTCGTAGCCAAGGGGCGTTACAACGTAAAGATATTCGCATCAAATCTGCTGATGGCCGCCCAGCGCAAACAACCACCAATAGTCAACATCCGCTTCCAGGGCAATCCGCACAATTTTACCAGCAGCTCGGACAACGAATTAACCAATTCTACCAACAGCAAACGCAGCCAGAAGGCGAACCTGCGCTGTCGACTTGGATTTAGCGGTCGCCTCCCTCTCACTTATATCATCATGCTTTACCGTGCACCCCAAAGATAATGACACTGCCCCAGTGCCTATAAATAAGCCCTTTTCACTCTCGTAAAAAGGGCTCAACACTTATGCCGTTATTTATGTCGACCACACTACTGAGATCGTCTGGTCACAGAGGCTTATTTCTTTAATTTGGCAAATGCATCAGCAAACGCATTACCCATCGCAGCGTTCGCTGGCTGCTTAGGTGCGCTCTTTTGTGCAGGTTTACTTGCTGGCTTAGCATGACGCGGCGCTTGCTGGCCTTTAGATGACGGCGACTTCGACGCACCAGCTTGAGGTATGGCTTCATCAAGACGCATGCTCAAGCTAATGCGACGACGCTCCACATCGACTTCCATTACTTTCACCTTCACCACATCGCCCGCTTTAACAACGGTATGCGGATCGCTCACAAACTTGTCGGTGAGTGATGAAAT
>DATHYR010000303.1:0-61966 GCA_035458985.1 Pseudomonadales bacterium
GCGGCACGGAAATGACCAATGTTGGTCATGCATGAGCCGATGAAGACTTCGTCAACATGGTCTCCGGCAACGTCAGACAGCAACTTGGCATCATCTGGGTCGTTCGGGCAGCAGACAATAGGCTCAACCACGTCGGCTAAATCGATGTCGATAACAGCGGCATATTCAGCATCGGCATCAGCCTTCATCAGGCTTGGGTTGGCAAGCCATGCTTCCATGGCACGTGCACGACGCTCCAGCGTACGTGGGTCGCCATAACCGTCTGCAATCATCGAGCGCAGCAGGACAATGTTAGATCGGAGATATTCTGCCACTGAATCTTCACTCAGTTTGATCGAACAACCTGCCGCAGAGCGCTCCGCCGAGGCATCAGATAATTCGAAGGCTTGCTCTACCGTCAAATTATCGAGCCCTTCAATCTCAAGAATACGACCAGAGAAAATGTTTTTCTTACCTTTCTTCTCGACGGTCAGCAAACCTTGCTTGATCGCGTAGTATGGAATCGCATGTACGAGGTCACGCAAGGTAATGCCTGGTTTCATCTCACCTTTGAAACGGACCAAGACTGACTCTGGCATATCCAGTGGCATAACGCCCGTGGCGGCAGCGAAGGCTACTAAGCCTGAACCCGCAGGGAACGAAATACCCATTGGGAAGCGGGTGTGAGAGTCGCCACCCGTGCCCACAGTGTCGGGCAGCAACATGCGGTTTAGCCAGCTGTGGATAATACCGTCACCAGGGCGCAAAGACACACCGCCGCGAGTCATGATGAAGTCGGGGAGGGTATGTTGTGTATCAATGTCTACAGGCTTGGGATAGGCTGCTGTGTGACAGAATGATTGCATGGTGAGGTCAGCAGAGAAGCCAAGGCAGGCCAAGTCTTTCAGTTCGTCCCGGGTCATTGGGCCAGTGGTGTCCTGTGAACCAACGGTGGTCATTTTGGGCTCGCAGTATGTGCCGGGACGAATGCCTTCAACGCCACACGCTTTACCAACCATTTTTTGGGCCAGAGTAAATCCTTTGCCCGTGTCGACGGGAGCGACGGGTTTGCGGAACAAATCGGTCGCGGGTAGGCCAAGGAATTCACGCGCACGTTGCGTCAAGCCACGACCAATGATGAGGTTAATACGGCCGCCGGCACGTACTTCGTCCAGCAAGACGTCGGACTTGAGTTCAAACTCAGAAATGGTCTCGCCCGCTTCGTTAAGGATCTTGCCGTCGTAAGGGCGCACTTCGATGATATCGCCCATGTTGATCTTGTCGACATCGGCTTCAAAAACCAAGGCGCCAGCATCTTCCATGGTGTTGAAGAAAATGGGCGCTACCTTACCGCCAATACAGATACCACCGCCACGCTTATTGGGAACGCCTGGTAAATCGTCGCCAAAGAACCACAACACTGAATTGGTCGCTGATTTACGCGAGGAGCCCGTGCCTACCACATCACCAACAAACGCAACGGGAAGGCCTTTAGCTTTGATGGCTTCGATTTGACTCATGGGGCCTACAGCACCGTGTTCTTCAGGGGTCAAGCCGTCGCGAGTCATTTTGTACATGGCGCGAGCATGTAACGGGATGTCGGGGCGACTCCATGCATCGGGCGCGGGTGACAGGTCGTCGGTATTGGTCTCACCCGTGACTTTGAAAACCGCAGTTTTAATAGAGGCGGGGACTTCTGGGCGCTTAGTAAACCATTCGGCGTCTGCCCATGATTGCATGACAACCTGAGCATTCTCATTGCCGGCCTTGGCTTTTTCCGCGACGTCGTGGAAGGCATCAAACATTAACAAGGTGTGCTTTAACTGCTCAGCCGCAAGAGTGCCTATCTCGCCATCATCAAGTGCATCAACCAAGGTCTCAATATTGTAACCACCTAGCATCATGCCAAGCAATTCAACCGCTTTCAGACGGTCAATCAGAGGCGAGCTTGCGTCGCCTTTCACAACGGCGGTCAAAAAAGCGGCTTTTACGTAAGCTGCTTCGTCAACGCCTGGGGGAACGCGGTTGGTGATTAAATCGAGCAACGTTGCTTCTTCGCCCGCGGGAGGATTTTTGAGCAGCTCAACCAATTCTGCGGTTTGACCTGCATCTAAAGGTTTGGGGACGACGCCCTCGGCGGCGCGCTCTTCTACGTGTTTACGGTAAGCTTCAAGCACAGTTTACTCCTTGTTATTGGACGATGACCGGATCTGGCAACGCCACTGCGATGGGATACTGATTAGTGGCGAAAGATTATAGCTGCGCCAGGGTCGGCTGTTAAGTGATTGCGGCACAATATGCGTTTATACATGCTATTTTCGATAATGATACGGGATGAGCAAAGACAATTTGCACTGGTCAATGGCGTCGACGCTCTTTATCATTGGCAGGCAATTTTATTGGAGAAACTATGACTCGAGTTCGCACTCCCTGTATTGGTGTTTGTTCCACGGTGTTTGGTGGTGATGTTTGTCGTGGCTGCAAACGCTTCAGCTATGAGGTTATCGACTGGGTGGGCTATACCGAAGAACAAAAGCAGGCCATCGATGCACGATTAAGCTATCTGTTGTCGCAATTGGTGCGCGCCCGGTTTGATATTTTCGATGAACAGCGTTTGTTGGCAGGCTTAAAAGCACAAAATATCCGTTTTCACGAATACCGTAACCCTTATTGTTGGATCTTTGAGTTGTTGCGAGCAGGGGCGAGTCAGGTTGTTCCTGAAGATTATGGTTTTAGGGTGCGCTCCGCCTATCAAGGGATCACTTTGCCAAAGCAAGTAGAGGAAATTGATCAAGACTTTTACACCTTGTCTGACGCGCACTTTCAACGCTATGTGGCTGAGCCAATTAAGAGTATTGATAATGGCTAAAACTGTCACAGAATACCTTGAGCCCGTACTGGATTTTTTGGCATGTGAGACCCCCGACGCGTGGATAGCATTCGCCTCCCGCGAAGACCAGCTGCCGGCGCTATTAGCTGATCATGCTAATTGTGAGCTTAAAGCTGCTCAAACGGCTCAGGCCTTGATGTGGCGTTATGGGACGCCCAGAACCATACGCGCCGTTGACGCAAGTGGTGGTCAAGCCACCATGCTACACAAATTATCGCGCTTGGCGCGTGAAGAATTACGGCATTTTGAGCAAGTACTCAATATCATGAAAAAACTGTCGGTGCCTTATGTCGCTGTGCCGGCGTCGCGTTACGCTACAGGGATGATCGAGGCAGCCGCAAAGCAAGAGCCTCAAGCGCTGGTCGATAAGCTTATTATCGGGGCGTTTATCGAAGCTCGCTCCTGTGAACGCTTCGCTAAGCTAGCGCCCTATTTACCTGCGCAGGTAGCCGCGTTTTATGTGTCATTATTAAAGTCGGAGTCGCGGCATTTTAGCGACTATTTAGCACTGGCTGAAACCTTTGCTGGCCAGGATATTACTGAGCGCGTGGCGCATTTTAGACAGGTGGAGCAACGCTTGGTCCTCACCGAGGATGCCGAGTTTAGATTTCATAGTGGCGTGCCCGTAGAGGCCGCATAATGTCGGCGCTATTCGGTGTCATTGAGGGCTTCTATGGGCGCCAGTGGTCCTGGTCTCAGCGACACGAGTTGCTTGAGTTATTGCCTGTACTGCAATGCAATGCTTACTGCTATGCCCCTAAGGGTGATGCCATGTTGCGCCGTTTATGGCGAGAAGAGTGGCCGGCGGCCTATTTTCAGCAGCTTGCTTCATTAGCTGGCGTAGCGCGAAAATTGGGTGTTTCGTTTGGTGTAGGTTTGTCCTTGCTCGACTACTGTCGCGATGATGATGCTCGTCTGCAACAAAAAATTGAGCATCTCAATCGCCTCCAGCTCGGTCACTTAGGTATTTTTTTTGATGATATGCGCGGTGACGATGAAGGGCTGTTGGACAGACAGCTTCGTGTAGTCGAGTTAATTCGTCTGAACAGCAATGCTGAAAAACTTATTTTTTGTCCTACGTATTACACTACAGATCCTGTGCTGGAGAGTGTTTTTGGGGCGCGCCCCGATCATTACTGGCCAAGATTGGCTAAAGAGCTGCCTCCTAGTTTGCAGTGTTTTTGGACAGGCCCAGCGGTCTGTAGCAAGCACCTAGGCCATCGTGAAGCGGCTGACGCGCTGCGTTTATTAGGCAGAAAGCCCGCTATTTGGGACAACTATCCAGTCAATGACGGGCGAATAACAAGTCGTTTTCTTCATTTGCGTCCCCATCAACAGCGCATGCTGACACCGGCGAGCTACCACAGTTATTTTCTAAACCCCATGAATCAATATGAGCTGTCACTGCCCGTGATAGCGGCGGCTCGCCTTGCGGTGGCTGGGAGTCGTGAAGCGTTGCAGCGCGCCTATGCGTTCGCAGAGCACCGCTGGGGGGAGGCATTTGCTGATTTTTACTGGGAAAATACCTCGTGCGTGCAAGATTTGGGGCTGGATAATATGCCTACAGATAGACATCAAGAGATGCTGCGCACGTTGGCTAACTTCCACAACGCCGCGGCAAGAGAGTGGTTGGACTGGCTGCGGGGTGGCTATACATTCGACCCCGCATGCTTAACGTCATAAATTAGCGCGTTATCGTGTTGAAAGGGGCGTCAGCTTGTGGCAGAATTGCGCACCTTTAAAACACTGCCAGTGCAAAACTCGGCGGTTATTTAAGCAACAACGCACCGTTGGCAAGGTCGTACAAGCGAAAGTGGCGAAATTGGTAGACGCGCTGGATTTAGGTTCCAGTTCCGCAAGGAGTGAGAGTTCGAGTCTCTCCTTTCGCACCATCGACCTCGTTGTGAAGAGTCGCAGCTCGGTGTCATCCGCAATATAAGAGGAATTTCCATGCAGGTTTCAATCGAAACGACTTCAGGCCTTGAGCGTCGTTTGACCATTAGCGTGCCCGCTGCACGCGTTGAGCAAGATGTTGATGCGCGTCTCAAAAAAGCCGCTAAAACTGTTCGTTTGAATGGTTTCCGCCCTGGTAAGGTGCCCTTTAAAGTCGTTAAGCAGCGTTTTGGTGAAGGCGTTCGTCAAGAAGTGATTGGCGAAGTGGTTAACCAAACGTTTTATGAAGCTGTAGTGCAAGAAAAACTTCAACCTGCGGGTGCTCCTTCGATCGAAGCCAAGCAAATTGAAGCCGGCAAAGATCTTGAGTACGTCGCCACATTCGAAATTTATCCACAAGTGACCGTGGCTGAATTGGATGGTGTGGAAATTGAAAAGCCTGTTGCTGAAGTAACGGATAAAGACGTCGACAACATGATCGATATCTTCCGCAAACAGCAAGCTACTTGGAAAGAAACCACCCGTCGTGCAGCTAAAGACGGTGATCAAGTCACTATCGATTATGTGGGTACCAAAGACGGTGAAGAATTCGCCGGGGGTAGCGCTAAGGGTCAAACCCTGGTGTTGGGTTCTGGTCGGATGATTCCTGGCTTTGAAGACGGCATTGTTGGTATGAAGAAAGGGGAAGAGAAAGTATTAGAACTGACGTTCCCAGAAGAGTACCACGCTGAAGAATTGAAAGGTGCTGCAGTTCAGTTTGCGATAACACTCCATAAGATTGAAGGCCAGCAGTTACCCAAGCTTGACGAAGAATTTTTCGCCAAGTACGGCGTTGAAGAAGGTGGTGAAGAGACGTTCCGCAGCGAGATCAAAGCCAATATGGAGCGCGAGCTCAAGAATGCCATCAAAGCGCGCGTGAAAACCACCGTTTTGGATAAGGTCATTGCTGCACATGATTCATTGCAGATTCCTGCCTCGTTGATTTCAAATGAAATTGTGGCATTGAAGCGTCAGGCGCTCCAGCAGTATGGCATGGGTGGTCAAGATATTGACTTGAACATGCTGCCTAACGAAATGTTCCAAGATCAGGCTAAGCGTCGTGTCGCCCTAGGTCTTATTTTAAGTGAAGTGGTTAAGAGCAAAGCCTTGAAGGCTGACGCTGATAAAGTCCGCACGATGGTTGAAGAAATAGCTTCGACTTACCAAGAGCCTCAAGAAGTTATTGACTACTACTACAGCAACCAAGAGCAGCTCCAAGGTATTGAATCTGCTGTTTTGGAAGATCAGGTAGTTGAAATTTTGCTCGAAAAAGCTAAGGTTGTTGAAACCGCTAGCACCTATGAAGGCGTATTGAATCCTAGTGCATAAGCATTTGGGTAACGATTGAGTAGCGGTGCCCTGCGAGGTGACCGTTAGCTCATAGAGGCGGGTTTACCCGCCTTTTTTATTTGTTTTGGAGAACAATTTATGTCCTTTGATTTTGGCAATAGCGATCCCATTACCAACTTGGGTTTGATCCCCATGGTTATCGAGCAGACTGCTCGTGGTGAGCGTTCATTCGATATCTATTCACGCTTGTTGAAAGAGCGCGTCATTTTTATCGTTGGACCCGTCGAAGACCACATGGCTAATTTGGTAGTGGCGCAATTGTTGTTTCTTGAGTCTGAGAACCCCGATAAGGATATCCATTTGTATATCAATTCGCCGGGTGGTTCTGTGACGGCGGGTCTTGCGATCTACGACACCATGAAGTTTATCAAACCTGACATCAGCACAATGGTGATTGGGCAGGCGGCTTCCATGGGGGCGTTTTTATTAAGTGGCGGCACCCCAGGTAAACGTTTTGCATTGCCGAATTCTCGCGTCATGATTCACCAGCCGAGTGGTGGTGCCCGTGGTCAAGCCACAGATATCGATATCCAAGCCAAAGAAATCCTTATTATTCGTGATAAGTTGAATCGTTTGATGGCTGAGCATACAGGTCAATCTCTTGAGACGATCGAGCGAGACACCGAGCGCGATAACTTCATGAGCGCGGCGCAAGCGGCAGAGTACGGTCTGGTGGATAAGGTGTTGTCGCACCGCGGCGCGGAAAAGTAAGAATATTTTAGCTTGATCATGGCCTATACATTCCAATAGGATGATCAAAAAAGAAGGGAAATAAGCATGGCAGACGAAAGTAGCAAAGACGGCGGAAAGCTGCTCTATTGCTCATTCTGTGGCAAAAGCCAACACGAAGTTCGCAAATTAATCGCCGGTCCTTCGGTGTTTATTTGTGATGAGTGTGTTGACCTCTGTAACGATATTATTCGCGAAGAAGTCCGCGAGGCCGCAGGTGAAGAGGGCGCTGAAAAACTCCCCACACCATCCGAAATTAACGACGTACTGGATCAGTATGTCATTGGTCAAAATCGTGCGAAGCGTGTCTTGGCAGTGGCTGTTTATAACCACTACAAGCGTCTGTCTTGGGGCTCAAGCCATAAAGATGACGGTGCCGTTGAGCTTGGCAAAAGTAATATTTTGCTGGTTGGCCCTACCGGTAGTGGTAAAACGTTGTTAGCTGAAACATTGGCACGTTTGCTTGATGTGCCTTTCACTATTGCCGATGCTACCACACTGACAGAAGCGGGCTACGTGGGTGAGGATGTTGAAAACATCATCCAAAAGTTATTGCAGAAATGCGATTACGACGTAGAAAAGGCGCAACGTGGTATTGTCTACATTGATGAGATCGATAAGATTTCGCGAAAGTCAGATAATCCCTCGATTACGCGCGATGTGTCAGGTGAGGGTGTGCAGCAGGCGCTGCTCAAACTTATCGAAGGAACGGTTGCTTCTGTGCCGCCTCAAGGCGGGCGCAAACATCCACAACAGGAATTTTTACAGGTAGATACCTCTAATATTCTGTTCATTTGTGGGGGTGCCTTTGCTGGCTTGGATCGAGTCATTCGCGACCGCTCCGAAAAAGGCGGCATTGGTTTTGGTGCGGAAGTGAAGAGCAAAGAGAACAAAAAGAATTTCGGTGAGGTGCTGTTTGATCTTGAGCCGGAAGACTTGGTTCGCTATGGTTTGATTCCAGAGTTTGTTGGTCGTTTACCAGTGATTGCTACACTTGAAGAGCTGGACGAAGACGCATTGGTCCGTATTTTGACGGAGCCTAAAAATTCACTGACTAAGCAATATGCCAAGTTGTTTGAAATGGATGATGTGGAAATCGATTTCCGTGAAGACGGGCTTCGTGCCATCGCCAACAAAGCCATGGCGCGCAAAACAGGTGCGCGAGGCCTGCGTTCAATTCTTGAATCGGTGCTGCTCGACACGATGTATCGCATTCCATCAGAAGAGAACGTGAGCAAGGTGATTGTCGATGAAAGTGTTATCACCGGAGAGTCAGAGCCTTTGTTGGTGTACGAGAATATTGACCCACCCAAAGTGGCTGCAGAAGACTGAGCGGTAACTGGTCTGATTGCCTATACTCAAGGGGTGCTTCGGCACCCTTTTTTATTTTTTGTCGTAATAGCTATAACGCGGCTTGAATTCGCCGGCGCCGTCCCCAATATTAGGGGTATTGCTGCATTTCATCGCAGTCCATCCTGAAACAAAGAGAGGCCTACATGTCTTCTTCTCACAATTTGCCCGTACTGCCCCTGCGCGATGTGGTGGTGTATCCCCATATGGTCGTGCCTTTGTTTGTAGGGCGCGAAAAATCGATTGTAGCGCTTGAGCAGGCGATGCAAAGTGATAAACAGGTTCTGCTTGTCGCACAGCGCGATGCAGGACTTGATGAGCCAAGTACTGATGATGTTTATGACATCGGTACCGTGGCCAACATTTTGCAGTTGCTGAAGCTACCTGATGGCACAGTCAAGGTGTTGGTCGAAGGTGCCGAGCGCGCACTACTCGATAATATGGCCGATATTGATGGCTACTTTCGAGCGGATGTCACGGTAGTTCAGGGCGTTGATATTGATGCCGATGCCGCCGAGGGTTTTGTTAAAGAGGCCTTGGCCGCGTTTGAGCAGTATGTCAATACGTCTAAGAAGGTTCCCAGTGAGGTCATGTCTTCTTTAGTGGGCTTAGATGAACCCAGTCGCTTAGTGGATACCATGGCTGCCCACATGGCCATGTCTGTCTCTGATAAACAGGCAGTGCTAGAAATGGCAGATACGCAAGAGCGTTATGCCTTTTTGAGCGCCAAAATGGATGCCGAAGCGGATCTTTTGCAAGTTGAAAAGCGCATTCGTGGTCGCGTAAAAAAACAAATGGAAAAGAGCCAGCGCGAGTACTATTTGAATGAGCAAATGAAGGCTATTCAAAAAGAGCTCGGGGAAATGGATGACGCGCCCAATGAACTCGAGGATTTCAAGCGCAAGATCCATGAATCTGGTATGTCCTCCGAGGCGGCTGAAAAGGCGAGCAATGAACTCAATAAGCTGAAGATGATGTCTCCCATGTCTGCTGAGGCATCGGTGGTGCGTTCCTATCTCGATTGGATGACCAATGTGCCATGGAAGAAGCGCAGCAAAGTGCGTCACGATCTTCCCCGCGCGGAAAAAATTCTCAATGAAGATCATTTCGGCTTGGAAGAGGTCAAAGAGCGCATCTTAGAATATCTCGCTGTTCAGCAGCGTGTGCGAAAGCTGAAAGGTCCCGTGTTGTGTTTAGTGGGACCGCCTGGAGTAGGCAAAACTTCTCTTGGTGAATCGATAGCTAAAGCGACCAATCGCAAGTTTATTCGTATGGCCCTCGGCGGCGTTAGAGATGAGGCTGAAATTCGTGGCCACCGTCGTACCTATATAGGTTCGCTGCCTGGAAAAATTATCCAGAAACTGTCGAAAGTCGGGGTGAAAAACCCACTGTTCCTGTTGGATGAGATCGATAAAATGGGCATGGACCACCGTGGTGATCCTGCATCGGCGCTCCTAGAGGTTCTCGATCCTGAGCAGAACAACTCCTTTGCAGATCACTACCTTGAGGTGGATTACGATTTGTCTGAAGTGATGTTTATTTGTACTGCCAACTCGCTAAATATCCCCGGCCCCCTTTTGGACCGAATGGAAGTGATTCGACTGCCGGGCTATACCGAAGATGAGAAGGTGAGCATTGCGCAGCGCTATCTTGAGCCCAAGCAGCAAAAAAATGCCGGTTTGAAAAAGGGTGAGTTGTGCATAGACGAGTCGGCCATTCGCGATCTCGTTCGCTATTACACCCGTGAAGCAGGCGTCCGTAATTTAGAGCGCGAAATTGCTAAGATTTGCCGTAAAACAGTTAAGAATGCTGCGCTAGGCAAGCCACCTGTCGACAAGGTCGATGCGGCTATGTTGGAAGACTACTGCGGTGTGCGTAAGTTTAGTCACAGTTTTGCCGAAGAGAAAAATCAAGTTGGACAGGTGACGGGTTTAGCTTGGACCCAAGTGGGCGGTGAGTTGTTGACGATTGAGGCCGCTGCGGTTGTGGGTAAAGGGCGTCATATTCATACTGGCTCCTTGGGTGATGTAATGCAGGAGTCCATTAGTGCAGCAACCACCGTGGTGAGAAGTCGTTCACGCGTCTTGGGCATTGCGGCGTGTTATCACGACAAGCATGATATCCACATCCATATTCCAGAGGGGGCGACCCCTAAAGACGGCCCAAGTGCTGGTATTGGTATGTGCACGGCACTTGTGTCGGTGATTACGGGCATACCTGTACGTTCCGATGTGGCGATGACCGGTGAAATTACCCTGCGCGGCCAAGTGCTAGCGATTGGGGGATTGAAAGAGAAATTGCTTGCCGCTCACCGTGGCGGTATCAAAACTGTCATCATTCCTGATGAGAACGTGCGCGATTTAAAAGAGATTCCAGACAACATCAAAGCTGATTTGCAGATCGTTCCGGTGAAGTGGATTGATGAAGTCTTAGCGATTGCCCTTGAGTCTCAGCCAAAAGCGTTGAGTGAAGAAGAGTACATGGCGGGTTATTCTGAGCAAAATACCAATAAATCTGACGAAAACCGCATTAATACTCACTAGGTCGCTTGACCGGCCTAGTGCCACTTGGTATAAATGCTGGCAGTTCAGTGTTCTCGGGGCTTTGAGAGCATTGATGGATATAACAAACTAACAAAAACATGAGGGACTTAGTGTGAATAAATCTGAACTGATTGATGCAATCGCCGCTTCTGCGGATCTGTCTAAAGCATCTGCTGGTCGTGCATTGGATGCAGTTGTTGAAGCTGTCACCGGCGCGTTGAAAAATGGCGATTCTGTATCTTTGGTAGGTTTCGGTACTTTCAGTGTTAAAGAGCGCGCTGCACGTACTGGCCGCAACCCACAAACTGGTGCTGAAATCCAGATTGCTGCGGCAAAAGTACCTAGCTTTAAAGCGGGTAAAGCATTGAAAGACGCTGTAAACTAAGTTCTGCGTCTGTGCGTCATCTCCTCTCAAAGGAGTTGGCATGAAGCGCATCATATGATGCGCTTTTTTTTTGAATGTATAGTGTGATTTCTGTGGAGTACCCCTGTGCTACAGTATTTTAGAGACAGCATGCAAGGCACTGCTGCCAAAGTGATTGTTGGTATCATTGTTGTACCATTCGCTTTGTTTGGTATTGAATCTTTAGTCTTTTCATCGGGCGCCGATGAGGCCGCCAAAGTTAATGGCGAGGGCATTGCGGTCCAGGAGCTGGCGCGTGCCATGTCGGTCCAGCGCAATCGTATGCTCAGTCAGATGGGTGAAAATGCTGACCCAACAGCGATCAGTGATGACATGATCCGTGGTCCTGTCCTCGAATCACTCGTGCAACAAGAAATTATGCGTCAGACGGCCGCCGAATTTGGCTTATCTGTCGGTGACGATATTTTGGACCGAGATATCGTCAACACAGAAGCGTTCCAGATTGATGGTGTCTTTTCGCCTGAATTGTATCGCAGTGTTTTAACGTCTAACGGCTTAACGCCCTTGGGCTATAAGCAATTGCTGCGCGGTGATTTAGAGCTGCGTCAGTTGGTTGACGGTATCAACTATTCGAGTTTTATTAGCCCCGAAGAGTTAGCGTTAGCTGCACGTTTTGTGGGTGAAACCCGAACGGTGCAATATGTCACTCTGCCATTGGCGCCGGTCTTGGCGACAACCGTAGTAGACGAGGAGCAAATACAACGTTTCTATCAAGACAATGCTGAGCGCTTCATGACTGAAGAGAGTGTTGAACTTGAGTATGTGGTATTACGCCGTGCTGATTTTACGGCTGAAGTCTCGGAGGAGGACATTGCCGCCGAGTACCAGCGTGAACTAGACAATATGCAAGCCTCGGTGAGCCGTGGTGCAGCGCATATCATGCTTGAGCTCGGCGAGCGCAGCGAAGCTGAAGCCATCGCTGAGCTACAACAGGTGAAAGCGGAGCTTGAGGCCGGGGCCGACTTTGCACAATTGGCCGCCAAGTATTCGGAAGATTCCTTCTCGGCTGAGTTGGGGGGCGATCTTGGTGATACCACGGGTGACGTTTTCCCTGAAGCCTTCGAGGCGACGCTTGCTCGATTGCAATTAAATGAAGTCTCAGACCCAGTGGTTACGGAGGGCGCGGTGCACTTAATCAAGTTGATCCGCCTCGACGAACAAGAAAAGCCTAGTTTAGCTGAACGTCGTGAAGAGATTGCGGCGCAGCTGCAAGCGGTGAAAGCCGAGCCAATGTATATCGAGGCCTTAGAGCAATTAGCTGACATGAGCTTCAATTCGGTTGGCTTGCAGGACACTGCAGAAGAGTTGTCGCTCGAGCTGCAGATAAGTGATGTTGTACCTCGCAGTGGGGGCGTTGGTATATTTGCGGACGCCAGGGTCTTAAAAGCCGCGTTTTCCCCTGAATTGATCGAGCAAGGACTCAATAGCGAAGTTATCGAGTTAAGTGCAGATCAGTCTATTGTGTTGCGTGTGGCAAAGCATATGCCACCTGAACAGCGTCCACTGGAAGAAGTGGCTCAAGAGATTAGTCAAACACTACGCAATCAGTTGGCACGTGAAACTGTTCAAGCCTCTGCCAATGCCATGTTAGAGGCGCTTCGAAGTGGCCGCAGCATGGCTGAGTTAGCGGCGGAGTCTAGCCTGGAGCTTATATCATTAGAGAATATTAACCGCCGAGATAGTCGTGCCCCTCGCGTTGTACCGGCGGCCTTCGGATTAACTGTTGACGGTGATGTGGTGTTTGACAGCGTATCAATGGGTTACCAAGGCCTGGCAGTGTTAGCGGTAAGTAATGTCGTACCGGGTAGCATGGAGGCCTTGTCTGAGGCTGAGCGTCAGGGATTGCGTGGTATGTTGCAGCAAGCGGCAGCGGGGGCGGAGCTTAATGCCTTCCAAGCTAGCCTGCGAGCCAATGCTGATGTTGTTATTCAATAGGATCTCAAAGTGTTTAAGATTAAAACATTCAATAGCATTTCTCTGCTGGGTTTAAATGAGTTTGGGCGTGACAAGTATGAGGTGTCGAGCGATAGCTCGGCCCCCGATGCGATTTTGTTGCGCAGTCATAAATTGCAGGCGGATGAGATCTCTTCCGGTGTGCGCGCCATCGCGCGTGCCGGTGCGGGTACCAATAATATTCCTATCGAAACATGCAGTGAGCGCGGCATTGTGGTGTTCAATACCCCAGGCGCCAATGCCAATGCCGTAAAGGAATTAGTACTTGCAGGCATGTTGCTTGGGTCGCGCGGTATCGTAACGGGCATGAGCTATGTTAATAGCCAAACAGCGCTGAAAGATCCAGAAGCGATGAGTAAGTTGATGGAAGCGGAAAAGAAACGCTTTAAAGGCAACGAACTTAAAGGTAAAACGCTAGGTGTGGTTGGCTTGGGTGCTATTGGTTCGATGGTCGCCAAGACGGCGTTAAACTTGGGCATGAAGGTGGTTGGTTACGATCCGGCATTGTCTGTAGATGCCGCGTGGCGCCTACCCTCAGAAGTGGTGAAAATTGAAAATTTGTCGTCTTTGTTGGCAAAGTCAGATTTTGTCACGTTGCATTTGCCGGTCCTCGAATCAACACGTCATTTAATCAACAAGGATTCAATTGCCAGCTTTAAGCGTGGCGGTAAGTTGCTCAATTTTGCGCGTGAAGAAATTGTTGATACCCAGGCGGTGGTGTGGGCCTTGGAGAAAGGTATTATCGGCAACTATATTGCTGATTTTCCTCATCCCGACCTGATAGGTCTCGACGGCGTGATGCTGATGCCACACATCGGGGCTTCTACCGATGAGGCAGAGGACAATTGTGCTGTGATGGCTGTTGAGCAACTGAAGAACTTTTTGGAAAATGGCAACATCATTAACTCGGTCAATTTCCCGATGACCGTGTTAGAGCGAAGTGGTGACACCCGCATCGCCATTTCCAACAAAAATATTCCCAAGATGCTCGGTCAAATTCTTAGTGAACTGGCAGATCAAAACATCAATGTCGTCGATATGATCAACAAAAGCCGCGGTGAGTTGGCGTATAGCCTGATCGATGTCGAAGGCGCGATCGGCCAAGACGTTGTCGATCACTTGATGAGCATTGAAGGTGTGATAGGCGTGCGTGTTATCTAATGAGTCGGTTAACGCATTTGGATGCCCAAGGCCATGCCACCATGGTCGACGTCTCAGACAAGTCCGCCACGGTAAGAGTAGCGGTCGCTGAGGGTTACGTCCTGATGCAGCCTGAGACGCTGGCGATGATCACCGATGGGCGCCATGCCAAAGGGGATGTGTTAGCGGTGGCGAGAATTGCGGGTATTCAAGCGGCCAAGAAAACGCCGGATCTGATTCCTCTTTGCCACCCGTTGATGCTGACCTCGGTGAGCGTTGACTTGACCTGTCAAGCTGAGCACTCCCGTGTACATATTCGTGCGCAATGTAAGCTAACGGGTCAAACTGGGGTGGAGATGGAGGCGTTAACCGCTGTCAGTGTGGCGGCGTTAACCTTGTACGATATGTGCAAAGCTGTCGACAAAGGAATGTGCATAAGCCACATTTCCTTGCGGCAAAAATCCGGTGGTCGTTCTGGCGATTGGCGCGCTGAAGAGGCTTAACATGATTGTGGTGCGATTTTTTGCAAGCCTCCGAGAAGACCTGGCAACAGAGATGGTGGAGTTCGATGCTCAACCCTTGACCACGGTAGGCGACATCGTCAACGCGTTGTCCTCGCGCGGGGATCTATGGCGTCAGGCACTTTCCAGTGCTAATTTGTTGGTGGCGGTTAATCATGCCCACGCAGAACATTCCACCCCGGTTAACGACGGTGACGAGGTCGCTATTTTTCCACCTGTGACAGGGGGGTAGGTGTGACACATGCTATCGTGGTGGACGAAGCCGACTTTGATCCCGCCCAATTATTATTGCAACTTCACCGTCAAAGCCCTTCGGTTGGCGCCGTAGCAAGTTTTATCGGCGTCGTTCGCGCAGTACCTGATCAGCCTCTCGAGGCACTTCATATAGAGCATTATCCCGGGATGACAGAAGCGGAAATTGGGCGGATTGTCGCTATCGCTAGTCAACGTTGGCCGATTGAAGCGGTGCAAGTCTATCATCGCGTCGGTCGGTTAGCCCTCGGCGAGCGTATTGTTTGGGTGGCAGTTAGTGCCGCTCACCGCCGTGCGAGTTTTGCCGCATGTGAGTTCATTATGGATTTTTTAAAAACCCGCGCCACCTTCTGGAAAAAAGAATGCTTTTCTAACGGTGAACGTTGGGTTGAACAGCGCCAGAGCGATCTCGACAAGGCCCGTGATTGGCAGGAGTAGGTGGCCTGGCATACAATGTTTCAGCTTTTTAATTAGGATGTGTTATGGCGTTTGATACCAGACAGTTGCGCAATGCCTTTGGTCAATTTGCTACTGGCGTTTGCGTGGCAACGGCCACCGCAGAAGATGGTCAGCCATTTGGTATGACCATTAATTCTTTTTCCTCTGTGTCACTGTCACCGGCATTGGTGCTGTGGAGTGTTCAAAACGATAGTACCCAAACGCCAGCGTGGTTGGCTGCCCGTCACTACGGTATAAGTGTATTAGCGGAAGATCAACAAGCCATTTCTAACTATTTTGCAACGCCTGGTGATCGCCATGTTAGATCAGATGTTCTGTTCATGGGAAGCGAGGGTGTGCCCTTGATTGATAACGCTAAGGCTCAGTTTGTGTGCCGCGTGGTGGACCGCATTGCTGCGGGTGACCATACCATTTTGCTCGGCGAAGTGATGGCCATGAATACACCTCGTCCTGAGGCCTTGCCATTACTTTTCTTCGCCGGTCAATATCGCGACATCGCGCCAAAAAGCGAATGACGTACTGTAGTGCTTGTGGTGCCCAAACCGTCCGTAAAATACCTGCGGGTGATGACCATGTGCGCGACGTGTGCGAGGCATGCGGGACCATTCACTATCAAAACCCCAAAACAATCGTGGGAACGTTGCCTTTTTATGGCAATAAAGTGTTGCTGTGTAAGCGAGCGATTGAACCCCGTTATGGCTTCTGGACGTTGCCGGCCGGCTTTCTTGAAATGGGTGAAAGCACTTGGCAAGGCGCGCAACGTGAGACATTAGAGGAAGCCGGTGCCATCGTGGAAGAGGGTCGGTTATACGGCGTCTTCGATCTACCCTACATCTCACAGATTTATATGTTTTACCTGGCTGAGGTCGTCAATGGTAGCTATCAAGCGGGCACTGAGAGTCTTGAGGTTGCTTGGTTTGAAGAAGAGACTATCCCGTGGGATGATTTAGCATTCACGGTGGTAGGCGCTATGCTGCGTCGTTATTTTGACGATCGACGCCAAGGTGTTTTTCCAACCCATCATCGGGTTATGCAGCCTCGTCAAGAGGCATGGCGGAAGCATCGTGACTGAGTGGGGCGGTGTTGCGCTTGGCTTTGCGGCCGGGGTGTTGCTCGCGGCGCTTTGGCTTAGAGGTCGGCTAAGTGTACTCACCCAGCAGAAAGACCTTTTGATGCAGCAGGCGCTGCTTAGAGACGCGGAGTTAGACGATATCCGCGCTCGCCTATACGAGTCGCGCGAGTTAGCCGCCGCTCTGCAGGCGACCTTAGAGGGCGAGCGTTCCTCCTCGTCAAAAAATCTTGCCATGTTGCAAGACGCTCAACAACAACTTCGCCAACAATTCGAAAATCTTGCTAATCGTATCTTTGATGACAAGCAACAGCGCTTTCGGGAGGAAAGTAAGGCCATGCTCGAGGCCAGCTTGTCGCCGCTGCGGCAGCAGTTGGGTGATTTTAAGCAGCGTGTAGAAACGGTCTATGAAAACGACAGCCAAGGGCGTCAATCGCTTTTGGCCGAGGTCAAGTTACTGCAACAACTTAATCAAGCCATGAACGAGGAGTCGCGACGTTTAACCCGCGCGCTGAAAGGTGATAATAAAGCGCAGGGTAACTGGGGTGAGATTATTCTTGAACGGGTGCTCGAACAGTCGGGTTTGACCGCTGGTCGTGAATATGACACCCAGCTATCACTGCACAATAGCGAAGGTAAAACACTGCGCCCCGATGTATTGATTCGCCTCCCCGATAATCGCTGTCTTATCGTCGATGCTAAAGTCTCGTTGACCGATTATGAGCGTTTTATTAATGCGGAAGAGGATGACGTGAGAGAGCGGGCATTGAAACAGCACGTTGCCTCGATGAGACAACATATTGCCAGCTTGAGTCAAAAAGACTACGAGTTCCTTGAGGGCGTTACCGCGCCCGAGTTTGTTTTTGTGTTCGTGCCCATAGAGGCCGCCTATCACGCGGTTGTAGATGCTGACCCCAGTGTGTTCACCCAAGCCTATGAGAAAAACGTCGTCGTGGTGAGCCCAGCAACCCTTCTTGCTACCTTGCGTACGGTGCAATTTTTATGGCGTCGAGACAAACAAAACCGCAATGCCGAGAAAATAGCCAGTGAAGCGGGTGGTCTTTATGATCAATTGAGTTTGGTATTAGAGAGTTTGTTGGAACTTGGAAAACAGGTGCAGCGTACACAAGATTCGTATGAAACAACGCTCAAGCGTTTAACTGAGGGGCGCGGCAATGCGCTTGGCCGGGTTGAAAAGCTGCAGAGCTTAGGTGCAAAAGCCAAGCGTAAGATGCCGCCGCTGCCGGGTCACTCAGACACAGACGATTCTGTCGAATCCATGAATTAAGGAGAAATTATGACGCTCGTGATAGGTACACCCGCCCCCTCATTTAGTTTGCTCAATCAGGATGGCAATACCGTTAGTTTAAGTGATTTTAAAGGTAAAACTGTGGTTGTGTATTTTTATCCTAAAGCGTTAACGCCAGGGTGTACGGATCAGGCCTGTGGTCTCAGAGACAGCCATGACGAGCTGCATGCAACCAATACTGTGGTGTTGGGCTTGAGTCCTGATCCCGTGGCCAAGTTAGCGAAGTTCCGTGACAAACACGCATTAAATTTTGACTTGCTCTCGGATGAAGATCACGCGGTCGCGGAAGCCTTTGGGGTTTGGCAGTTGAAGAAATTCATGGGCAAGGAATATATGGGCGTGGTTCGCACCACCTTCATTATTGATGCGCAGGGTAATCTCGCACAGATTCTTGATACGTTTAAGACGAAGACCCATCACGAAACGCTATTAGCTGCACTCGGTAGCTAGAACAGCTCGACAATATCTCCGTCATCATCTTCTTCGGTTTTATCATGTCCACGGAAGTTATGGCGGAAGATCTCTAGCGCCTCCTCAAGGGAGATGCCCTGCATGATCTTATCGAACATCAAACGCTCGGCTTCCATGGTATAGCTGGATTTAATCTCATCCTGAATCTTTTGCCACACGTTGGGATCGTGCAGATCGTCTTCGCTTTCCATCACCTCTATTAAGCGGCGCAAGCCGCCTTGCACGTGGTCTACGCGCTGAGACATACGGTCATAGAATTGGAAAGCTGTCACCGCTTGCATAACGTGTTGGTCAATAACGTTGCAGGTGTCGTCATGGTTGCCCTGCGCGCGTAATGCTTGTGAATGCTGGCTTATTTGACTAAAGGCTTCGCCAATAATACCCGCTTCTTGATTACCTTCGCCAAGTGCCGTTTCAATTTGAGCAATAGCCAAGTAGAGCATCTTGACGGTTTGTTCGAGGTGTTGCCATTCGTCGCTATTGAGGTGGGGGGCTGGCTGCATTGCTATCACCATTCATCCTGAAGTCTCCTAATCATAGCAAAGGCTTGTAAAGACGCTAGTTTGGTTTGCCGAGTATCCATTGGCTCGGGTAAGATGCGCGCCATTGATGAGGAAATACTATGCCATTACTGCGGTTAAACAATGTACATCTCGCTTATGGCGACAATCCCCTGCTGAACGGTATCGACCTGCAGCTCGATAAGGGGGATAGATTGTGTCTGCTAGGTCGCAACGGCAGCGGTAAGTCGAGTTTGATGCGCGTGTTGGTGGGTGAGCAAAAAGCCGATGACGGGGATATTTGGCTCCAACCGGGTGCTGTGATCGCGCGTCTTGAACAGGACCTGCCTGCCGCCGAGAATATCTCGGTCTACGACTACATTGCTGAAGATCACAGCGTGGTGGGCCATAGTTTGGCTCAGTTCGATATCCTCTCCCACGCGGCCGACATCGACATGGTGGCACTAGAAAAACACCAGAAAATTATTGAAGACAACGATGGCTGGAGTTTACAACAGCGCATTGATCTGTTGCTACGCCGTCTACAGTTGCCACGTGACGCCCTATTGAGTTCTCTTTCGGGTGGGTGGCGTCGTCGTGTGTCGCTGGCGCGTGCCTTGAGTCATAACCCGGATATCTTATTACTCGATGAGCCAACTAACCACCTTGATGTCGCCACCATAGAATGGATGGAAGAGCACCTGCTGGAATATCAGGGTGCCATCATGTTTGTGACCCACGATCGCCGTTTTTTGAAAAAGTTGGCGAATCGGATCGTCGAGCTTGATCGAGGTAACATGTTGGCGTGGCAAGGAAGTTATGATGACTTTCTTGAATATCGTGAACGGGTGCAAGAGACGGAAGACCGGCATAACAAATTGTTTGATATTAAGTTGGCCGAGGAAGAGAAATGGATCCGCCAGGGTATCAAAGCCCGCCGTACCCGCAATGAGGGCCGTGTACGGGCGTTAAAAGCCATGCGTGACGAACGCAAGCAGCGCGTAGAGCGCAAGGGCAATGTGGCGATGACTATCGATGCTGCCGATAGCTCAGGCAAAATTGTGGCGGAACTTATTGGCATCACTAAATCATTCGCGGATAAGACGGTCATTCGCAATCTTTCGACCACCATATTGCGCGGCGACAAGGTCGGTTTGATCGGTCCCAATGGTGTGGGTAAAAGTACACTCATTAAGATGATTCTGGGGCAGTTACAGCCCGACAGCGGAGAATTGAAGCTGGGGACTAAGTTGGAAGTCGCCTATTTCGACCAGATGCGTGATCAGTTAGATCCCGAAAGTAGTGTGTTTGATAATGTCTCCAACGGACGAGATTTTATTGAAATTGGCGGCAAGGATCGCCATGTGATGTCTTACTTGGGGGATTTTTTGTTCCCGCCAGCCAGAGTGCGTTCGCCCGTTAAAGCGCTTTCAGGCGGAGAAAAGAATCGCTTGTTGCTGGCTAAGATGTTTTCTAAGCAAGCCAACCTCTTGGTCATGGATGAGCCCACTAACGACCTAGATGTCGAGACGTTGGAACTGCTAGAAGAAATCCTTGGTAACTTCGACGGTACCCTATTATTGGTGACCCACGATCGTGAGTTTATGGACAATGTCGTCACCCAGACCTTGGCTTTTGAAGGTGACGGTGTGGTCCGCGAATACATTGGGGGTTATCAGGATTGGTTGCGTCAACGCGCACTTCCTAAGGCGGTTGAAAAGCCGGTTAAAAAAGTATCACCCGATCCAAAGCCAGACCTTAAGTCGACCAGTAAGGTGCGTAAATTAACCTATAAATTGCAATTGGAATTAGAGCAGTTACCCGCCAAAATTGAGTCGCTTGAGGCGAAGGTAGCTGAGCTGGAGGGGGTTATTGGCTCGGCCAAATTTGCCACGCTTGAGCATACCCAAATGACAGCGACATTGGATGCTTTAAGCGACACTCAGCAATCGCTAGATAAGGCCATGGAGCGTTGGATGGAACTGGAAGCCATGGCCGACAACAGCGGTTCTTAGACGCGAACCGCCAAGACATCGCACGTGGCGCCATGTAAAACGCCATTGGCGGTAGAACCAAAAACTAGCGCTAAACCATGACGGCCATGACTGCCAACCATAACAAGGTCGGCTGAGAGCTCTTCCGCCAGGGTATGTATTTCAGATTCTGGACGGCCAATCACTATGTGTTGTCGCGTCTCTGGAATACCCCATTGGCTCCCGAGTTTGCGCATCTGGTTTTCTGCCTGCTTGTAAATTTCTTCTTGCACACTTGAGAAATCCATGGGAATGTCGCCACCGTAAGCAAAACTGAGTGGTTCAATAACATGTACAACACTCAATGCAGCATCGTTTAACTTGGCCATATTGGCGCCCTTGGCGGCTACTTTATCTGAGTCTTCGCTTAAATCGAGGCCCAGGAGGATGTGTGAATAGATTCCCATGTTTGTCTCTCCATCGACATGTTGTCTGTGTTGTTTCCACTATAGTACATATGCCAGGTGGGATGGCAGCTTATTCATTGGATAGTTTGAGGTAGATCATGAGCTATTTGATCATAGCTCTCGTGGTGGCAGCGGTCATTGGCCCTGTGATGTGGCTGCGACCCAATCCCCGCGAAAAACAGTTGTTACGGCTTAGAGCGGCAGCGCGGCAGGCTGGACTGCACGTTCATCTGAGAGCGCTGCCACCTAATCACGGCGAAGGAGATAGGACTGTTGAGCCCGCTATTATGGCTTACATTCGGCCCTGGACAGAACAAGAGAGAAAGTCGACCCTGCCAGAACGATTTACCCTGCCTTGTGTTGAGGGTGAATGGCAGTGTTACCGCAGCCGAAATAGGCTAACGCCAGAGCATTTCGTCAACATGCCTGACAGTTGTCGACTGTTGGAAGTCAACAGTGAGGGCGTCATAGTCTATTGGCGTGAGCGTGGAGATGAGTCCAGAGTACAGTCTTTAGCGGCAGCGATGGAGCATATTAGTTCCACGTTGCTGCATCATGTCGGCAATAAAAATGTGTTGAAAACTTGACAACGAATACCTCAGGTCTTAATTATAGCGCCCCTTTACCTTCTAGATTTCTAGGGGACCGCAGCGAGCATTGGAGAGAATGGCAAAATCACTGGTCATAGTGGAGTCGCCCGCAAAGGCGAAAACCATTAATAAATACTTGGGCAATGACTACATCGTTAAGTCGAGCATTGGCCACATTCGCGATCTTCCTACCAGTGGATCGAGCACCCCTGTCGACCCCAAGTCACGTGCTAAACAAGCGGCATTAACGCGCAAGATGAGCCCTGCGGAGAAGGAAAAATACAAACGCAACAAAGCCAGGGAGCAGTTAGTTAACCGGATGGGTATCGACCCCGAGAACGGTTGGCAGGCGCACTATGAAATTTTGCCCGGTAAAGAGAAGGTCGTTGCCGAATTAAAGCGGTTGGCAAAAAGCGCCGATCGCGTCTATCTCGCCACGGATTTGGATCGCGAAGGGGAAGCGATCGCTTGGCATTTGCGTGAAGCCATTGGCAAAGATGTCTCTGAATACAAGCGGGTGGTATTCAACGAAATTACCAAAAAAGCGATCACAGAGGCCTTTCAGCATCCCTCTGAACTCGATATCAATCGCGTCAATGCCCAGCAAGCGAGGCGTTTTCTAGACCGCGTTGTGGGATATATGGTGTCGCCTCTGTTATGGCAAAAAGTTGCTCGAGGCTTGTCTGCCGGGCGTGTTCAGTCGGTGGCCGTGCGTTTAGTGGTTGAACGTGAACATGAGATTCGGGCATTTGTGCCCGAAGAGTACTGGGAATTGCACGCCGATACCCACACATCACGTCGCGATGCCCTTCGCTTAGAAGTGAAGAAGCACTCTGGGCAAAATTTCCGCCCGGTCAGTGAATCGCAAACACAGGCCGCCATCAGCGCGCTGCAAAATACCACATTGAAAGTGACTGGTCGTGAGGATAAACCTACCAGCTCGCGTCCAAGCGCCCCCTTTATCACGTCGACGCTGCAGCAGGCGGCCAGCACGCGCTTAGGCTTTGGGGTGAAAAAGACCATGATGCTTGCCCAGCGCCTTTATGAAGCGGGCTACATCACATACATGCGTACGGATTCGACCAATCTATCCAATGATGCGGTCGCGGCTTGTCGAGAGTATATTCAGTCGAATTTTGGTAGTAAGTACTTGCCGGAAAATCCGCTTCGCTACAGTTCCAAAGAGGGCGCACAGGAAGCGCATGAGGCAATACGCCCCTCTGATGTGAATGTCAAACCACAGCAATTAGCGGGCATGGAGCGCGACGCAGAGCGGCTATATACGTTAATTTGGTCACAGTTTGTGGCTTGTCAGATGACCCCGGCGCGTTATACCTCTACCACGGTAGACGTGACGGCTGGCGAGTTTGAATTGCGAACACGTGGTCGAATTATGGTGTTTGACGGCTACACCAAAGTATTGCCGCAAACCAGTAAAAAAGAGGAAGATGCCATCCTGCCTGATGTGGCTGTTGGTGAAACACTGCAGTTAGTCAAGCTTGACCCAAGTCAGCATTTCACTAAACCTGCGCCGCGCTATACCGAGGCAAGCCTCGTCAAGGAGTTAGAAAAACGTGGTATTGGTCGTCCGTCTACCTATGCCGCTATTATCTCTACTATTCAAGAGCGCGGTTATGTTCGGGTTGAAAATCGACGCTTTTTTGCAGAAAAAATGGGTGACATTGTCACGGCACGGTTGGTGGAGAATTTCAGCGATTTGCTCGATTTCAGTTTTACTGCACGTATGGAAGAATCATTAGACAAGGTCGCTGATGGTGATATTGAGTGGTTGGCGCTGTTAGATCAGTTTTATAGTGATTTTACCCAGCAATTGTCTGCAGCTGAAGACGCCGAGCATGGCATGCGTGCTAATGATCCGACCGAGACAGATATTCCTTGTCCAGACTGTCACCGTCCTATGATGATCCGTACGGCCAGCACCGGGGTTTTCTTAGGTTGCAGTGGTTACGCCCTGCCACCCAAAGAGCGCTGTAAATCGACAATCAATCTCATACCCGGCGAAGAAGTTGAGGCGGTCAGCGATGACGATGACGAGGCAGAGGCGCGGGCATTAATTGGTAAGCATCGCTGTCCGATATGTAGTACTGCCATGGAGAGTTACCTGATTGATAGCGATCGCAAGTTGCATGTTTGTGGTAACAATCCAGATTGCAGCGGTTTCGAAGTTGAAAAAGGTAAATTTAAGATCAAAGGCTATGACGGTCCTGTGATCGAGTGCGACAAGTGCAGTGCGCAGATGCAGCTTAAAACGGGTCGTTTTGGTAAGTACTTTGGCTGTATGGCTTGTTCAAATACTCGTAAATTGTTGCGTAATGGTGAAGTTGCTCCGCCTAAGATGGAGCCTGTACAAATGCCAGAGCTACAGTGCGAGAAGGTCGACGATCACTATGTTTTACGCGATGGCGCAGCGGGTTTGTTCCTAGCAGCCAGTAAGTTTCCTCGCAATCGTGAAACCCGTGCTCCGTTGCTGCGTGAGTTATTGCCCCATGCGGGTGAAATTGACAGCAAGTATGATTACATTATGCACGGCCCATTGGAGGACAGT
The DNA here is from genome assembly GCA_035458985.1 of Pseudomonadales bacterium. Taxonomy (GTDB): domain Bacteria; phylum Pseudomonadota; class Gammaproteobacteria; order Pseudomonadales; family JAHEIH01; genus JAHEIH01. The sequence goes on from DATHYR010000303.1 coordinate 24,468, forward strand.
GACGGTCATCCTTCGATTTTGCGCTACAGTCGTAAAACAAAAGAGCAGTACCTGATGACCGAGGTGGACGGCAAACCTACCGGCTGGCAAGCCTTTTATAACGGTGGTCGATGGTCTATTGTCGAGGCAAGTACGCCTGTCAAAAAAGCGACAAAAAAGCCCGCGGCTAAAAAGGCGGTTAAGAAAAAGGCTTAGCGCATGTCAGTCAGGTTGAGTGCTCAAACGAATCATCAACTGTACTTAGCTAAGTTGATGTTGCAGGATTTACAGCGAAAGCTGCGCGAAGGTTTGCATCCTGAATCCGTGTTGCTCGATGCTTGGGGACAGGCTGTGGTGTGGCATTTGCAAGCGGCTTATCGTGCATTGGTTAAAGAACTGGCCGACAAAGCCAAACAGGATCTGCCTCATGTTTTGCTTGCGCTTGATGGCAATGATCTAGCGGCTATCGATGCCTTGCCTGCTGAATTGCGCGAATTGGCCGACCTAAAACGACGAAGCTGGTTGGGACAGTTGCTTGTTGCAGATCGTGATCAGCCCATGCAAACAGCGTTAGTCGTTGATCCCTTGGCATTGCGTGAAGTCTCGCAACACTACTTTGGTGTCGATGAGCTAACAATGTGGTTCTCTGCCTTTGATGGTTTGATTGATCGCTTTAGGGAAACCACTATCGAATGTTGATTACTGGCTATGATAGAATGCACTTTCATTTTAAAGCGTGACTTATTGTGCCAGCATCGTTAATCGAAATTGTTCAGCTTCCCTCGGGTGAAATCGTTGTCCGCCGTGTCGATACGGAAGGAGAAAGATCGGATGCTGAGCCCCTTGCCAAAATCATTTTTTCAGCTGACGCACGAGATTTTATGGGCGATGCCACTATGGAAGTGGCGCGTGCCATGATTCAAGCGGGATTGGATACTGTGTCTGAGCTTATGGATGAGATGGACGACACGGATGATGCGTTGGATAACAGCGACGATGAGGCACGCCCGCAGGGCTTGTCAGAGCGCACCCTTCACTGATTTATATTTGTTGGCGAATGACGCCAACGCTGAGCCCTTCAATCGCAAAATCTTGCACTCTTAAATCCACTTCTATTGGGGCATAATCCGCGTTTTCGGCGAGCAGCATCAGCTTGCTTGGATCGCTGCCGCGCTTCAGACGTTTAACGGTGACCTCGTTGTCGATGCGCGCTACCACAATTTCGCCATTAGCCGCAGTAGGCGTGCTGTGAACGGCAAGTAAATCGCCATCAAAAATGCCGATGTCTATCATCGAGTCGCCATGCACTCGCAATAGGTAGTCCGCGGCAGGGCTAAAGAAGGTCGCGGGAATACTGGCACGATCCTCGATATGTTGCTCGGCTAAAATGGGGCTGCCAGCGGCAACACGGCCGACAATGGGGAGGCCCTCTTGCATGCCGGGGATGCGAATGCCTCGTGAAGCGCCCGCAATCATTTCGATGGCGCCTTTTCTCGCTAGAGCTTTGAGGTGTTCCTCGGCCGCGTTGGCGGACTTAAAGCCCAATTCGCTAGCGATATCAGCGCGAGTCGGTGGATAGCCTGTTTCGTCGATGTAGCGGCGGATAAGATCGAGGATCTCCTGTTGTCTCGCGGTGAGTTTTTGCATGGCGAATACCTATCTGTGTTTATATACAGTATTGTGATTATATACAGGTATTCGGCTCAGGCAAGCGCTAATTTTAAGCCTGGTAGGTACTTAGAGAGCGCTAGTAATCGTCGAGGTCGATTTCAACATCGGGTTCAATGCCATCGATTGACTCGCTAAAGCTGTCAGGTCTGACGACATCGTCATCCATCATGCGGTCTTCATCAGACAACCCTAAGCCGTTTCGCCAGTCTTCCGGCGCGTCTACAGCGCATAGAACCAGTTCACGCCAACCATCTAGGTCGTATTCTTCAATGTCGCCATCTTCGTGTTGTACTTCAATGAAGTCGTGATCAATGGCTACAATTTCGAACACGACGCCTTGCTCCTCGTCGCGATACCACTGTCCAACTACCGGTTTCAGTCTGCTCATAGATCACCTCTAATTAGCTAGGCATGTCTTAGTTATAGCCAAGCGCGTCAGATAGTCGAGCAATATTCGCCCTTGAGATATGATTTTAAAGGAGGCATCCTTAGCACTTAGTTAATTGTGCGCAGGAAGCCAAAACACCATGCAAGAAATTGTCTCGCAATTTCAACAAATTATGTCCAGTACTAGCGGGGCCGTATTTATTATTGTCGCCCTAACCGCTACGGTTCACCTGATTGCAAAATTTTTGTTAGCGGGTTTGCTGCGCAGTACGCGGCTCTCAAAAACGGCCCTCGATGATAACTTGGTTGAGGCCGTACAAACCCCCTTGTTGTATTTCATATGGTTGCTCGGTGTGAGCTGGGCCGTAGATATTATTGATGCCGCCAATGATATTCCCATCTTTGCCTTTGCCGATGAGATCGTTCGAGTGGGGGTGATAGTCTTGCTTGCATGGGCATTGGTGCGTGTTATCCGCGGTGTTGAGAACGTCTACATTGAACAGTCACAGCAACGGGTTGATGAGAGCCGTATCGATCAATCGACCGCCTCTGCCATAGCCAAGCTGCTTCGTATGGCGGTGATTATTACCGCTGGTCTGATCATCATGCAGGCCTTGGGTTACAGTATTTCTGGGGTGCTCGCTTTTGGTGGTGTGGGCGGTATTGCGGTGGGATTCGCCGCTCAGGATCTCTTATCTAATTTTTTTGGTGCACTCACGATTCATCTTGATCGTCCCTTCAAGGTCGGCGATTGGATTCGTTCTCCCGATAAAGACATTGAAGGCACCGTCGAACATATTGGATGGCGGGTGACGCGTATTCGCACCTTTGATATGCGTCCACTATACGTTCCTAACGCCACCTTCACTAAGATTGCTGTTGAGAATCCCTCGCGCATGCTCAACCGCCGTATCTATGAAACCGTCGGCGTGCGTTATGACGATGCTTCGTTACTGGAGAAGATTGTGACGGATGTTGAAGCGATGTTGCGTCAGCACCCCGAAATAGACAAAGGGCGAACCCTCATGGTGAATTTCAACGCTTTTGGCGCCTCATCCTTGGATTTCTTTGTCTACTGCTTTACGCACACCACGGTATGGACAGAATTTCATAAGATAAAGCAGGATGTGCTGTTCCAAATCCACCGCATTATCGAACAGCATGGTGCCGATATTGCCTACCCAACCACGCGTGTGCACTTAGAGCAAATTAATCCTGCACCAGAGGTGTCACCATCACGATAACCCCAAATAGGGGATGATCGAGATAGTGAATTTCGCCGCTACGCATTCGGCGGCTCTGGCGAAGTGTGACCGTGCGTGCCACTTTGTAGGGCTCATCGATAATGAAACTAAAGGGACTATAACTGTCGGCATTAGCCACATCGCCGGTGGTACGGATGGGGAGATCAGGCACCTGAAGGGTGGTTGGCTGACCAAAATTAGGCTCGAAACGATGTAGCCACAAGTCAGTCTCGATATGCAGATAGCGTTCTACACTAAGTTTGATCGTTCCCTCGAGCTCAAAATGTGATCCGTAGGGTTCTCCGCCGGTAATCAGTATTGCTGGAGAGCGGCTGCGGCTTTGCAGTGGTTGTTGCCAAACCTCGTGAAAGAGTGGCCGGTAGCGATCGATTCGACGCAAGTGTTGGTATGCTTCGTGGAGTGTTTTGGCCTCTTCTCCGAGTCGCTGAAAGGGCAGGGGGCGTGTGACTATGGCATCGTCGTTTGTTACTGCCTCGCTGTTATTCAGCGCGTCTAACTGTGTGTTTTGCAGCGTCGATGGGCTGAAATCGAGACGTATCTCAGGCTCTTGATTGCCGGCCTGATCGTTTATTAAATCCATTAGATTTGGAGCAGTGTCGTCACCTACTAGGTTGGTGAATGCGTCATTCACGCGGCTGGGTAGGCTCACCGAGTCAAACAGCATTTTCAGGCGTGAAGGATAATTGAGCACCACATCTTCTGGCCAGTTTTCCTCAAGCTCTGCTGTCTCGTCATGGTGGGCAAAGACAATCATTTCTACTTGGTACCAGGTAGACTCCCCAAAGGCGGCAGCGCTGCATAGCACGAAAAAACTGGCAATCAGGGTTTTTTTCACATGGTGCATCTGTTGTCCTAAGGGCTAAGCGCCCAATTCTTTAAGTAAACCCATGGCGAAGTCTAGACGATCCTGCGCTTCTGGCAATGGCAGATTAAATTTCAACCCGCTCGCGCCGTTCATGCGGAAGGTACTGGGATTCGACTGCAGCATTTTTATAATTTTCATAGGTTCAACGCTGGTATTTGAGCCAAATTCCAAACTACCACCACCGCCGCCGATGTCTAGTTTTATGACGCCGATTTTATCAGCGCACAATTTCACTTCGCTGATCGAAAATAACGCTTTGGTGGACGGTGGTAATAAACCAAAGCGATCAATCATTTCTACTTGGAGTTCGCGCAGTTGCTCGCTGTCGCGCGCGGCAGAAATACGCTTGTACAAACCAAGACGCGCATTGACATCTGGAAGGTAATCATCCGGTATTAGGGCAGGGGTGCGCATATTAATCTCGGGACCGGTACTAAGGGTGGTTTCAAGATCAACTTTTTTGCCTTGTTTGAGGGCTTTTACCGCGCGATCGAGCATGTCCATATACATGCTGAGACCCACTGTTTGAATTTGGCCGGATTGCTCGTCACCCAATAACTCGCCCGCCCCGCGGATTTCAAGATCATGGCTAGCTAGCGTAAAGCCAGCGCCAAGGGTATCTGCCGCCGCGATGGCCTCGAGACGTTTATGCGCGTCGTCGGTCATTGCCTTGCTTTCTGGCGTGAGTAAATAGGCATAGGCTTGGTGGTGGGAGCGCCCAACGCGGCCGCGCAATTGATGTAACTGCGCCAAGCCAAATTTATCGGCCCGTTCAATAATGATGGTGTTGGCATTGGGGACGTCAATACCAGTTTCGATGATGGTGGTGCAGAGTAAAATGTTGAACTTCTTGTGATAGAAGTCACTCATGACTTGCTCTAGATCACGCTCTCGCATTTGGCCATGGCCGATGCCGATATGCGCTTCAGGTAGCAATTCCTGCAATTCGCGCGCCGCGTTTTGAATGGTCTTCACCTCATTGTGCAAATAGTACACTTGACCACCGCGAAGTAGCTCGCGCCAGATGGCCTCTTTGATGAGGGGTTTTTTCTTCTCACTGACAAAGGTCTTCACGGACAAGCGTCGCGCGGGCGGCGTGGCTATGATCGAAAGATCACGCATGCCCGACATGGCCATGTTTAAGGTGCGAGGAATAGGCGTGGCGGTCAGTGTTAAGATGTCTACTTCAGCGCGCAGGGCCTTGATAGCTTCTTTTTGCCTCACCCCAAAGCGGTGCTCTTCGTCGATAATCAGTAGCCCCAAGTCCTTGTATTTGATGCTGCTTTGTAGCAACTTGTGGGTGCCTACCAGAATATCAACTTTGCCTTGTTCAAGACGTTGGATGATGTCTTGAATGTCTTTGTCACTTTTGAAGCGTGACACCACTTCCACCGTCACCGGCCATTCGGAAAAACGGTCACGGAAGGTTTCATAATGTTGCTGCGCAAGAAGCGTGGTGGGTACCAGCATGGCGACTTGTCGACCTGAGTCTACTGCAATAAAGGCGGCGCGCATTGCCACTTCGGTTTTGCCGAAGCCCACATCGCCACAGACCAAACGATCCATGGGTGTTTTTGCGCGCATATCACGAATGACCTTTTCAATCGCCTCGGTTTGATCAGGGGTTTCCTCAAACGGAAAACCAGCGGCAAACTGTTGATAATTGAGCTCACTGAAGCCGCACTCAACCCCTTGGCGAGCCGCGCGACGTGAATAAATATCGAGTAGCTCGGCAGCCGCGTCGCGGGCCTTTTCTGCGGCTTTGCGCCGAGCCTTGCTCCATTGCTCGGTGCCCAGTTTGTGCAGTGGTGCCGCATTGTCGTCGCCACCTGAATACAGGCTGATAAGATCCAGTGAGGTTACTGGCACATAGAGTTTGGCACCATCGGCGTACTGCAGCGCCAAAAATTCGCAGGCTTGGCCATCGATAGGGATGCTTTCTAAACCCAGGTAGCGGCCAATACCGTGCTCGGCGTGAACGACGGCTTTTCCGGGGGAGAGTTCCGCAAGGCTCTTGACCGCCAGTTCGGTGTTGTCACTACTACGCTTGCGGCGTCGGCGCTGCATCACGCGTTGGCCAAATAATTGTGGTTCGGCGATGACTTCTATGCCTTGAGTGGGCAGGCAAAGTCCCTGTGCTAGGGGGGCTACGGTAATCGCAAGAGGCTCGTCGCTGTCAATGAAGGCCTGCCAATTGGCGACCTGTTTAGGCCGAATTCCCCCTTTGGCGAAGAGTTCCAGCAAGGCTTCTCGTCGCCCCGTCGACTCAGCGCAAAACAGTATGCGTAGCTTGCTCTGCTGTAAATGTCGAGACAGTTCAGCCAGTGGCTGCTCAGCCCGTGCATCAATATTAATGTCCGCCATGGGGCTGGCCGGGAAGACAAATTGACTTTTGTCGGCCATGCCGTCGCTAAAAACAACTCTCGATAGACGCTTAAAACGGCCAAAGAGCTCTTCATTCGCCATGAATAAATGCTTAGGTGGCAGTAGGGGGCGGGTTGGATCTATACCAAGTTCATCGAAACGATTAACAATGTCTAGCCAGTACTGCTGTACCGTTGGTTCAAGTGCTGCGTCGGCGAATAATAGGCTGTCGTTGGGAAGGTAGTCTAAGAGACTGTCAGTACGTTCAAAAAATAATGGCAAATAGTATTCAATGCCCGCTGGTGCCATGCCGTCACTGACATCACGATAGGTTGGGCATTTGCGATGATCAACATCGAACAGTGTGTGCCAGTTATTGCGGAAGCGTTTAATTCCCTCCGCATCCAATGGAAATTCGCGGGCTGGCAAAATTTGAATGCGATCAACTTTCTCCAGGGTTCGCTGTGACTCCGGGTCAAAACTGCGCAGACTTTCGAGTTCATCATCGAACAGCTCTAGCCGGTAAGGAACATGACTCCCCATCGGGAAGAGGTCTACTACAGAACCGCGTACGGCAAATTCACCGTGCTCATAAACCGTGTCGACACAGCGGTAGCCAGCGGCTTCCCACTGGGCGCGTTCACGATTGATGTCAAATCGCTGGCCACTTTCAAGCAGCGTGCTGTGAGCGGCTAGGTAGCTGCTGGGCGCAATCCGCTGCAGCAAGCTCGTGACGGTGGTGACAAGGACCAGACGTTCCTGCCGGGTGAGGCGATGCAAAATGCGCAGACGTTCAGAGACGATATCTTGATGGGGAGAAAAACTGTCGTAGGGCAGGGTTTCCCAATCAGGGAAGTGCACCACAGACTCTGGATGGTCACTGTAAAAACGAATGTCGTGCTCCAACTGCTGCGCGCTATTACCGTCTTTACAAACCACCAAAATAGGGGCATTCGTTTCGGCCATCGCCAACGCGACGGACAGGCCTAGGCCACTGCCGCGAAGTTCTGTCCAGCGCTGGCGCTGGCAGTCGCTTGGTAATACGGGAAGCAATTGCTTGAGTTGCATGGCGGCGTCATGGGTCCCAGAAATAAAAGAGGGGGCATTTTACTGTACAGAGCTAGGGACTACCACCGTGAATAATGGCGTGGGTAAGCGTTGAGGAAAGTGTAGTTTTTTTACACTGCCTAACGCATTAGTCGCTTTTTAGGGTAACAAAACTACAGGTTTAAGTGCTTGTATTGTTTAAAAAAGCAGCCTCTACCATAATACGTCCACAACAAACAAAAACTGCACATAAACGCCATTACCATTCTTTTACGGAGAATTCATGGAGACTACACCCAACCGAGAACGTCCCGAAAACTACTTCACCGACTGGAAAGCCCGCGAGGAATTGTCTGAAAAAATGATTCCTATTGTAGGTCAGCTCTACCGAAATAACAGCGCCAAGGCCTACATATACGGTCGAGACATGGTTGGTAAGTCTGTGCTCGATATCATGAAAATGCACCGTGCTGCTCGGCAAATCGTCGGCAATGAGTTGTCTGAATTTGAGACCTTCCCCATATTGGAGGTCTTATCTACTTTGAATCTTGGGATGTCTCATATCGATGTAGGCCGTTTAGCGACCAATTATGAGAAGGCCTGTACGACAGAGCAAATTGATATCGAAAGCTATTTGCGCCGTGAGTTGGCGGACATTATAGACAAGAAAGTTACGGCAGTAGAGCGTCCCCGCGATATCGTTTTGTATGGCTTTGGCCGAATTGGTCGTTTACTGGCACGACTGCTGATAGAAAAAACAGGCGGCGGCGAAACACTGCGCTTGCGAGCTATCGTGGTGCGTCAAGGCGGCGCCAAGAACGATCTGGTGAAGCGTGCCAGTTTGCTGCGCCGCGATTCTGTGCATGGTTCGTTTAAGGGCACTATCCGTGTTGACGAAGACAATAGCAGCATTGTAGCCAACGGCAATGAGATCAAAGTGATTTACTCCAATGCGCCTGAAGATATTGATTACACCGCCTATGGTATAGAAGACGCTATAGTGATTGATAACACGGGTGTGTGGCGCGACGAGGCGGGTTTAGGTCGCCATTTGAAAGCGAAAGGTGTGGCCAAAGTGCTGCTGACCGCGCCGGGCAAAGGCAACATTAAAAATATTGTTTATGGTGTCAATCACGCTGACATTGATGACGCGGATGCCATCTTGTCAGCCGCGTCGTGTACCACCAATGCGATTGTCCCACCGTTGAAAATGTTGGAAGAAAAGTTTGGTATTGAAAATGGCCACGTTGAAACTGTGCATTCATACACCAACGATCAAAACCTCATTGATAACTATCACAAGGGTGATCGTCGCGGTCGCAGCGCGCCGTTGAATATGGTGTTGACGGAAACGGGAGCCGCCAAGGCAGTGGCTAAAGTGATGCCCAACTTTGAAGGAAAGTTAACCGGTAATGCGATTAGGGTGCCAACACCCAATGTGTCGATGGCGATCCTAAAGCTCAATTTGCGTACCGAAACTACTGTAGATGAAATGAATGAGTTTATGCGTTGGGCCGCTGTTTACTCGCCGTTGCGTAAACAAATTGACTTCACTAATTCGCCTGAAGTGGTGTCAACCGACTTTGTTGGATCTCGCAGTGCTTGTGTGTTTGATGCTGGCGCGACCATTGTTAATGGCAAAACCGCGGTATTGTACTGTTGGTATGACAATGAATTTGGTTACAGTTGTCAGGTGCACCGTATCGTCGAGCAAATGGCCGGTGTGAATTACGCGATTTTTCCGCGCGACTAAGCACGCTCTCAACTCCCCGCCAGTCGGGGAGTTGTCATTACATTAATATTTACTAATATTTTCTATCGAAAAATTACGCTCACAATAACGCGTTAAATCCCCACAAACTGTAGTCATAGCACGCTAATTTCTCTATAATTCGCACCCCGTGTAATTCGGCCTTTCGTTGGGCCATTTTGCACCCCTTTGCGTAACGTTACTTACGTATTTCAGTAAGTCCACGGTAACTGGTGGTTCTTACGTTCGAAACATCAACCTTAAGAAGGTGAATAGACAACATGATCAAGATCAAGCGGGGTTTGGATTTGCCCATCTCCGGTGCCCCTGATCAAGTCATCAGCGAAGGGCCAACCACTCGCAGTGTTGCGGTTATTGGCTTTGATTACGTGGGTATGAAGCCCACCATGCTGGTGAAAGAGGGTGATCGGGTAACCACAGGCCAAGCGATTTTCACTGATAAAAAGACCGAGGGTGTTGTGTATACAGCGCCAGCTACGGGGATTATTTCAGCGATCAATCGTGGTGAAAAACGCGTTTTACAGTCTGTCGTCATCGACGTCGAAGATGATGAATTCGTGCAGTTCGATAGCTACGAGGCTTCGGCACTGGCCGATTTGGCGCGTGAAAAAGTTGTCGAAAATCTTGTGAAGTCAGGTCTATGGACTGCACTTCGCAGTCGCCCTTTTAGTAAGGTGCCTGCGCTTGATGCCAAGCCCATTGCGGTATTTGTTAATGCGATGGATACCAATCCGCTGGCTGCAGATCCCATGGTGATCATTGCTGAGCACGCTGAGGCATTCAAGGCGGGTGTTACCGTGTTGAGCCGATTGACGGAAGGCAAGACCTTTGTTTGCAGCGCGCCCGGCAGCCAGCTTGAGCTTCCCAGTGCAGCTAAACAAGTTGAGTTTGCAGGTCCACACCCCGCGGGATTATCAGGCACACACATTCACTATTTGGCCCCCGTGTCGGCTGATAAGCATGCCTGGAGTATTAATTATCAGGATGCGATTGCCGTCGGTATGTTGTTCTTGGAAGGTAAGTTGTTTACCGACCGTGTGGTGGCTTTAGCCGGGCCACAAATCGAGCAACCCCGTCTGGTTCGCACCCGTATTGGTGCCAACTTACAAGAATTAGTGGCTGGTCAGATGAAGGCGGGTGATAACCGTGTCGTCTCTGGTTCAGTGTTGGGTGGACGAACCGCACGCGGTGCCGTTGCCTACCTTGGTCGCTACCACCTTCAAGTCAGTGTATTGAAAGAAGGTGCTGATCGTGAATTTATGGGTTGGTTGACACCCGGTGCTAACAAGCATTCTGTACTGGGCATTTACCTGTCACAATTTATGAAGTCTAAGCGCTTTGATTACACCGCAAATACCAATGGTTCAGAGCGAGCCATGGTGCCCGTGGGAAGCTACGAGAAGGTTATGCCGCTTGATATTCTTCCCACTCAACTTTTGCGCTCGCTGATTGTTGGCGATACTGCGCAAGCCCAGTTGTTAGGTTGCTTGGAATTGGATGAAGAAGACTTGGCCCTGTGCACATACGTGTGCCAGAGCAAGTACGAATACGGTCCAATTCTTCGCGAAAACTTAACCCGTATCGAAAAAGAGGGTTAATACCATGGCATTGAGAAAGTTTTTTGATTCACTCGAACCCCACTTCCACAAAGGTGGTCGTTACGAGAATTGGTACGCATTGTATGAAGCGGTAGATACTATTTTCTACTCACCTTCATCAACCACTAGAACCACAGCGCACGTGCGCGATGGCGTTGATCTTAAACGCATCATGATTACCGTATGGTTCGCTGCCTTCCCGGCGATGTTCTTTGGTATGTACAACGTCGGTTTGCAAGCCAATACTGCGCTGGCGGAGCTCGGCACAGCTAACCTCGAAGGTTGGCGTGCAGGGTTTATTACCATGGCATCTGGCCTGAATCCAGCCAGTACTTGGGATAATTTCTGGCACGGTTTATGGTATTTCCTCCCCATTTATGCCGTGACATTTATTGTTGGCGGTTTTTGGGAAGTATTGTTTGCCATGAAGCGTGGCCATGAAGTCAACGAAGGCTTCTTTGTAACGTCAATTCTGTTTGCCTTGTCATGCCCACCTACACTGCCATTATGGACAGTGGCTCTGGGTATTTCATTCGGTATTGTGGTCGGTAAAGAAGTGTTCGGTGGTACCGGTAAAAACTTCTTGAACCCCGCGCTGACAGGTCGCGCCTTCTTGTTCTTTGCTTATCCTAGCACCATGAGTGGTGACGCGGTTTGGGTTGCTGTTGATGGTTACACCATGGCCACACCTTTGTCGGTAGCGGCCAGTCAGGGCGTTGATGCGATGGCAGCTCAATTTGGTTGGGCTAACTCGTTCTTTGGCTTTATTCCTGGCTCAAATGGCGAAACCTCAACACTGGCTATTTTGATCGGTGGCGCTATTTTGCTAGGTACGCGTATTGCTTCATGGCGTATCGTCGGCGGCGTGTTCCTGGGCATGATTGCCCTGTCGACCTTATTTAACTTCATTGGCTCTGATACTAACCCCATGTTTGCCATGCCGTGGTACTGGCACTTGGTTGTGGGTGGTTTTGCGTTTGGCATGATTTTCATGGCCACTGATCCTGTGTCTGCGTCAATGACCAATAAAGGTAAGTGGTTCTACGGTATCTTGATTGGCCTCATGGTTGTCTTGATCCGTGTAGTTAACCCTGCTTATCCAGAAGGCATGATGTTGGCAATTCTGTTCGCCAACTTGTTCGCGCCTTTGATCGATCATTTCGTAGTGCAGTCTAACGTTAAGCGGAGGTTGGCACGTGGCTAAAGACTCTATTAAACAAACGTTGATCGTAGCGGGTGCATTGTGTGTTGTTTGTGCATTGGTGGTGTCTTCAGCGGCGGTTAGCCTTAAGCCTCAGCAACAGGCTAACCAAGTCACAGACCGTAAAACTAACATTCTTGCAGCGGCCGGTCTGTTACAAGAGGGTGTGTCTATCGAGGAGCAATTTGCGTCGGTAGAGGTCCGTGTCGTTGATCTTCGCACGGGTGAATTTACTGAGGAGGTGGATCCTTCAGCCTATGATCAAGTGAAAGCGGCTAAAGATCCTTCGCTATCAACCAAGTTAACCGTTGAAGAAGATACTGCCAAGATTTTCCGTCGCGAACATTTTGCGACGGTTTATTTGGTGAAAAGCGGTGAAGCTATCGACAAGTTGATACTCCCTGTTCGTGGCTATGGTCTGTGGGGCACTCTCTACGGTTTTGTGGCGCTAGAGAGTGATGCTAACACGGTAGCGGGCTTAGGGTTTTACGACCATAAAGAAACGCCCGGACTGGGTGGTGAGGTTGACAACCCTAACTGGAAAGCGCTCTGGCCAGGTAAAGAAATTTATGTGGCTAATGAACCGGTTATTCAGTTGGTTAAAGGTTCGGTTGATCCAGCATCACCCATGGCATCACATTCAGTGGATGGTTTGTCTGGCGCAACCTTGACCAGTCGCGGCGTGACTAATTTGCTGCAGTTTTGGATGAGCGATATGGGTTATAAACCCTTCTTGGACAAACTGCGTAACGGCGAGGTGTAATCGTGTCTCAAATTAAAGATTCTCTATTAAATCCCATCGTCAACAATAACCCTATTGCATTGCAAATTTTGGGTATCTGTTCGGCGCTGGCGGTAACATCGAGTTTGAAAGTGGCATTGGTAATGTCGTTGTCAGTAACAGCGGTGACGGCGTGTTCCAACTTTTCGATCTCGTTGATTCGCCACTACATTCCAAGCAGCATTCGCATTATCGTACAGATGGTGATTATTGCCTCGTTGGTGATCGTGGTTGACCAAGTCCTGAAAGCGGTGGCTTATGACATTTCTAAGCAGCTGTCAGTTTTCGTTGGTTTGATTATTACCAACTGTATCGTCATGGGTCGTGCTGAAGCCTTTGCCATGAAAAATCCACCTATCCCGAGCTTCTTTGACGGCGTAGGTAATGGTCTGGGTTACAGCTTCGTTTTAATGACCGTGGGTTTCTTCCGTGAGTTGTTTGGCTCGGGTGCTCTGTTTGGTGTAGAGATCATGCCTTTGGTGAACAACGGTGGTTGGTATGTGCCGAACGGTATGATGTTGCTTCCACCGAGTGCGTTCTTCTTGATCGGTTTCTTTATTTGGGCCTTGCGTTCATTGCGCAGCAACCAAGTTGAAAAGCCTGAGTTTAAGATTGCGCCAAATACTAGCGCTGCAAAAGAGGTCTAACTCATGGAACACTATTTGAGTCTTTTTATTCGCTCAATTTTTATCGAGAACATGGCGCTAGGTTTTTTCCTTGGCATGTGTACCTTTATTGCTATCTCGAAAAAAATTGAAGCTGCCGTAGGCCTTGGCATCGCTGTGATTGTGGTACTGACGATCACCGTACCTGTGAACAACATCATTTTTCACGGGTTGTTAGCGGAAGGTGCATTGTCATGGACAGGCAATCCAACGCTGGCTTCTCTGGATCTCAGTTTCTTGGGTCTGTTGAGCTACATCGGTGTGATTGCGGCCATCGTACAAATCATGGAAATGTTTTTGGATAAGTACATGCCGGCCCTTTACAACGCGTTGGGTGTGTTCTTGCCGCTGATTACGGTGAACTGTGCCATCATGGGGGCGTCGTTGTTCATGGTTGAGCGTGAGTACAACTTGCCTGAGTCGGTTGTCTATGGTGCTGGTTCTGGTGTGGGCTGGGCCTTAGCGCTTGTAGCCCTCGCTGGTATCCGTGAAAAGCTAAAGTACAGCGATATTCCGGCAGGTTTGCAGGGTTTGGGTATCACCTTTATCACCGTTGGCTTGATGTCGCTTGGCTTCATGTCTTTCGGTGGTATTGATCTGTAAAAAAAGGGTAAAGACGAATGAATACAATTATTCTTGGCGTCGTGATGTTTACCGTGGTTGTTCTCGGCCTGGTAGCCATCATTCTGTTCGCCCGTTCAAAAATGGTAAGCACCGGTGCGGTTAAAATTGAGATCAATGGTGAAAAGACAATCACCGTTCCCGCGGGTGGTAAGTTGCTGCAAACGCTGTCTGAGGGTGGTTTGTTCCTCCCTTCAGCGTGTGGCGGTGGCGGCAGTTGTGCGCAGTGCAAGTGTGTGGTGAATGACGGTGGCGGTTCTATGTTGCCAACCGAATCTGCCCATTTCACACCGCGTGAAGCAAAAGAAGGTTGGCGTCTGTCTTGTCAAACACCTGTCAAACAGGACATGAAGATTGAAGTACCTGAAGAAGTGTTTGGTGTTAAGCAATGGGAATGTACCGTTGAATCTAACCCCAACGTGGCGACGTTCATTAAAGAACTTACACTGCGTCTGCCAGAAGGTGAGAACGTCGACTTCCGCGCGGGTGGTTACGTGCAGTTAGAGTGTCCGCCGCACCATGTGAAATATGCTGATTTTGATATTGGTGATGAGTACAAGGGCGATTGGCAGCGTTTTGGCTTTTTAGGTTTGGAATCTAAATCAGACGAGACAACTATCCGTGCCTACTCAATGGCTAACTACCCTGAAGAAAAAGGTGTGGTGAAGTTCAACATTCGCTGTGCTACGCCTCCTCCAGGCAAGTTAGACATTCCACCTGGCATTATGTCCTCTTGGGTATTTGGCTTGAAGCCCGGTGACAAAGTAACGGTGTACGGACCTTTTGGTGAATTCTTCGCGAAAGATACTGACAATGAAATGATTTTCATTGGTGGTGGTGCCGGTATGGCGCCTATGCGCTCACATATCTTCGACCAATTACGTCGCTTGAAATCAAAGCGCAAGATTTCGTTCTGGTACGGTGCGCGTTCACTGCGTGAAGTCTTCTACGCTGAAGAATACGATCAGCTGGCAGAAGAAAATGAGAACTTTGATTGGCACCTCGCCCTCAGTGATCCTCAGCCTGAGGACAACTGGACAGGTTTGACAGGTTTCATCCACAACGTATTGTTGGAACAGTACCTGAAAAATCATCCGGCACCTGAGGATTGTGAGTACTACATGTGTGGACCGCCAATGATGAACGCCGCGGTGATCAACATGTTGGAAAACATGGGTGTCGAGCGCGAAAACATCTTCCTCGACGACTTCGGTGGTTAAGGAATGAGGCATCCTCAGCATGGATGGTTGAGAGCGGGATTTTTAATCCCGCTTTTTGCTTTTTGCAGCGTCTTTTTGACAGGGTGCAATCAAGCGCCTGAATCTTATCGCTTCAATGGCATGGTCATGGGCACCAGTTACAACGTGACGGTGGTCGATCTTCCCGCTGATCTTAGTCATGCAGCCGTGCAGCAGGGTGTGCATGCGGCGTTGGCGGCAGTCGATGCTGAAATGTCCACGTACAAGCCGACCTCTGGTCTTATGGCATTGAATGGACATCCGGTTAATGAACCACGGCAGGTTTCTGCCGAGCTTTTGGATGTGATGCTGTTATCTAAGCGCGTGTATGACTCCAGCGATGGTGCTTTTGACCCCACGGTGGGGGCCTTGGTAAATGCATGGGGCTTTGGGCCACGAGAGGTCAGCATGGATGAGCTACCCAGTGATGCAGCTATCCAATCCTTACTAGCGGAAGTAGGCTACCACAACGTCAGTCTTGATGGTGATAAGGGGCAAGCTACGCGTTTACGTGATGTGTTTATCGATCTTTCGGCGGTGGCCAAAGGCTACGGGGTAGATCGCGCCGCTGAGTGGCTTCTGTCTCAAGGTGTGTCTAATTTTTTGGTGGAAGTTGGGGGTGAATTGCGTGCCCACGGTTATAGCCCGCGAGGTGATCAATGGGTGACGGCAATCAGTGATCCTGGCAGCGGGTTGCCCCCTAAGATCCATCGACGTCTTAAATTAGAGGGTGCCGCCGTCGCAACGTCAGGCGATTACTACAACTTTTTCAGTGTCGACGGTGTGCGTTATTCACATACCATCGATCCAAGAACTGGTCGTCCTGTGACCCATCACTTGGCGTCGGTGACGGTGGTTGCTGAGAGTTGTGCAGAAGCTGATGCCTATGCTACAGCGATCGATGTATTAGGACCCGACTTGGGCATGCAAATGGCTGAGCGTGAGGGTTTGGCCGTGTACATTTTATCGCGTCAAGGTGATGCATTCTTGGCGAGTTATTCGGAGGCGTTCGCCCCATTTTTGGCCGTTGACATCCAATAGGAGAAAACTATGACAACTTTTATCGTAGCGTTAGTGGTGGTATTGCTGCTGGTAGCGGGGATGGCCGTTGGTGTTTTGATGGGACGCGAGCCTATCAAAGGTTCCTGCGGAGGCATTGCGGCCTTGGGTATCGACACCGAATGCGAAATTTGTGGTGGCAATCCTCATTTGTGTGAAACCGAGCAGAAAAAAGCCGGCGCTGAAAAAGCGCCAGCGGCTGATCTTTCTTACGACGCGACTAAGCGTTAACAAAAGGTGGGCGGTGAATGCCGCCCACTACTGTTGGGGTTCAGGCGCTTTTAGTACGCTGCGAATAACCCAGTTACCTTCCAAGACAACAAAGAAATCAGAATAATCCATGCGGTAGATTGGCGGTGTGCCTACGGGACCGCTGCTTGTGATGGGCTCTCCCCATTTTGCTAGTAAGGTATCTTTATGCGTGCCACGTTTGGGAAGTTCAGTTCTTCTTGCCTCGTCGCCTTGTTGGGAGACAGGGATTGTCACGACATCGGCGTGAGTGAAACTGATACTGCCCAGTAGCGCAGCGGCCATTGCAACATGTCTAATCATGACATCGTTCTCCTTAAGCGTCGTTGTTCTGCATCGGTTTGTAATACGAATTTAGCAATACTTTGGAGCTCGTGTTCTTCTAAGTCCTGAAAGGCGACGCCAATGTGGTAGAAATCATTTTCGTGTTCACAGCTCATTACTTTGCCATAAAAGCAATGGTTGTTAAGTTCATCGAGTTCCAGTTTTAAAGCGATAAAGTGTTTCAGTTTGAGTGGCTCACGTTGCCGCCACCCAATACCCCCTTCGCTGAGCGATACCTTGAGTCGATGATAAGTGTCATGCTCTTTTAGATGTGCGGCGGCCAAAACGTCAACCTGCAATTGAATATTGTGCAGGGCGAGGCAGATGGCATCAAATTCGGTCGGAATGTCTCGCAAATGCTGATTGACGGTTTGTCTGAGTCCTTGCAATTTGCGCTTGAGCTCGGCCGTTGCGCTCTCTTCAAAGTGACTACTGGCAGGAACAGGCGGTATGTCGTTGCCGACATTAACGATTCGCAAGCCAATCGGGATTTGGACTCTGAAGTAATTACGTTTATTATCCACGGTGTTCTCTTCTAAGGTTCAACACATTATAGACTGCGTTGGCACAGCTTGCGTGCCATAGGGATAGCCAAACAGCATGTCAAACCATTTTACCCCTTTTGTGGCAATTCGCTACCTAACGGCGCGAAAACGCAGTCAATGGATGTCATTTATCTCATTGGTGTCTACCTTGGGCTTGGTATTGGGCGTGGCGTCACTCATCACCGTGCTGTCCGTGATGAATGGTTTTGGTCTAGAGCTAAAACAACGTTTGTTATCTACCTTGCCCCATGCCTATGCTGAGCCTCTTGAGGGAGCCGTGATGGATTGGCCTTCAGCCGTAGAGCAATGGCAGCGTATGCCTGGGGTAGTCTCAGCTGCGCCTGTTATTAGTCGCAAGGTGATGTTGGTGAGTGGTGGATTGACGCGGGCGATCAACCTCCATGCGGTGGATCCATTGCGCGAGCAAGCGGTATCTTCTTTACCCTCTGTTATGACGGAGGGCAACTTTGAGCAGCTTGAAGATGGACTCTATGGCATCGTCATTGGCTCTGTCACCGCCCAGCAATTAGGTGTTTTTCCCGGCCAACGTATAGATGTGATATTGCCGCAGCTCAATACAACCGCGCTAGGCGTGTTTCCTCGGACTAAGCGCTTTGTGGTGGTGGGTATCTTTGAGGCGGGGGCACAAGTGGATGGCAGTGAAGCGTTTATCGCTTTAGGGGATGGTCGTCGCTTATTTCGCTACAGTGGCGATTCGGTGGCAGGGTTGAGATTGTCTTTTAGCGATATGTTTATCGCTGATCAACTGCCGCCCTTGGATGGCTGGCAAAAAACCACATGGACTCAAAGCAATGCGACGTTATTTGGTGCGATTGCGATGGAGAAGATGATGATGACCTTCCTGTTACTGATTGTGGTGACGGTGGCAACGTTTAATGTGGTGTCGATCATGAGTATGCTGGTCAATGATAAACGTGCAGACATTGCGGTCATGCGCGTCATGGGTGCCTCTAGTCGAACCATACGGCGTATTTTTATGACCACGGGTTTGTTGATTGGTATGTTGGGTAGTGCGCTAGGCTGCCTGTTGGGTGTCCTGCTCGCCCTCAATATTGGTGGGTTGGTGTCCGCGGTTGAACGTGCCTTGGGGGCGTCGATGTTTGATCCGTCGGTCTATTACATCAGCCAATTACCAAGCCATTTGTTGTGGTCTGATGTCGGCTTGGTATTGATAGTCAGCTTAGTATTAAGTGTGTTGAGTAGTTATTATCCAGCAAAGCGTGCGGCGACCATTGAACCTTCGCGCGCATTGCAATACGAATAGGAAGAAACATGTCACTAGCCGTGTTGTCTGCAACGGGATTATGTAAACAGTTTTGCGAGGGGGGGACCCAACTCGACATTTTAACGGGTGTTGAGCTGGAGGTGGTCGCCGGAGAAAGTGTGGCCATTATCGGTGCATCCGGAGCGGGGAAAACGACACTTCTTAACTTGCTAGGGGGGCTAGATACGCCCAGTGCAGGCCATGTCTCGCTGTGTGGTCATGCGTTGGCTGACGTCAGTGAGCGACAGCGCGATCAATTGCGTAACCGCTACCTCGGTTTCGTGTATCAGTTACACCACTTGTTGGCGGAATTTTCCGCCCTTGAAAACGTGGCAATGCCCTTGCTCATCCGAGGCGAGGACAGACATGCCGCTGCTCAGCGGGCCAGTGAGATGTTGGCGCGGGTTAATTTGTCTCATCGAGAACACCACAAACCTGCTCAATTATCGGGTGGGGAACGGCAACGTGTGGCGATTGCTCGCGCCTTGGTGGGCAATCCTGCGTGTGTCCTAATGGACGAGCCCACGGGCAACCTTGATCCGCATAATGCAGCGTCGGTGTGGCAGCTAATGAGTGAGCTGATGCGAGATATGCGCACCGCGTTTGTCGTTGTTACGCACGATGAAGGCTTAGCTCAGCGGCTGGATAGGCAGCTTAGACTAGAGGATGGAGTACTTCGCGCCTATGGCTAAAGGCATCGCACTTCAATTAGGCTGGCGCTATAGTTTTGGCGTCGCACGCGAGCGGCTGCTGTCTTTTTTGGCGCGGGTGTCGTCAGCCGGGTTAGCCCTGGGTGTAGCGTTGCTCATACTGGTGTTATCAGTGATGAATGGCTTTCAGCGCGAGTTGGAAGAGCGGATTTTAAACCTAGTGCCGCAAGCGGTGGTGGGCAGTTATTTTGGCCTGAGTGACTGGCGTGACCTGCATGCGCAGGTGAATCAATTTCCAGGGGTTGTCGCGAGCGCGCCCTTCACTAAGGTACAGGCGATGCTCAGCGCACACAATGTCGTGGTGCCCATCTTGGGGTTTGGTATTGACCCAGTGTTGGAGCGACAAGTCTCTGATCTCGCCCACTTCGCACCGCGCGTTGAAACAGCGCTCACAGATCAGGATGCCCTTATTGTTGGCGAGGGAGTTGCGCAAGCACTCTCCTTGTCTGTGGGGGATAGTGTGATGATGATTGTACCGAGCCGCGATAAACGCCGGTTACCCACCCTGAGAAAACTTCATGTGGCCGATGTGTTTGCTACCGCTACCGAGGTAGATAACAATTTGGTCATTATGCCCTTGGCAACAGCCAACCATTTGCGAGGTATGGCGGGACCTGAAGGGTTGCGCCTTAAAGTAGAGGACTTGTTTGAGGCGCGACGTTTGGCGTGGGAAATCCAACAGCAAATACCCTCCTTTGAGTACGCCACGGATTGGTCGAATAGCCATGGTAACCTTTACCGTGCAGTGCATATGTCTCGCAATATTGTCACATTATTGCTGTTGGTTATCGTGTTGGTCGCGGTGTTTAACGTTGTGAGTGCACTGGTGATGGGCGTGCGTGATAAAGAGGGAGAAATCGCTATTTTGCGCACCATGGGGCTCTCGCGCGGTGCCATTATGCGTGCGTTTATCGTGCAAGGGGCAGTGATTGGCGCAGTGGGTGTGATGCTAGGGGTGGTGTTGGGTCTGCTGCTGAGTGCCAGTGCCCCCTATGTCGTGTCCAGTTTGGAAACCCTCTTTAATACGCGTTTTTTGGATCCAGCTATTTATCCCATCGCGTATTTGCCGTCGGATATTAGGTTCTCCAATGTCGTCGCGGTGGCCACTTTGTCGATGTTCATTTGTTTGATTGCCACCTTGATTCCCGCGTGGCGTGCCGCCCGTCTACAGCCAGCCATGGTGTTGCGCGGCGAATAAGAAAATTATGGTTTTAATCTGCGTTTGCGCTTCGTCCAGCGATGCGCGACGTGCCATCGCCACAACAGTGACGAACCATACATACCAATGAATGCAGCAATCAGCCCGGATACAAAGCAACCCAGTAAAAAGGGTTGCCAAATGGCAGCTAATTCAGAGCCAAGCCACTTCCAAGAAAGCTCAAACACAAAGTTTGTCTCAGGTGTGTTTAATAGAAGGGTGCCAAATTTGTAGCTGCCATAGAAAATGACCGGCATCGTGAGGGGATTGGTGACCCAAACTAGGGCAACCGATAGCGCCAAATTACAACGAAACCACACTGCCAAAGCGGCCGCCATGACCATTTGAGTGGGTAAGGGGACAAAGGCCATGAACAAACCGACGGCAAAGGCACGCGACACAGAGACACGATTGATGTGCCATAGATTTGGGTCGTGTAACCAATCGCCTAAAAGGTGTAAACCTCTCTGATTCTTGATTTTTTCAGGCGTTGGCAGAAAGCGTTTTATGAGCTTTCTGGGCATGGTCTGTCCTTCTGTTCTGTTAACAATCACAACACCAACAACTATAACTCATAGCGAGCGAACAAACAGCGAAATTTTGCCATTGCGAGGCACGGATGCCAGCTTGGATGTTGATGTTTTGTGTAGGCTGCATGGTGACACCTTGGTTGCCTGTGTTGCCCGATTTGACGACGGCTTGGTTGAGCATGCTGTTGGCTGGGTGTTTATGGCGTGTGCAACCCATGATGATGGGCGGGCTGCTTGGTGTAGCGATAGCCTCGTTGTCAGGTCATGACTATCTGCAACATCGTTTGCCGCAGACGCTTGAGGGCCGAGTGTTGCAGGTAGAAGCCTGTGTGGCAGACTTATTGGCTCCTTTTGATGGGCGCTATCGACGGCTAGATATCGATATATTGTCCGTCACAGAGGGACATCAGTTACTGCCATGGCAAGGGCGAGCACAGGTCGGTGATTATCAAGGGTGGCCTCTGCAGGCTGGGCATTGTTATGCCATGGAGGTAAAACTAAAAAAACCGCACAGCTTGCACAATTTTGACTTACCCGACTGGGGAAGCAATGCTGTCGTCGATGGCATTTTGGCGCAAGGCTATATCCGGGCTGTACACGACAGGCGCCCGAACCTTAAGCGTTATGCGCTGTTACGGCTGCGACAAGATGTGCAGCATTGGTTACTTGCTTCACCCCTTAGTGAGTCCAGCAAAGGTCTGCTGGCGGCATTGTTATTAGGTGATAAAACGCAACTTACTGTGCAGCAATGGCGGGACAGTCAGCGGACAGGGACGGTGCATTTGCTTGTCGTGTCTGGTTTACACATTGGATTGATGTCGCTGAGTTTTTACTGGTTGGGGTATGGCGTAGCGTTTGGGCTGCCATACTTTTATGGCGTCTTATCACGCCGGCGTATGGCATGGCTGTTCGCGTGGGTTGGTGGTCTGGCCTTTGCGCTGTTGAGTGGCTGGGGACTCCCCGCGCAGCGGGCAGTGATTATGCTTAGTGTTGCGGTTTGGTTTGCCTTACGGCGGCAATTTTCATCGCCATGGTTTGGGCTAGTTGTTGCCTGTGGTCTCGTGTTACTTTGGCAGCCACTCGCGTCGTTGAGTTTGGGGTTTTGGCTAAGTTTTGGCTTAGTAGCCAGTTTAATGGCCGGATCGCGTGGTGTCAGTGGATGGCGTCAGATAGTGTCCATGCAAGTGCGTTGCTTGGTCGTCTCTTTACCCTTACTTTGGTGGCGACTCGCTTCAATCAGTGTCGTCGCGCCTGTGGTGAATCTGTTGCTAGTGCCAAGCATGACCCTGTTGCTGCCCCTGCTTTTCGTACTGTCTGTGGGTGCGGCTTGGTACCCTGTGTTTTGGACGCCTATCGAGCACCTGTTGGCCGCGCTGCAGTGGATTATGCACGAGGCAGCAAAGCCCGGCTGGGTGATGCATGATACCCCCTCGATTCCTACATTGGCCTTACCCTCGTTGGTGATTGGTACGTTTTTGCTAGCCGCACCCATGTGGGTACCAATGCGTGTGCTCGGGGTGATTTTGCTAGTCGCTGCCTGGTGGTCAACGTCCCCCGAGCATGGCCTGCCAGTCCAGATGACGGTCTTTGACGTTGGGCAGGGAAGTGCGGTCTTGCTAAGCAGTGATGGCGCGAAGGGTCTCTACGATACGGGACCTCGCTATGGTGATTACAGCGCTATGCAGCGTGTGATTTTGCCTTCGCTAATGCGCGAGGGTGTGAAAGATTTGAGCCATGTATGGGTATCACATAGTGATAGTGACCACAGCGGTGGTTGGTCAATCCTACAGCGCGCACTACCTATTAAACACTCGGCCCTTCCTGATAATGGCGCTTGTGTGCGAGGCGCGCAATGGCGTTTTGGTCGGGTTGCTATCCATGCCCTGTGGCCGCCTGTGGCTTCGCTATCTAATACCCCGAATAATCGGTCATGCAGTTTACTGCTTGAGGTGGCTGGACGACGTATTCTGATGCCGGGTGATATTGAAGCCAGTGTGGAACGGCAGTTGGTCGCGTTAGGGTTACCAACAGTAGATATTCTATTTGTGCCGCATCACGGCTCTAAAACGTCCAGCTCTCAAGGCTTCTTGGATGCACTTCGCCCTCGTCATGTCATTATCGAGAGTGGCTATCGCAATCGCTATGGCCATCCAGTGGAGGAGGTGATGGCGCGTTACCGACAAATATCGGCCGAGATATGGCGCACCGCGGTGGACGGCGCTATTAGAATCAATATCAATCAACGGGGCGATATTGAGGTGGTCAGCTCACGACGGGAAAGGCCGGCATTTTGGCACTGATTCATGCCCAGTTTGTGCGAGATGTGTTAAAGTTTACGCGATGAATTCAAGGAGATAAAAGGGTGTTTGAGATTTTGCTGAAGGGCGGATGGCTTATGTTACCCATCGTGCTTTGCTCGATTATCGCAACGGCTATTTGCATTGAGCGAAGTTGGGCGCTCCGTGCCGAAAAATTAGCACCCTCACATTTGTTGGGCGACGTCTGGTCATGGCTAAAAAACAACCAGCTCGATGCCGAGCGACTGGATAATTTAGCGCATAGCAGTGCCTTGGGAAGCATCATGGCGGCTGGCCTGAATAATGCGAAACATGGCCGTGAGATCATGAAAGAGAGCATTCAGGAAGTTGCTAGCCAAGTCGTGCACGATATGGAACGCTATCTCAATACGTTGGGTACGATAGCGGCGATTACTCCTTTGTTGGGACTGTTGGGTACAGTAATAGGAATGATTAAGGTCTTTAACGAGATTATGCAATACGGTACGGGTAATGTTGGCGTATTAGCGGGGGGCATCTCTGAAGCCCTCATAACAACAGCCGCTGGACTGGCCGTTGCCATCCCTGCGCTTATTGCGCATCGCCATTTCACGCGTAAAGTGGATAGTTTGGTGGTGTACATGGAGCAGCAGACGGTCAAACTCGTCGACGCCTTGTACAGTAAGCGTCGAGTGAGTATTGATTAGTTATGCAGTTTCGCCGGCAATTGCGCGACCCCGTGCAAATTAACTTAACGCCTCTGATCGATGTGGTGTTTTTGTTGTTGATTTTTTTTATGGTGTCCACCAGCTTTAACCGAGACACGCAGTTGCAGGTCGATTTACCCTCGGCTAATGGAGCTGTCGTCGAAGAGGCGCTGGCCGCCATTGAGATCGGTATCGGCCGCGATGGCCAGATAGCGATCAACGGTAGTGCGCTTCCTACGGCCAGTAGAGAGGCTTTGCGCGGTGCGCTTCGGCAAGCGGCTGTCGGTCAAGAGGCGCCACAAATTATTGTCAGCGCTGATGCGCAGGCCCCTCATCAATCCTTCGTGACCGTCATGGATGTCGCCGCGGGGCTAGGTTTTAAGCGCTTGGCTATTGCCGCGCAACAAGAGGACAACTGATGTCGTCACCGTCCGATTTTGCCACCTATAAGCGTTTATTGATGTACGCGTTGCCGGCGTGGAAGTTGTTTTTAATCAGTATTGTCGGCTTTTTTCTGTTTGCCGCCGCCGATGTGCTGTTGGCGGATTTGATGCAGTTCATTATCGATAGCCTGGGGTCTCAGGCCTCGCTCGACATGGGCGTGGTCTCAAAAGTGGTGGACCACTTTGTAGGACTTGAAGGTGCGACAAGCGATCAATTGCGTATCATTATTCCTGCCGCCATGATGATTCTCGCTACCATGCGTGGTGTGGGGTTTGTCCTAGGAAATTACTTTATTCGAGTGGTGGCGCGACAAGTCATACACAGTATGCGCTGTGCTGTGTTTGACCATCTGGTGGACGCGCCATCCAGTTACTATGACCAAAATACCAATGGGTTTTTGATTTCCAAAATCACCTTTAACGTTGAGCAAGTGGCCGATGCCGTCACTAATGCGATTCGCACTGTCGTGCGAGAAGGTTTTTTGGTCATTGGCCTATTGGCCTACTTGCTCTACATCAATTGGAAATTATCTCTGGTATTGCTGGCGATAACGCCACTCATTGCGCTGGTAGTGGCTTATGTGGGTAAGCGATTTCGCCGTATTAGTCGCCGCATCCAAAACTCGATGGGAGACATTACCCATGTTTCTAGCGAGGCCATATCGGGCTACCGCGAGGTGAGAATGTTTGGCGCGAAAGATGTTGAGCGACAACGTTTCTTCAAGGCGAGTGAGTACAACCGAGTGCAGTATCTTAAAATGGCGCTCACCGACGCCTTGAGTCCACCCATATTGCAGATGTTTATCTCGATGGCCTTGGCCATTTTAGTATGGTTGGTGTTGGCTCCTGAGATGTCCTCGACGATGAGTCCCGGTCAGTTTGTTGCTTTTTTAGCTGCCGCCGGTATGTTGCACAAGCCCGTTCGCCAACTGAGCGAGGTTTATTCTGTGATACAGAAGGGCTTGGCGGCTGCTGAAGATATTTTTGAATTGCTCGACAGTGAGCGAGAGCGTGACACAGGGACACAGTTACTTGGCGATGTACGTGGTGAGGTCAGCTTTCAACAGGTCGATTTTTACTACACGCCAGAGCGCAAAGTGTTGGAGAAAATTGATTTGCATGTCGCGCCTGGAGAAACGGTCGCCTTGGTCGGTTTGTCGGGCAGTGGTAAATCGACGTTGATGGCCTTGCTGACCCGTTTTTATGAGGTCAGCGCGGGTAAAATTTGTATCGATGGAATCTCCATCGAGGCATTGCCACTGGATGAATTGAGACAGCACATTGCCTTGGTGTCTCAGCAAGTGACACTCTTCAATGACACCATTTACAACAATATTGCCTATGGGTGTTTGGCCGATGCGGATCCCGCCGATGTGCACGCCGCCATTACGGCGGCCCATGCGGACGATTTCATAGCTAAACTTCCACAGGGCTTGCAAACCATGGTGGGAGATGACGGTGTGCTCCTCTCCGGTGGTCAACGGCAACGTATTGCGCTGGCGAGGGCGCTTCTGAAAAATGCCCCGATTTTGATCTTAGATGAAGCGACGTCTGCGCTTGATAATGAATCGGAGCGCTACATTCAGCAGGCCCTCGACGAGGTAATGAAAGAGCGAACCACCTTTGTGATTGCACATCGCTTGTCCACCATTGAGCAGGCAGATCGGATTGTCGTGATGGAGCAAGGGCAAATTGTTGAGCAGGGTGTTCACGCCGACTTGCTCAAAGCAGGGGGTCGTTACGCACAACTTCATAGTCGACAGTTTGAGGGCGCCTAGTGGAATTTTGGTATCGTCCACTATCCTGGCGTGATGCGCTGTGGATTGTTTTACTAGCACCCTTGACGGCTATTTTTGCCTTGTTAAGTGGTATCCGCCGTGCCCAATATCGGTTGGGACAACGACACGCTTATCCAAGCAATGCCCCCGTAGTCGTGGTGGGTAATATCAGTGTTGGCGGTACCGGTAAAACCCCCGTGACCTTAGCCTTAGTCGAGGCATTGCAGGCGCGCGGCATCACTGTAGCGATTGTCAGCCGTGGCTATGGTGCGCAATGCGTGGCATTTCCCAGAGTCGTTGAGTGCGCTGATCGCGCTATGGAGGTGGGCGATGAGCCGCTTCTGCTGGCTCGCCGCGGAAAATGTCCAGTGGTCATCGACCCTGATCGTTGTCGGGGAGTAGCCTTTATTAATGCGCAGTTTTCCCCAAATATCATCATCAGTGACGATGGATTGCAGCATTATGCTATGGCGCGTGAGTATGAAATTATTGTCAGTGATGCGGCGCGAGGGTTTGGAAACGGTTTTCTGCTGCCGCTAGGACCCTTGCGTGAACCGTTGAGTCGCTTGCAAAGCGCCAACGCTCACTTTATTAACGGCGATGTCGAGGTAGGCTTTGAACTCCAGTGGCGAGCAGTGGTCAATGTGGCGACGGGTGAGCGCCTAGCAGTGCACGACTTTGACTTTGCAGCGGCCACCTGCGCCATAGCCGGAATCGGTCACCCACAACGATTTTTTGACCAGTTAGCGCGTCGAGGCTTTGTAGGGCGCACTTTGGCATTTCCGGATCACCACCCGTTTACCGAGGGCGATATTGCCGAGGGCGAGATCGTGGTTATGACGGAAAAAGACGCCGTGAAATGTGCTCAACTCATCCATGCCGCCAGCTTCTGGTATGTTGAAGTAGCGGCGATATGGCACAATACCGCTTTTGAACAGTCGCTCGAAGACATTATCGCCCTCATTGGAGAAAACAAGGCATGAAATTTTCGGTGGTTATTCCTGCGCGCTATGCCTCGACGCGTCTGCCAGGCAAGCCCTTACAAGATATCGCTGGCAAGCCTATGGTCCAGCATGTCTATGAGCAAGCCTTAAAGTCTTCTGCCACTGAGGTCGTGATAGCTACTGATGACACCCGCATTGTCGCTGCAGTACAAGCCTTTGGTGGGCGCGTGGTGATGACGTCTGACCAGCACGAATCGGGCACGGATAGGTTGCAAGAAGTAGCCGCGTTAATGGGCTGGGCAGATGACCATGTGGTGGTGAATGTTCAAGGCGATGAGCCACTGATCCCGCCACAAGTGATTGATCAAGTGGCTGCGCTAATTAATAGCAACGGAGAAGCCGATGTGGCGACCTTGTGTGAGGCTATTCACCGCTATGAAGATGTCATCAATCCAGCCGTGGTGAAAGTGGTGGCCAATCAGCATCAGCGGGCGCTGTACTTTTCCCGGGCGCCGATCCCATGGGATCGCGATGCGTTCGCGGCGGATCAGCACGTCTTGGTGGCCAATCAATATTGGCGTCATATTGGCATCTATGCCTACCGAGTGGCCACATTGAATGCCTTTGTCTCCTGGCCTGTGGCCGCGATAGAACGCATCGAAAAGTTAGAACAACTTCGCGTCATGGCAAATGGCGGTAGCATTGCCGTGGCAGAAACCTGTTGCGCCATTCCAGGCGGGGTGGATACACCCGCGGATTTAGTGCGTGTGCGCACATTCATCGCTGGAGGTCACACGGCGTGATTGTCTTGCGTTACCTCATGCGAGAAGTGATGGTAAGTATGTTTGCTGTTAGCTTCTCTCTAATGTTGATTGTCGTGAGTGGCCGTTTGGTGAGGCTGCTGTCGATGGCGGCATCGGGCAATATTGCCGGTGATGTACTGTTTTGGATGCTGCTGTATCGCATGCCCAGTTTTTTAGAGTTGATTTTGCCTTTGGGACTCTTTTTGGGCATTTTGTTGGCTTACGGTCGCCTGTATGTTGAAAGTGAAATGACCGTTTTGTCGGCCTGTGGTGTCTCCACTCGCAAGTTGGCGAGTTACACCATGGTGTCAGCGCTCGTGGTGGCCGTTTTAGTGGGTTTTGTGAGTCTCTACGTAACACCTGCTGCGTGGCAAAAGGCGCGCGATATCAGTGATGATCCCCGCAATTCCGAAGGTATTAATACTCTTGTGGCGGGTCGTTTTAAGACCTACGGTGATGGCTCGCGAGTCAGTTATACCCGCAGTCTCAATGAGACGCGCACCGAAATGGAAAACGTATTTATAGCCACTCGAATTCCAGAGGAAAATCGTCAGGGACGCGTGCAAGTCATTTTAGCCGACAAAGGCCGGATCCGTGCCGACAATGACAATGATATTCGCTATATGGAGCTCGATAATGGGCGCCGCTATGTGGTGACGCCTGGCCATCGCGATGCCGAAATTACACGCTTTGGGACCTTGGGGCAGCGGATCGATGAACGTGATCGCGATATCGCACAACGCCCTGATATTGATTCCACACCGACGGCAGAATTAATACAGCGCGACGACTTAGAGGCCGTGGCGGCGCTTCAGTGGCGAATTGCCCTGCCGGTGACTGTGCCCATTGTCGCGATCATTGCGCTGGCCATGAGTCGAACCAATCACCGTAAAGGCCGTTATTCTAAAATGTTACCCGCGGTCATTTTATATCTTCTTTACTTAGTGCTAATGAGCACTATTCGCAGCGGTATCGAGGATGGCAAGATTTCAAGTACGGTGGGCTTTTGGCCTTTGCACGGCGTATTTCTTAGCATTGGATTGTTTTTGTTATATGTTGATCGGGTGCAGATGGCCTTGAAGCGTTGGAGACGATAATGGCCGGTGAAATTCGTGTCTTGTTTGTCTGTTTGGGCAATATTTGCCGCTCGCCTACCGCCCAAGGTGTGTTTGAGAAGCACGCGTCAAAGCATCCGTTGGCGAAGCGAATTGTAGTTGATTCAGCCGGTACGGGTAATTGGCATGTGGGTCAACCCCCAGATCCTCGTGCGATAGCAGCGGCCAAGCGTTATGGTTGCGATATTTCTCATCTGAGCGCCCGGCAAGTGGTGCGCGAAGACTTTGATCATTACGATTTTATCTTGGCGATGGATAGTGACAACTTGCGCCACTTAATGGCTATGAAACCGGCCCATTTTACTGGTACGTTGTGCCGATTCCTCGAGTTTGCTGGTCAGCCAGAGGACATGCCCGATCCTTATTATGGCCATGAAGATGGCTTTGACCACGTTTATCAGTTGTGTGAAAAAGCCAGCGCGAGTTTGTTGCAACACATCGATGTGCATTATGGCTAATCTTCCCGCTGCTGTGCATTGTGGGGTGGATTTGCAGCCCTTCAACAGCCTAGCTATTTCCGCAAAGGCCCAGTATTACAGCAAGGTATCTGATCTCGTTACGTTGCGAGAGATGCTGCATTGGTGTGCGTCTGAACACTTGCCACTACTGTTACTAGGGGGTGGCAGTAACTTGGTATTTTGTGGGGATTGGCCTGGCTTGGTTCTGCAGTATGCGGATACGGATATTAGGCTTGTGGCAGATGAGGGTGAAGACCTATTGGTTCGTGCGGGGGCGGGTGTTGAGTGGCATCGTTTCGTCTTAACAGCGAGCCAGCGAGGTTGGTACGGTATAGAAAATCTCGCGCTGATTCCAGGGTCAGTGGGTGCTGCACCGGTGCAAAATATTGGCGCCTATGGGGTAGAGCTTGAAAGCGTGGTAGCCTCGGTTGAGGTCGTCGACATCCAAAGTGGTGCTTTAACAGTATTATCAAAGGCGGATTGCCAATTCGGTTATCGCGACAGTGTGTTCAAACAAGCGGCCAAAGATCAATACGTGATCACGGCGGTCACCTTTCGCTTGGCGAAGCAATTTTCCCCCGTGTTGACCTATCCTGCCTTGATAGAGGTTTTGCCGAGCACCCAACCCACTCCGCAGCAACTTATCGACGCCATTATTGCTGTTCGTCAAAATAAGTTGCCAGACCCTGCCGTTATCCCCAATGTGGGCAGTTTTTTCAAGAATCCGGTGGTGAATGGGCAGACCGCGGCTCAATTGAAACACCAATTTCCCGATATGCCAATGTACCCCGCAGCAGATCGTTGTCAGAAATTACCGGCAGCGTGGTTGATCGACCGCGCAGGTTGGCGGGGCCGGTCATTGGGCCCAGTGGCTATGCACGATCGGCAGGCGTTAGTGTTAACCAATCCAGGTCGGGGAGATGGTCATGATGTGCTGGCGTTAGCCCAAGCCGTGGCCGCTGATGTGTTGTCGATGTTTGGTGTGGCGTTGGAGATGGAGCCACAGTGCGTGGGAGTATCGGATGGAGACTAACGCCGCCGGATTTGAACCGAAATCATATTTGGCGAGCCTCACGACGCGCCCCGGTGTGTATCAGATGTTCGATACCGCGGGTGAGTTACTGTATGTCGGCAAAGCAAAAAATCTCAAGAACCGGGTCTCTTCTTACTTTAGAGCGCGTGGCTTAAGTGCAAAAACCGTGGCATTGGTTAACAAAATTGCCCGTATTGAGGTAACGGTGACGCGCACTGAAACAGAGGCGCTACTGCTTGAGCACAATCTTATTCGCACACATAAGCCGCCATACAATATCCTGCTGCGGGATGATAAGTCCTTTCCTTATGTGTTTTTGTCGGATGGGGAATGGCCACGGTTATCAGTGCATCGTGGTGCGCGAAAAGCGACAGGACGGTATTTTGGGCCCTACCCGAATGTCGCCGCGGTCAGGCAGAGTCTTGAATTTTTGCAAAAAGTATTTCAAGTGCGCCAATGCGAGGATAGTTATTTTGCTAACAGAACACGTCCCTGCTTGCAGTACCAGATAGGTCGCTGTTTGGGCCCTTGCACTGACAGGGTGAGTCGCGAAGATTATGCTCAGGCGGTAGAAGATACTGTGCACATCCTCGAGGGTAAAAGCGAAGAGGTTACCAAAGATCTTGTCGCGCGCATGGAGGAGGCCTCCATGTCGCTCGCGTTTGAGCGTGCGGCGGAATATCGAGATAGGGTGAATTATCTTCGTCACTTGCAAGAATCGCAGTATGTCAGTGGTGACACGGGCGATATTGATGTGTTGGCCGTGGTTGCCGAGGCGGGTCATGCTTGTATTCAGCATTTATATATTCGTAACGGGCAGGTACTGGGCAGTCGTAGCCACTTTCCAAAATTGCGGTTGGAAGAGCCTGCGCAAGATATTTTGAGTAATTATATCGCTCAGCGCTATTTAGCCAGTGATAGTCAGTTCACGCCACCCAAAGAAATTTTCGTCAATTGCGATCTTGATGAGAGGGCCTTGTTAGAGGAGGCGCTGAGTGCGCATTTGAAGCGACGCACAGCCATCCGAACTGAGTTGCGGGGCGAGCGGCAACGCTGGCTAAATTTAGCCGTTAATACCGCCCAACAAAATTTGATGTCGGTGCTGAATGATAAACAAAATGTTTTGCAACGTTTTGAGTCCCTGCGTGAGGTATTGCATTGGGCCGATATGCCGAAGCGCCTCGAGTGTTTCGACATTAGCCACAGCAGTGGCGAATTGACGGTGGCTTCCTGCGTGGTGTTTGACACGCAAGGACCGCTTAAATCGGATTATCGACGCTTCAATATCAAAGATATTACCCCCGGTGATGATTATGCCGCGATGAATCAGGCCATTGAACGTCGCTACCGCCGCAAGGCAGACGCAGAGCAAAAATTGCCGGATCTTCTGGTGATCGACGGCGGTAAAGGGCAGGTGGGACAGGCAGAAGAGGCCTTGCAACACGTTCAGGTCTCGATCCCTGTCATTGGTATTGCCAAGGGCACGACACGCAAGGCGGGTTTTGAAACGCTGATTTGTCGGGAGGGCGATGTTTGGCGCGAATCTGTGCTACCCTCTGACCACCCAGCGCTTCACTTACTGCAACATATTCGTGATGAGGCGCACCGCTTTGCCATTACTGGCCATCGGCAACGTCGCGGGAAAAAACGCCAGACATCCAGTTTGGAATCGATTCCAGGCATTGGTCCTAAGCGGCGCAAGGAGCTACTGAACCACTTTGGCGGCCTTCAGGGTGTGCAACGTGCATCGGTCGAGGAGCTGCAATCTGTCTCCTCCATTAACACTAAAATGGCCCAAGATATTTACGATGCCTTGCATACGCAATAAGGCTTAAGGACGTGACATGAACATACCAAACATTTTGACCGGATTCCGTATTGTTCTGATCCCGGTGCTCGTGTTGGTGTATTACCTGCCGGTAAGTTGGAATTATATTGCCGCATGTGGTGTCTTCTTGGCGGCGGCGGTAACGGACTATTTCGACGGTTATTTAGCCCGTAAACTCGACCAAATGACGCCTTTTGGAGCTTTTTTAGATCCAGTCGCTGATAAAATTATGGTGGCAGTGGCGCTGGTCCTTCTCACTGAGCAATATAGCTCCCCATGGTTTGCGGTACCCGCCGCCATCATTATCAGTCGAGAAATCGTCATTTCAGCTTTGCGCGAGTGGATGGCTGAGCTCGGTAAGCGCACCTCCGTGGCGGTATCATTTATCGGCAAGGTTAAAACTTTTGTCCAAATGGCGGCGTTGACTGTGTTGCTGGCCTTTCCAAACGGGTCAGGGGGTTGGTCTTATCTCGGTTTGGTGGCTTTATACGTCGCGGCCGGGCTAACCCTGTGGTCGATGTTGATCTATCTCAGCGCGGCGTGGCCCGACTTGATGAAACATGCCTCAAAAGACCCTGAAAACGAGTAATTTTCTGGCTTGAGAGGGTACACTTTGGCGCTAAATTTGGTATGGTATTGCGCTAATAAAAACATCCTTGGGTAACTGCCGCTCAATGCGCCTTAAATCAATTAAACTTGCCGGTTTCAAATCCTTTGTCGATCCGACAACGGTGACCCTACCAGGTAACTTGTGCGCTGTCGTTGGCCCCAATGGATGTGGAAAATCCAATATTATTGACGCTGTGCGTTGGGTGATGGGTGAGAGCTCTGCCAAAAACCTGCGCGGCGAAAATATGACCGATGTCATCTTTAATGGCTCAGGCGCCCGCAAACCGGTGGGTCAAGCGTCTATCGAACTGGTGTTTGATAACAGCGAAGACACGGGTAAGTTAATGGGCGAGTACGCCGCCTTTAATGAAATTTCCATTCGCCGCAAAGTGACCCGTGACGGTCAAAATGTGTACTTTCTCAATGGTACCAAATGCCGCCGTCGCGATATTACCGATATCTTCCTTGGCACCGGCTTGGGGCCGCGGAGTTATGCGATTATTGAACAGGGCATGATCTCCCGTCTAATTGAGGCCAAACCCGAGGAATTGCGTGTTTATATTGAAGAAGCCGCCGGAATCTCCAAGTATAAAGAGCGCCGCCGCGATACCGAAAATCGCATTCGTCGTACCCATGAAAATCTTGAGCGACTGACTGACATCCGTGAAGAGCTGGAGCGGCAATTACAGCACCTTAAACGGCAGGCAGCGGCGGCTGAACGCTATACAGAATATAAAAAAGAAGAGCGTGTTTTAAAGGCCCAACTGCAAGCCGTGCAATGGAAAAAGCTGAATGAGCAAACCGAGCAGCGTCATTTGGCGGTGTCGAGTCTCGAAACGCATCTTGAGGCCATTATCACGGAACAGCGAGAAGCCATTACCGCGATTGAAACCAAACGACAGGCCTACACCGATGCAGGGGATCATTTCAACCAGGTGCAAGGCCGTTTTTACAGTGTGGGTGCTGAAATTGCACGCAACGAACAAACTATCCAACATCGCAAGGAGCGCAACCGTCAACTGGCGGCAGATCTAGAGCAAACCGAATATAACTTGGAACAAGCCACTGAACATTGGCGTGATGACAAGCAAAAACTCGAAGCCTGGGAAGAAGAATTGCTGCAAGTTGAGCCTGAGCTTGAAATGCAGCAGGCCGCCGCCGATGAAGCGGCGGATGAGCTACTCCAAGCAGAAGAGCAAATGAATCAATGGCAGCAACAGTGGGATCAGTTCAACCAGACCGCTGCACAGCCTAGGCAGCGTGCTGAGGTCCAACAGTCGCGCATTCAGCATGCCGAGAAAGTCCTGCAGAGTTTAAACGAGCGTGTGAAGCGCCTTCAAACTGAGCTTGAAGGGTTGCGTGGCCACGATGGGGAAGAGGATATCGACATCCTCAGTGAACAGATTGCTGAGCTGGAATTATTGAGTCAGGAGCAGCAATCACAACTAGACGCCAATATTGGGGCGCTTGAAACAGCGCGCGCTGAGGCTAAGCACCACGCCGCTGCGCTCGATAATGCGCGCACAGAATTACAGCGTTTGCGCGGCAAACAAGCCTCGCTTGAGGCCTTGCAACAGGCCGCACAGGCAGCCGCCGGTGGTCAGGTACAGCGCTGGCTCGAGTCACAATCACTCACTTCACAGCCACGCTTGGCCGACAGTTTGGTGGTCAGTGAGGGTTGGGAGAAAGCAGTGGAGACCGTGTTAGGTGAGTGTCTGCAGGCGGTGCTGGTTGAAGATTTCGATACCCATGCCAATGCTTTGACCGCCTTAACAAAGGGCAGTGTACAGTTGTTGCAAGACGCACCTGTCAGCCAGACACGTGATTTTGCCTTGCCTGCGCTTTCAAGTGTGGTCTCAGGAAGCGGCGATTTGCTGCATGGTGTTTATGCCGCCGATACCCTAGAGGTGGCATTAGCGGCCCGCATCCAGCTCAAGCCAGCAGAATCCATTGTGACGCGAGATGGCCAGTGGTTAGGCCGTCACTGGATCCGTGTGATTGCCGCGCGTGACGGGAGTGAAGGCGTCATGCAGCGCAAGCAAGATTTGGATGCTGTTAATTTGGCCATTGCGGCAGAAGACGACCGTGTGAGCGATTGTGAGGCACAGCTCCAGACTGTTCAAACTACGATAAGTGAATGCGAACAGCAGCGCGATCAAATACAGCGTGAATTGTCGGTCATCAACAAGCAACAGAGTGACCTGACGGCGCAATTGAGCGCGAAGCGCGTGCGCATTGAACAAACCTTGGTGCAACGTGAGCGTCTTGCGACAGATATCAACGATGCGAAGCAGCAATACGCGGCTGAAAATGAAGCGTTGGCTGAGTCACGTATGATGCTACAGGAAGCCCTAGAGTTGATGGAAAGCGACACCGACCAACGTGAGGCGTTATTGCGTCAGCGTGATCAGCTTAGAACAGCACTGGATGAAGTGCGTCAGCGAGCACGTCACTTGCGCGATGTTGGCCACCAGTTAGCCATGCGTCATCAGTCATTACTCACCCAATTGGCGTCGGTGAAGCAAAGTTGTGAGCGCAGTCAGCAACAAGTGGCGCAGCTCGCGGAGCGTCGTCGAGATCTTCAAGCGTCCCTGTCAGAAGACGGCAATCCGATTGAGGACATCCAAGATACCCTCGAGGCGTTGTTGCAGCAGCGCATGGAAATTGAAGCCGAGCTGGAAGAGGCCCGTCGTTCCCTCGAATCCCTCGAGCAGGATATGCGCGAGGTTGAGCGCAAGCGAAATGATGCGGAGCAACGCGCTAATACCGTTCGAAGTCAGTTGGAAAAAGTGCGCCTCGACGCGCAGTCGGTTGATGTGCGACGGGCGGGTTTACAGCAGCAACTTGAGGAATCGGGCTTCAAACTTGACGCCGTGTTGGCTATTTTGCCGGACGATGCCAGCGAGGAGGCTTGGAGTAAGCAGCTCGAGGATATGGCTGCCCGTATCAATCGCCTGGGTGCGATTAACCTCGCCGCGATTGATGAATACAAAACCCAAGCCGAGCGCAAAGAGTATTTAGATGCGCAGAATAACGAATTACTCGAGGCTCTTGATACACTCGAGAACGCAATCAAGAAAATTGATCGTGAAACTCGTACTCGCTTCCGTGAGACCTTCGATAAGGTTAATAATGGTTTGAAGGAGCTGTTCCCACGAGTATTTGGGGGAGGCCACGCCTACCTTGAGCTTACGGGCGACGATATGCTTAATACCGGTATAGCTATTATGGCGCGTCCTCCCGGTAAGCGAAATTCAACCATCCATCTTTTATCAGGCGGCGAGAAAGCCTTAACCGCCATTGCTTTGGTGTTTTCTATTTTTAGACTGAATCCAGCGCCATTTTGTATGCTGGATGAGGTTGACGCGCCGCTCGACGACGCCAACGTTGGACGTTACGCCCGCATGGTGAGTGAAATGTCCGAACACGTACAGTTTATCTACATTACCCACAACAAGATTGCCATGGAAATGGCCAGTCATTTGTTGGGTGTGACCATGCACGAGCCTGGCGTGTCACGATTAGTGACCGTTGATGTTGAGGAAGCTGCCGAATTGGCAGCGATGTAGGAATGAGCTAGCAATGCTGGAAAGCTTTAGCAACAGAGAATTATTAATTGCCCTTGGTGTACTGGTTTTGCTGGTCGTCTTAATTGATGGCTGGCGTCGAATGAGAATTGCCAGTCGTTCAAAAATACGCGTCTCCAAGAGCGTATACCAATCGGTGCCGACGCGACACGATGATGACTATAACCCTGAGTTACCCGGTGGTGGTGCCCGTATTATTGGTCGGTCCAGCCACCCCTCCAGCCGTGTCGCGCCAAAGGAAGAAAAAGTATTCACTACAGCCCCGCGCTCAGGTCATACACAGGTCGCACAACATGTCGACACCGCTGCGGCTGCAAGTGATGCGCTTTCGACGCTCGAGGCGATAAATGAAACGTGGCAGACGCCAGTCGAAGAGGTCTCTGATGACAGGGTTGAGCCGATATTTGAGCAGAGAGATGAGCTTGCTGCTCAATCGTCAGAAGAGCACACTTATCTACCAGAGCCAGAGCCAGAGCCAGAGCCAGAGCCAGAGCCAGAGCCAGAGCCAGAGCGCTCTTCTCATGTGGCGGATGTGGAAGAAAACACCCATGTGTTAACCGACTAC
>DATHYR010000304.1:0-4829 GCA_035458985.1 Pseudomonadales bacterium
TTCATTTAAGGGAATGCTAACTGGCGCTACATCTTGGAAAGACGGGATGCGCAGCCTTATTGCTTCCGTGATTGATCAGCTATTCAAATTGTTTATTGTGCAACAGATTGTGGGCTTTATCAGCAATGTAGTTGGTGGCACAATTGGAACACCAGCAACTGGCGGCTTTGGTTCCAGCGTAAATCTTGCTGGGGCAAGGGCTTACGGCGGCTCTGTAGACAACAAAAAACCATATATGGTTGGTGAGCGTGGCCCAGAATTATTTATCCCTAGTGGTAACGGCACAATCATTCCAAATCAAAACATGCGTGATGGTGGCAGCAGCGGCGGAAGCAGCTTCAACATCACCGTAGACGCCCGTGGTTCAAACGATCCAGCAGCAGTTCGCGCTCAGGTGCAGCAGGGCATCCTTGAGGCTGCTCCGGCGATTATCGCAGCGGCAGAGTCACGGACAATCTCAAGCCTTCGTAGGCCGCGCCTCGGTGGAGTTATGCAGTAATGGCGACAATCACATATCCTTCAACGCCAAAGCCGCAAAGCATGTCGTGGAGACTGGTTATGCCAGCACAAACGAACGTATCTGATTGGACGGGTCGGCGTCAGACCATTGCCTCTGGTCGCGGCTGGTGGGAGAGCCAGATTAGCTTTCCGCCAATTGTAGGCACGACCAATATCAATGCCTGGCGCTCGTTCATTGCTAAATCGCGTGGTGCGGCAAACGACTTTCAAGTGCCAGTCGATCCAACAGCGCAGTCAGCCGCAACAGCAACGCCAATGGTAAACGGCGCTGGTCAGCAGGGCCGGACGCTGAACACAGACGGCTGGCCCTTGTCGGCTACCATTCTACAGGCTGGTCAGTACGTCACCATTAATAACCAACTTTTGCAGTTGACTGAGAACGTCACTTCTAACGGCTCTGGCGTGGCCGTGTTGACGTTTGAACCACCAATCAGAGTGTCGCCATCTGACAATGCAACGATAGAGTTCAAAAACCCATATTGCTTAATGTACTTAGTAGAGGAGCCAACGCTTTCAGTTGAGACAGGTTATGTGTATAGCCTCTCGCTGAACTTACGGGAGTCCTTCTAATGGTTGACGCAACCACACAGGCTGCATTAGACGCTCAGGTCGTTAATTGGCGCGTGCTGGTCTATGCTGACTTTGATGGCGATGTGCTGCGTGGTACAAGCGGTTTATATGACAAGACAATCTCTGGCTCAGGTGATTCTGAACTTGATGGCACTTACGACAGCTTCGATCACAATCTGATACAGGTTAGCACCGTCAAGCATAACGAAACTGGTTCTGATACCGTCAGTATTTCGCTTGGTGGGTTAATCGTCAATCTTGACTATGTTCAGGATCGCACAGGTAGCTTTGTTTTTGACCGCGACAACCAACTGATGCGGGTCAGAAGTTCTGATTTCTTAAATATTATTGGCGATAAGACGCGCTGGCAAGGACGCATAGCTCGGCTTTGGTTTTATTGTGTTGACGAGAATGAAAACCAAGTCGGTTCTATCATACCTTACTATACTGGGTATATGAATGAGGTCGGCATTGGCGGTAGTGCAGATAGCCAGACTGTCACTTTGACAATTGAAAACTATCTGGTCAGCATTGCTGGCGCACAGAACAAGACCTACCTAATCCAAAATCTTTACGACTCTGGCGATCTGAGCGGCGAGGCGGCTATCTCTGCTGCCAATGGTATGGCTGCTGCCGGAAGTTACGGATATGGCGCTGGTGGCGGCGGTGGCGGTGAATTTGCTGGGAATGCGAACTTTAGATGAGAATATCTGCTTGGGAAGACGCTCTGGTCAATTACATCTCTACCAAACGGCATGAGCCGTTTGAGTATGGTGTAAATGATTGCTCCATGTTCGCGGCTGGTGCAGTGATTGCGATAACGGGTGAAGACCCCATACCTGAATTGCGTGGGCAGTATGATAGCCTAAAAACCAGCCTGATAGCCATTAGAGATATTGGTGCAGGAACACTTGAGGCAACGATTGATGCTAAGTTTCCAGAAGTGGGCATAGGCTATGCGCAGCGTGGAGACTTGGCTTTCTTTGATGGCTCAGTTGGTGTAGTGATGGGTGGCTTCGCTTATTTCGTTTCGGACGATGGGCTGGAGCGGATTAACCGATCCCTATGGGACAAGTGCTGGGGTGTTGGCCGTGGGTAAAACAGTCAAAGGTCTATTAATTGCGGCTGTTGTCATTGGCATATCGTTTCTAATACCACCCGCTGGTATTGCGATTGGCACTGCCACCATAACAAGCGGCGCTATACTTGCCGCTGGTGTGACTATGGCCCTATCGACTGTGGCGATGGCGGCATTTGGCCCAAAGATACCAAAGACCCAAGCATCACGCCTCAACGTCAGCCTCGACCCATCCACGCCGCGTAAAGCCGTGTTCGGCACTACGGCGATGCCTCTTGATTTGCGCTACCACGAATCCAGTGGAACAAACCAAGAGTACGTCGATTATATTGTTGCCGTGGCATCTCATAAAATTGCGTCGGTCACTGAGATATGGTTTGAAGAAAAGCAAGCGTGGACGCTGGCTGGTGGTGTCACATCCACATATTCAGGATACCTGACAGTTCAAATTCGCACTGAAGGAACCGATGCCAACTATATCTCCATCAATGGTGGCAGCAAGTGGGGATCGAGCCGTCGGTTGACGGGCTGCGCCTATATCTATTTGCGCATCAAGCGCACTGGCAACACCAAGAAAGCAGAAAGCCCACTGGTAGGCGGATTGCCAAGCCGCGTCACTGTAATTGGCGAGGGCGCTCTTCTTTACGATCCGCGCAAGGATAGCACTGTTCCCGGCGGATCAGGTTCGCACCGCGCCACCAACCAATCCACATGGGGCGCTTACACAGACGCAGATGACTGCGACAATCCTGTCCTGCAATTGCTTTGGTGGCTAATTGGTTGGGAAATCAATAACAAGCTGTCTGTGGGCTGCGGTGTGCCGTATACGCGCATCGACATGGAGTCGTTCATCACGGCTGCGAACATCTGCGATGAGACTGTGACATTGGCTACTGGCGGAACCCAGAAGCGTTATCGCACAA
The DNA here is from genome assembly GCA_035458985.1 of Pseudomonadales bacterium. Classification (GTDB taxonomy): domain Bacteria; phylum Pseudomonadota; class Gammaproteobacteria; order Pseudomonadales; family JAHEIH01; genus JAHEIH01. Next base: position 3,091 of record DATHYR010000304.1, read on the forward strand.
GCGGCACGGCATCGGATTCCGATGACCGCATGGACATTATCAATAACCTACTGGCCTCGATGAACGGCACACTGCGTGACAACGCTGGCAAGCTGTCCGTGACCGTTATGATAAACGATCTTGCTGATTACGTTCTTGATTTTGACGAAAACGACATGCTGGGCGAGTTTGATTGGCAGCAGACCCGTGGCCTGACGGAAAACTATAACATTGCGCGTGGCCGCTTTGTCGATCCTTCGGCCAACAGCCTTTACCAGATGGTGGACTACCCAGAAGTGGGCTTCACCTCTCCAGATGGCATTGAGCGCGTAATGTCGCTTGACCTTTCATATGTTGAAGATGGTCGCCGTGCGCAGCGGATAGCTAAACAGATATTACAGCGCAACCAGTATCGCGGCATGTTCTCCACCACATTTAACACCAAGGCGCTCGGCTGTCAGGTTGGCGATGTTGTGCGCCTCAGCCTTGAGGCTCTGGGCTGGTCGAACAAGCTATTCCGCGTGGTCAGCCAAGAAATTCGCTTTGACGGTCAAGTGCCATTGGCATTAATCGAAGAAAACCCTGCTATTTACGCATGGGATAGGGATGACTCTGCGCCTGTCACGCCGACTGCGCCGACAATCTATAACCCGCTGAACAGCCCGTTCATCCTTGGGATAGATGTCGCCGGGACAACGGCTGATTGGTCAGGCGTCATAGATGACAACGGCGACAAGCCAGAGGACAATGCGGACGTTACGGCCAACGCTGTTCCATCGCTCGATCAGGTCGCGCCAGTTGCTTTTGCCGCTGACTTTCTTGGCGTATTGTCCGCTGGTCAGTTGCCGAAGAATATTGCTGTTATTCGCCGTCGCGGTGGCGTTGACGTATCGTCCAGCACCACATGGTCAATCGTGTCTCAGACAGGCATATCAGGGGTTACTGTGACCGTTTCATCAAGCGGAATTGTGACCATCCCAACTGGTGCGATTATTGGCACATCATCGACCATTGAGGTGCGTTCTGTGCGCGATGGTACAACGCTTGATGCGCGTATTGGCGTCACGCGCAACGATGCAGCGCCGCCAAGCACGGGTTCGAGCGGCGGCACAACTGTCAGCGACTCGACCTTCAATCCGGTGTCAGGGACAAGTTTTGTAGCGATCTCTGATTTGATGACAGTCAAGACTGGTTCATCCGGTCAAGTACAATTTGCTGCGGCGTTGACAACGACTGTCGAGGCGGCTCCGTCAGTAGGAACTTTCCCTGTCGAAATGAAGTGGCAGTACCGCACAGTAGGCGGAACATTTGCAGATGTTGCTTCAGCAGTGCCTTCTACTACAGATGCCGCCACTCTTTTTGAAGGCTTTTATTATTCTGAAGATGGCTTCATTGACTGCTCTCCGCTTAAAACTGGCCTTTCTGCAAGCACTGACTATGAAGTGCAACTGTTCGCACGGCGCATAAGTTCAACGCCACTAAAGGACGTTTTCTTTATAGGAACGGCATCAGCAGTTGGCAGCTAATCGATAAAATGCTAAAGATATCGCGAAAGGAACATTAATGGCCTATATTTATGACCTGACCGACACTTGGAGCGCGGCTGGCACAGTGTTCAACGGCATCAAGTTGAACGTGACTAATACTGCTTCGGCTGCTGCGTCCAAGCTGGTAACGCTTCAAGTCGGCGGCACTGAGCATTTCAGTGTGACTAAGGCTGGTGTTGGGTATTTTTCGGGCAACGTCGGGATTGGTACGAG
>DATHYR010000305.1:0-1000 GCA_035458985.1 Pseudomonadales bacterium
CCTAACTCTTTTGCGACTGGTAAGCGGCGTTCTGGGCGGAAGCCTGTACCATCAAACGCTTTCTCCAAATACACTTCAGCGCACGAGCCTGAAAAACAAGGCACACCGCGAGCATTGATTTCGGCCATGTATTGATCGCGCTTTCCGTTCTCCACAAATACATAACACTTGTAGGCAGCGTGGGTGCAGCCAATTGACGCTTCACAATTATCGCATCCTGCACACCTTAATCCTGGCGCTCTCAGAACCGCTGTCTTTCTCGCAGCATCCCATATCTGCTCAGCATACCGCAGGCGCGTTTCTGACCACTCAGGCATTCGCTTGAGCTGTATACGCCCAATCGCAGCCTGCATCTCCATCATTCGCCAGTTAGTACCAAACGACTCATGCAGCCATCTAAAACCCGGAGGATGCTCGCGGTTGTAAATCGCATCCCAGCTTTTTCCATGATCCTTAAATGACCACATTTTCGACCACAGCTCGCGATCATTGGTAGTAACCATGCCGCCCTCACCACCTGTAGTCATGATTTTATCCTGACAAAATGACCAGGCGGCTACATGGCCAATCGAACCAACAGAGCGACCTTTATAACGCGCACCGTGAGCCTGTGCGCAATCTTCTATCACATAGAGATTATGCTCAGCTGCTAGCGCCATAATCGGATCCATATCACACGGCCACCCGGCTAAGTGAACGCAGACGATCGCCTTTGTCTTAGGTGTGAGAACGACTTTAATTGTCTCAGCTGTAATATTTTGAGTATCAGGATCAACATCGGCAAATACAGGGGTTGCGCCGGCGTTCACAATACTGGACACCGAGGCAAGAAAAGTACGGGGCGTAACAATCACCTCGTCACCTTCACCCACATCTAACGCATTGAAGGCGAGATCAAGGGCAACCGTTCCATTTGCCACCGCAATGGCGTACTCAGTTTCAGAGTACAGAGCGAACTCCCGCTCAAACTCTCGGCACTCTTGGCCTGTCCAATAATTAA
>DATHYR010000306.1:0-1187 GCA_035458985.1 Pseudomonadales bacterium
TTTTCATAGATGTGGGCATTGACGATTTTATGGTAGGCCACACCGGCTTTATGCCCTGTAATTTGTGCCATTAACGCCAGCAATACAAAGCATTGAATCTGGTTAAAGTTAAGTCCTAATGGCACATCGCAACTGCGCTGAAAGCTGTTCAAATAGAGCGTCTCGCCAAGCAGTGAAAACTGATGGGTATGCATGCAGGGTCGCAAACATCCCAGCTCGAACTCGCCGGGATTATAGAACGTGAGTATTTCTCCACGATCATCAATGCCCTTGCTCAGGTTATCGACAATTTTGCGAAGCTGGTCAACGTGACCTCCATCGTGCTTACGCCACGCTCTTCCTTGGACACCATACACTCGGCCCATGTCATCTTCACCCTTGCGGTGAGGGTTGTTCAGCCAAGCCGTATTCTCATTAGCATTGGCGTTCCAAGTATTGCAGCCAATCTCGCGAAACTGCGCTGCGCTGTCATAGCCGCGCAGGTAACCCAACAACTCGGCAATGGCCGCCTTGTAAAAACTTTTTCGGGTGGTAATAAGAGGGAATTGATTATTGCCAACGTCATATTCAAGATCGGCATTAACGACGGTCAAACAACGAATGCCTGTGCGCTCATTTTCAATCCACGTCCCGTGATCGATGATGCGCTGACAAAGCGCTAAATATTGCTTCATATTAGAGATCTCTTACTGGGCCGCGACGATGAGCCCACAGCATTAATGCGACACCGATCATAAACATGGGAATACACAGCAATTGACCACGTGTCATCCAACCAAAGGCATCAAATCCTATGTGGCTATCGGGTTCGCGAACAAATTCCACGCTGAATCTAAATACCGCATAGCCCGCTAAAAATAAGCCTCCCACGGCCGGCGCTGGGCGTGGCTGACGCGTGTAGACGTGCAAAATAATAAAGAGGCACAGCCCTTCCAGCAAGGCCTGATAAAGCTGAGAAGGATGACGCGCCAGCTGCAGCGGATCGTTGGGGAACACCATTGCCCAAGGCACATCACTGGCGCGTCCCCACAATTCTTGGCCAATGAAATTACCTAAACGCCCCAGCCCAAGACCGATGGGGACAACCGGCGCAATAAAATCGTACACAGCAAAAGGGTCGAGCTTGCGCTGCCGCGCAAACAGGGCCAAGGCAACAATGACCCCTAACAACCCTCCATGAAAAGACA
>DATHYR010000307.1:0-1216 GCA_035458985.1 Pseudomonadales bacterium
CTGCACGAATTTGCCATCTTGGTATTTACCAATCGTGCCTCTGTCCAAAACGCTTGGCGCAGCTACCTTTGGCATGATATTTAGCCGCCAATCGTCCTCCAATCGCATGGCCGCGCGATATGCCGCCGCCGCAAACACGTCTACCTGCGTAGGGTTTTGGTCACTGGTTAGATAGCCTAACAAGCTACTGTTCCAACCGGGCAGTTTATTTACAAACAAGCGATTTAGGTCTGGCACGCTGCAACCATCGTCGAAGCCAACCAGTTGTTGAAGACAAGCTAAACTCATTTGCCACAGGTGCTGCAAGGCTTGGGCGGCCTTGGGTTCATAATTGTCTTAGGCTTATAGGGATTCTTGCTGGCCATAAAGTATTTTTTTGCAAGGTACAAAAAAAAGAGGCAACCCGAAGGTTGCCCCTTTAACTAACCAAACACACACGCTTGGCGAAGGGTTATTACACCACTTCAAATTGTAAAAGGCCGTTTACACCTTCCATTCTGTCGCCAATGGCGAACATATCGGATGGCAAGAAAGCCGTGTCAAAGTTAAAGGCTAACCCGAAGTTCCAAGTTCTATCGCTTCCGCTGCAAGCATATTCAGCGTAGTAGTCGAAAGTTACAGGAATGGTCGGGTGTTGAAGCGTACCTTGTTTAAGGGCGTTGTCGTCAATTACCCGTGGGTTTCCGTCTGCTCCTGCAAACTCGTTGAAGGACAAGATTTGGATGCTACCGGGCATCATACCAAGGAGGTACTGCGAACCACCCAAAGCGGCGGCCATTTTGCGGCTGTAGCCGTAGTTAATGCCAGCGTTTTGACGCAGGATTTCTGGTTGTACGCCTAAGTCGTTGTCAGCCGTAGAAGCCTTTAAAGCGTTGGCGTACTTCCAAAGGTCTTCGCCTCCAAGTGCTACGATTGGGCCGTTGTAATCGTTGGCGGTGAATTCGTACTTGATGACGTTGGAAAGGTCGTAGTTAATCAAGCCGTTGGTGAACGCTGTACCTTGCTTTAAGGTAGACGTACCGGCAGGGTTACCAGCATCAACATCGGAAGCGAAGTTACCAAGGTTTAAAGCCACCTGTGCAGCAACGTAGGTTTCCGCGCGGCTTAACAAGGCGTTCATGTGCTTAAGGATTTGGCGCGAAATGTAGTTAGGGTCGGCTTCGCAGCGGGTTTCTAACTCGGCCATATCCACGCTCCACTTAACGTGAAAGCCGTC
>DATHYR010000308.1:0-1783 GCA_035458985.1 Pseudomonadales bacterium
GAAAATTTTCAGGATTGAGCAAAGCGCTCAAAGGTGAATAAACATGAATCTTTCTCGCATTTTTGATATCGCAGGCTCAGGCATGACCGCCCAGAGCGTGCGCATGAGCACGGTGGCTTCCAATTTAGCCAACGCACAAACTACCGCTAATTCAGAGGCGGGTGCTTACAGGGCAAAGCAGGCCGTTTTCCAAACCATCCACGATCAGGCCTTGGGCGCACACAGCGAAGCCAGCAAAGGCGTGCAAGTGGTGGATATTGTAGAGAGTAATGCACCGGTAGATATGCGCTATGAGCCTGGTCATCCCGATGCAAACGACGAAGGGTATGTGTTCTATTCCAACGTCAATGTGGTTGAGGAAATGGCCAACATGATTGCCGCTTCTAAAGCATTCAACGCAGAGGTGGAGGTGATGAATACCACTAAATCCATGCTGCAAAAAGTACTAACCCTGGGTCAAGGCTAACGCGAGGTTTTCATGAGTAACGTCAATACTATTTCTAACAGTGTTCTCAGTGGCTTGAGCAGCAAAACCCGCTATCAAGACGATCCACAAGACAACGAACTGGGTCAGACCGCATTTTTAGAGTTGATGATTGCACAGCTCAATAACCAGGATCCGTTGAGTCCCAAAGAGAACGGCGAGTTTATAGCGCAGTTGGCTCAGTTTAGCTCGGTAGAAGGTCTTGAGCGGTTAAACAATAACTTCGATAGCTTTGCCAGTAGCTTTACCTCAAACCAAGCGCTGCAAGCGTCCTCATTAGTTGGCCGTTCGGTGACTGTGCCCTCTGAAACAGGTGTGACTGACATGAATGGTGTGATCTCAGGAGTGATAGAGCTGCCAGAGTCTACCAGTAACGTAAATATGAAAATTTATGATGAAACAGGACAGCTCGTTGACGAGATCGACCTTGGTTCACAACCTGCGCAAGATATGGTGTTTCGTTGGAATGGTGCGCAACTCGAATTAAATGGAGAGCTGCTGGAAAACTATGTCCCCGCCAATGGCCAAGCTTTGCCGCCCGGCAAATACACCATAAGAGCGACTGCCTCACAGGGTGGTGAGCAAGTCGGTCTAGCGACCTCGGTGTCAGCCAATGTGAATAGTGTCACGCTTGGTAATGGTGGCGCGATCACGCTAAACCTTGCGGGCATTGGTCCTATGAGTATTGAGGACGTTAAGCAGTTTAACTAATTCTAAGTTGGCACTGCCTTTGCAGTTATCAAATTAACTAATGATAGATCGAAGTGGTAGCACTTCACACAACCGAAAGGGTAGGAGCATATTATGGCTTTTAACGCAGCATTAAGTGGATTGAGAGCGGCATCCACCGACCTTAAAGTCACCGGTAACAACATCGCCAACGCCAGTACTACAGGTTTTAAATATTCGCGGGTGGAGTTTGGCGATGTGTACGCCTCATCAGTACTGGGTTCGGGTAATGCCCAAACCGGCGGTGGTTCGCGCGTTCAGGACATTGCTCAGCAGTTTGCCCAGGGCAATATTTCGTTTACCTCTAGCCAGTGAGACTTGGCCATTAGTGGTCAGGGGTTCTTTGTGGTTGAGCAAAATGATTCTCGTCTCTACAGCCGCGCGGGGACATTCAGTTTAGATGACCAAGGCTTCGTGGTGAATAACACGGGTGGTCGCTTGCAAGGTTTTGAATCGGATCGTGTCGGAAACTTTGCCGGTGTTGTTTCTGATATCCGGATTGAGACAGGTAACCAAGAGCCCAAACAAACAACCGCTGTGACGTCAAACTTGAACCTTGATTCTGCCGAA
>DATHYR010000309.1:0-1172 GCA_035458985.1 Pseudomonadales bacterium
AGCGCAAGGATTCAGATAGCGGCATCACCCAATCGCTGCCTCCGCGAGCGCGCCCAGCAAAGGCATCTGCCATCAGCTGATACGGATCGCACCCTCTAAAGTCTTCGATTGTTGTGACTCCATCGATTTCAATCTCTAGATCACTTGGCGCGTTATGTGAGTTAAAGGCGTTCATGCCGCCCATACGTACTGAACCCTTTTCGCCTTCGACAATAAACCAACTCGAATCTGGAATATTGCACGATGCTACGGTTTCACAGACTGTATTACCTAAGCGGTAATTCACGCGCGTTGTTTCATCGACGCCACCTGCATGGAAGACGGTCTGCACAGATAAGTTTTCCACCTTAGGAAAATCAAGTAGCCACAGTGGTGCCACCGTCGAATATGGCCCCAAGTCATACAAAATGCCGCCACCGATAGTTGGATCAAGTCGGATATTGGCGTCATCCAACCCTGAATAGGTAAAGGCAGTTCGGATGCGCTTGATTGCACCTAACTTTCCAGAGCGAACAATTTCATGCACTCGCTGTGTACGCGGATGCCATCTATTCCACGATGCCTCAACAAAGAGCACGCCCATCTTCTCGGAAACATCGATGGCTTCACGCACTTCAGCCGCATTCATTCCCAAAGGCTTTTCGCACAATACATGTTTGCCCGCCTTCATCGCCTTAATAGCCACAGGCAAATGAAAAGCGTTCGGCAGTGAGATATAGACGCCCTCTACCGCTGGATCGGCAAACATCTGGTCGTAATCGGTATAAATCAAACCCTTAGGCGAAATCGTCATTGCGCGGTCGGCATCACGTGAAGCCACTGCATAGATTTCACCAACACTGGACTTACTGATTGCTGGATAGAGGGCTTTCTTGGCGATCATTCCGGCTCCGACAAAACCCCATTTAAATGTATTCATCTCTACTCTCCTGCCTTTCATTTCACAGACATTCCCATAGGTCTTTAGGGGTGTCGCAACGATGTCCCAATCGTCAAAAAAACGATAATCCCTCTATGAGAACAAAGGTAACAGCACTTCTTCTGACTTCAGCCCTATTCGGCGCACTGACCTTGGTTACAGCCCCATCTGCCAACGCGGCGCTGACCATCATCTCCAGCCGACCTGAAGCCACCGTGACCACCATCGATAAGCGCACCATTACCTTGACTCC
>DATHYR010000310.1:0-1129 GCA_035458985.1 Pseudomonadales bacterium
GCCATCATCAAATCGATGATGCCAATGTCCTTGGGATAGCCCATGTTATTCTCCTACGGGTGCATTAGCCTGGTACGGGGGATAATCAATGAATCCCTCCGCGCCGGGGGTATAGAGGGTACTAAAATCGATTTTATTGAGTGGCCAACCGTGGCTAAACCGCTCAACAAGGTCTGGGTTGGCAATGAAGGCACGTCCAAACGACACCGCCGCCAGTGCGCCACTCGCCACTTCAGCTTCCGCCTCGGGTTGTTTGAAGGAATCATTGCCAATAATCGCGCCCTTAAAGTATTGACGCGCCAAGGCCAAGTTATCTAAGCCGGTGGAAGGCATGCGTATCACATGCAGCCAGGCTAAGTTATCGCCACTGAGTGCTTTAAACAGGGCGCTAAATGTTGCCGAGGGATTATCGTCATGCAAATCATTAAAGGGGTTGCCTGGACACACGCGCACGCCAACGCGGTCTGCACCAATGGCATCACAACACGCCTCCACCAAGGCTAGAGGGAAGCGCAAACGATTCTGCAATGATCCACCGTATTCGTCATCGCGCTGATTCGTGCCGGTTGAGAGAAACTGAGCGGGCAAATACCCCGAAGTAAAGTGCAACTCAATAGCATCAAAGCCGGCCTCGATGGCGTTGCAGGCGGCTTGCCGATAGTCGGCAATGGTTTGTGTAATGTCCGCTTGGGTCATGGCGGTGGGTTCAACCATCGCCTGCATCCCCTTGTCGGTATAAATCTCAGCCTGACAGGTTATCGCTGACGGTGCCAGCGTGCGCGCGTGAGCCGCTTTGTTGTCAGGATGGCCAACGCGTCCACAATGCATAATTTGGCAGGCGATCAATCCTCCAGCGAGGTGGACGGCATCCGTTACTGCACGCCAAGCCTTGATTTGCGCCGCGTTATAGATGCCCGGAGTTCGACAGTAACCTTTGCCATCGGCAGAAGGGTGCACACCTTCGCTAATAATGAGTCCGGCGCCGGCGCGTTGGCGGTAGTATTCCACGTGCAGGTCTGTCACTAATTCATCACTGCTGGCACGACTGCGCGTCATCGGCGCCATAATCATCCGATTAGGTAATTGCAGGCGACCAAGTGTCAGCGGGCTGTGTAAAGCATTACTCATA
>DATHYR010000311.1:0-1213 GCA_035458985.1 Pseudomonadales bacterium
TCACGCAAATGCTCTCAAGAGGCAGCCAAAACGATTTTGATCGGGCCTTGGAGGCGCTTAACTGCATCAACCCAGACATCGATTACCCAGACTGGATCGCCATCGGCCAGGCCCTGCACTCAGAATTTGGTGAGCAAGGCAAAAACGCCTGGTATTCCTGGTCAGCCAGCGGCAGCAAATACCAAGGCGAGAAGGACCTAGACAGCCACTGGAGATCATTTGGCAAGAAAGATGGCGTGAGTATGGGAACGCTATATAAACACGCCAAGGACCATGGCTGGCAGCCACCAACCAAGCAGACCGAGCGAAAGTCAGCTGTGGAAGACTTTGGCATCAAGTACATGGACCAGGCTGAAACTCCAAAGCCAGAAGCACCTAAGACCCGGTGGCAGCCAATCCCTCTAAACCTAAACAGCTTAGAGCCAGTCGATTATCTGATCGATGGCTTTATTGCCCACAGTTTTTCAGTCATTGCCGGGCAGCCTGGTGTGGGCAAGACCACGGCCATGCTGTCCATTGCACTGATTGCAGCAGGCTTTAAAGTTGGAGATTCAGAGATTAAAGCAGAAGCCCGGAGAAAGATTATCTATGTCTCTGAAGATACTGCCCAGGTTAAGCGCTCTTTATATGCATATTCAAAGCACATGAATATCAGCGCCAGTGAATTAACTGATTATTTTGTTTTGATTGAATCAATTAGATCAACAGCCGATGAGGTTATTGAGCTTGCGCATAATGTTATTGAAAACACGATTAACAATGAGCGCCCATGGGTGATTATCGACACGGCCAATGCCACGCTGGACATTGAAAACGAAAACGATAACAGCCAGGTCGGTGCATTCATGGCAGCGCTCAAGCAAACCATCTTCACTAAGCTCAACACATCGATCTGCATCATCACGCACACGGCCAAGACCATGTCCAAGGAAGATGACAGCGCCATGGCCCGTGGCGCTAGTGCCTACACTGGAGACGCAACCCTGACAGCTGTGCTTTTCATGGATGAGGAAAACAACAGATATCTTCGCCTGGTAAAAACGCGCTATGAGCCAGTCTTCAGGGAAATCTTACTCATAAGTCACATCCACCACGAGGCTGTCGTTAACAGGCACGGCAACATGCAAGATGTCAATTGCGTGATCGTGTCGCCACAAGCCTCTAGCGCAGAGGATCGCAAGCAAGCTCAGATCGAGAGGGTCAACGATACAAA
>DATHYR010000312.1:0-1284 GCA_035458985.1 Pseudomonadales bacterium
AACTAGAACAGGTAGTGCTCGAACTCAACAACTATGTGCAGCGCGAGCAACGCGATATTCAATTCAGTGTCGATGATCAGTTAGGTACAACAGTCATTAAGGTTGTTGACAGAAGTAGCGGAGAATTGATCCGTCAGATTCCCGATGCCACCCTGATTGAACTGGCACGACAAGCACGAGAAAAAGATACGCTAAACCTGATTTCGACGGCAAGCTAAAACCCAGAGCCGAGATTCCTCGGCTCTTTTTTGTGTTTAACAACTCTTAGTTATAGCAACACGCCAATACACATTGAATCGTTCTTAATGGCATCGATATTGCAGCCGATATGCTAAGCAACTGGCGGCAAACATCTGCCTATAGGTAACGATTTATGAATGTTGGATCAAATATCATTTCTTCTCTCGGTGTGGGCTCCGGTGTACAAAGCGGTAGCCTTGTAGAGCAGTTAACGTCTTTGGAACGTGCCCCACAGCAAGCACGTATCGATACCGAGCGCACACGATTTACCTCACAAATTTCCGACATCGGCTTTGTTAAAAATGCCCTCTCGCTTTTACAAGACAGCGCTAATGTCCTGGGCGACAGCGCCACATTTGCATCTAAAACCGCCAGTTATAACGACACCAATATATTGGTGCCAGAGCTATTAGATGAAAACGCCGTCACCGGCAGTTACGACATAGAAGTCGACAAATTAGCCTTTGCACATTCACTGGCCATTAGCGATGCAAATGCTTTTGCAAGTCCCACCTCGATTGTGGGGTCAGGCACACTCACTTTCAGCTTTGGCGAATGGGTAGACGCCGATACCTTTGTTGAAAATACTAAGGTCGCAGCTAAAACGCTCACCATAGATGGCACTAATAACACACTTAGTGGCATTAAAGACGCGATTAACAATGCCAATATGGGAGTTCAAGCCAGTATTGTTGATGACGGCATTAATGGCGCCAAGCTCACCATTACGGGCCCATCCGGTAAAACGCAGCAAATGCGCATTGCGGTGGTGGAAACTGGGGCTACGCCGACTAATACGGACAACCAGGGCTTATCGCGCCTAGCCTTTATTGAAGGGACTGCCAACAGACAATTGACTCAACTACAAGCAGGGCAAGATGCTGAGTTTAGTGTTAATGGTTTGAACATTGTACGCAGTGATAACTCTATTGAAGATGTTATTGCAGGGTTTAAATTTACTTTGGCTAAAGCGGGCACCGGTGACGTGTTCACCATCGATATCAACGAAGACAAAGCCGCAGGTGAGCAAGCCGTGCGTGATTT
>DATHYR010000313.1:0-1416 GCA_035458985.1 Pseudomonadales bacterium
TTATGACCCCGATGAGGATGCTTGGCATAACCGTGAAAGCTATCAACTAGGCTATTGGCGTGCGTCATGCTATGAATCAATCTTTGGCATTAACATTGTAGGCGATAGCGAATCTAATAAGCTTGGACAGTTAGACCGTCATGTCTATCAAGAGTATGGCGGCCATTGGGTGGCTCGTCGTGTAAGCGGTGTATTTGCTGCAAAGAATAAGCTAGTTAGTGCGAATCGCTTAGAGTTAACCTTTCCAAGTGGCCAAGTGCCGCAAGGCATCACGCATCAAGCACGATTGCGGTGGAGTGATAACAAGGGCTTAACGTATGGCAATCCCATGATTAAAGAGATTGGTACGGCAGGTGCAGGTAATCAGCGTTTAGTGTGGTGGTCGATGGGTAGTTTTAGACAACGAGTCTATGAATTATCTATCTCAACTGCGGCTAACCGTGATTTAATTGATGAAGATTTTCTTTATGAAGTAGGCGGACTGTAATGTCTTTGCGTGTTCCTGATTATGAAACATTCCTTGCCGTCGATGACTTTAACAAGCGTATTTGGTGGCAGTTTATGCAGTCTGTTGTGAATGACTTACCGCTAAACGGAAATGTTGCACCTGAGAACACAGTACGTGCTAATAAGTCATGTTTATATGTAGAATCCACAGGCGGTACTGCTGTTTTGTGGTTTAATCCGAATGGTAACGGCTCTGCTACGGGCTGGATTGTGAAGTGAGGTTATTATGGGCGCAGATGTAATTGCAAGTGGTGGTGGCGGTGGCGGTAATATCATGGGTGGCGGCGGGGGCACTGTTTTAGGTGCTTTACTAAACTACGGCATTGGCAGTAAACGCAACAAGTCGGCGCGTAAGGCATTAGAAGAAGCTAACCGCGTGGCAGGCATTAACGTCAATCAAGGCTATGACACGGCACTAGGCGCACTTGATACAGGCCAACAGGCTTTAGAGTCGGGCTATGGTGCTGCAAAAGATACTAAAGAGCGTATCTCTGGGCAAATGGGCGAAGTCGCTCAACAAGGCTTTAATGCTCAATCGGATATGTGGACTCCGTGGACTGTGCCGGGCTTAAACGCATACAAAAACATGGATACTTTGCTTAATGACCCGAACGGCTATAACACCATACTTCAAAAGTATCAGGCATCTCCGCAATTTCAATTTCAGTTAAAACAGGCTACTGATGCGGTGCAACGTTCTGCGGCTGCTACGGGTAATCGTTTAGGCGGCGCACAGTTATCCGCTTTGAGTGGTCGTGCTAATGACGTGGCTAATCAGTCTTTCAATGGATGGTTAGACCGTTTACAACAAATGGCACAGACTGGCTTTAATGCTCAATCTAACTTGTCGCAAGCTCAAAACAACCTAACCACAGGCCGTACAAATGCGCTACAGTATGGCGATACAAG
>DATHYR010000314.1:0-2192 GCA_035458985.1 Pseudomonadales bacterium
GGTCACAATATCGATGGGATTAGTATTGGGGTAATCAATGGTCAGACTAGCACTAGTCGTATTAGCGTTACCGGCATAATCCGTCACGCTGTTTGCAGCAAGCGATACCACTACATCGGCATTGACGGCTGTCGGTGTCACCAGCACACGGTAGCGATTACCTTGAACCGTGGGGGGGTTGAATGGGTCGGTATTACGCGATTCGACATCGGGATCCACACTTGGGTCGGTCGAAATACGCTGTAAATTCGACAGTGTCGCATTAGACGCCGTCAAATCAGAGAGGCTAAGATCGTTAATCGCCTCATTAAAATCAAGGGTAATATAAAACGGTGTCGAACCGTCATGCCAACGAGCGTCAGAGGCCAGGGTCACGGTTGGCGCAATATTTTCAAGGGTATATGTTTCGCTCGTTTCGGTAGGGGCTAAACTGGTTTTATCAACATTATTGGTGCGTGTTGCCGTATCCAACATACTGGCACCAGTACTTAACTGTAAGCCTAAAGTGCCGTTCGCATTTGCAATACCAGTACCAGCGACCGTTACCGAGTAGGTTTTGCTATTAATCAAGGTCACCGCACTAATACTGCCCTGTGCTGCCAAATCCCCAGTTAATGCAAAGTCACTGGCATCCACGCCCCGCATGCCTTCACTAAAGAAGACTTTAAAGGTTAATTCGTCGGCATTGGTTAATTCACTGGTAGGTGCTGATCGCAGCACCGACAACAACGTGGGTGCAGCCGGTTTTGGTGTCACCTGAATGGTGAAATCCACGCCTACCACTTCTAGCGCCCCGTCTTCACCCCCGTCTTTGACGTTAAACGTAAAGCTATCATCGCTGGCATCACTACCGGTGTGCTTGTATTTCAAGAGGCCGCTATCGATATCGGCTTGAGTAAACGTTGAACCGATACTCAGCGTGGTTTCACTACCATTTAAGGTGCCATCGCCATCGCTATCTAACCACAACTGGCCAAATTTGGGCGTACTTGTCAGGGTAAAGGTAATACCCGCACCGTCATCATCACGATCCACCTCACGCAAAAAGTCATTGCCTAAGGTTGCTGTGCTGCCCTGCGACAGACTAAATAATTCCAATTTTTGGGCTGTTTCCAGCTGCAATTCACCGCGCTGGTTCATCGAACTGATGCCAGCCGAGGTCATGACAGAGGGGCCTTCATTAGCGCCACCAGAGTAACTCACCGTAAAGTCACGGAAGCCCTGACCACCAAACGGATCACTGGCATACACACGCACAGTTAAGCTACCACTACCCGAGGGCGCTTTGGCGATGAATTGGCCTTTCCCATTCACATCGTCGAAGGCAAAGGTGATCCAGCTTGGCAGTTCAGTGTCATTGCCATTGGCGTCAATTAAGAACGCACTCAATTCAAGCTTAGCGCCATCGCCAACATCACCATCGGTAAAATCTGATCGACTAACGTCTTTAGTGACCTCGTTGGCCGAAGCAATGGTCCAGTCATCGATTGGATTACCTGTGGGAAGGTCATTAGCGTTCATCACCCATAGTTTAAAGGTGCTTGAAACGGATTTATTCTCTGTATCCTTAGCGGAAACGGTGATGGTATAAGGCCCTGGAACCGCGGTAGCCGGTGGATTACCACTAAATGCTCCTGTCGAGCTATCGAAACTCAACCACGCTGAAATATCTTCAGGAATGGTCGCCGAATAGGTTAAGTCCTGACCTTCAGGGTCAACGAAAGTGCCTTCAGGAATGGTAAAACTCTTTATACCAGAGCCATTGAAGGTTTGATCGGCAAGTGGTGTAACAACCCTTGGTAACGTGGGTGTAGAAGTAAAGTTAAGAACAAAATCTGAACTTGCTGGTGCATTTCTGCCGTCGTTAGCAAAAACGCGAATACTAAGGCTTGTACCGCTAGCGATACTGGCATCTGCAGGATTACCACTAAATGTGCCTGTGACTGGATCAAACGTGAGCCAAGCAGGCAAGGCAGAACCATCAAGCGAGGTGGCAGATAGTGTAAGAACATCAAAATCAGGATCGCTAAATGTCGACGTGGGTAAGATGAACGACTGCTCACCGGTCACATTCCACTCTTGATCGTTAATCGCTGCAGACAACACCGGGGGAGATGACACCATGGCCACCAAGGTGCCTTGAACATCTTGCTGGGTATTACCATCGCTCAAAGTCACCGTTAAGCGACCCG
>DATHYR010000315.1:0-1318 GCA_035458985.1 Pseudomonadales bacterium
TTTTTCATAGCAACATGTCCTCTTCCTCGCGGATTTCGTCGATTGACATTGCGCCAATGCGATTTAAGATTTCATAAACCTGCGCGCGCTCGTAAGGATTGCCACGCAAGAAATCGTCTAGGTCAAACATGACACGGTTGCCTGCTGGTGTGAAATCAGCAAATGACAGGCGTTGTTCAATGATTGACATGTATGTACGAAACGCAAAATCGACTAAATCGCGACGCTTATCTAAAGCGTTTGCATAAGTAAATGATGATTGCTGGCTGTCTGTGAAATAGGCAGGCAAACCGCATGCACGCGCTAATTCGAGTGAGACATAATTGCGTGCTTCGTTAAGCTGCAAATTCTTAGGGTCAAAACCAACTGACTCCATTGTGACGTCAGCGTTAAGAAATGCTGTTGACTTATTGGCACGAGCTGTGCGCCAAGCGTTAAGAATTTTTGCAACGCGATCTGCTGGCAATGATGTGCCGTTTGATTTCAACACCATGAGAGGCGTTGGCTCATTAGCAAAATTCAGTGATGCCTTTTCAAGCGCGGCAGCAGCTTTGATAGTGCGACCTGCGCGAGCCAGCAGACCCTCCTGTGTATTTGGGAATACAACCAAATTTGTTGGGTCAATTGGCTTGCCGTCGATCTCATACGCTGTAATTTCTGTGTTATCAAAATTTGTAGTAATTGACACGCGCTCTGGTGCAACTCTTTCCATTGCACGGATTTTGCCTGTGTCGGCATAACGTTCCATAACCATTGCATAAGCTGCTGGGTGAAAGAATAAGTCAGAAATCAACCAACCGTAAAATGTAGACCCAGGAATTCTAGGGTCTGGCTGATTGATAACACGCGGCTGTGACACCTTTTCACCTGTCGCCTCATTGCGTGTGTGCATTGGTAATGACGCAATTGTTTGCATAATGCTTAATGCACGCGCCACGGTTGGCACACTCATAGCCTCTGCACGGTTAGCTTGTGCAATGCCGTAAAAGTAAAAATTGTTGTTTTCGGTAAAATACGGCGCAAGTGATGCGTCAACGTCCAAAGGCGCAGCTGGAACGGCAGCTGACACCTTTGGCACAAATAGATCAAATAAACCCATGTCCAAATTGTGTCAGGCTTATACGATCAACCAACCATGATGTCAAGATCATTGTCTGGGCGTGTCGCAAAATGTGTCACAAGCGCAACTGCCACTGCACCGCACACAATGGCGTTTGTGGCTCTGCGACCTATGACCCATGCGTCACCTCGACGCAATTGCACCGCAGCTAGTATTTCCTCAGTCAGCTGCGATTGCCCACGGTGTTTAAGTCTGCCG
>DATHYR010000316.1:0-1674 GCA_035458985.1 Pseudomonadales bacterium
TTCAGGGGTTGCTATTGGCATCTCGTGCTCCCAATCAAAGAGTGGTTAGAACTGGTGTAAACGCTCTGACGCACCATTGGGTCTTAAGGGCTTACGCCTAATCCAACCACCTACCCCCGCGTAAGAAAAATCGGCGCACTCTATACGCGAGGGCAACTGGCCTCCCCCGCTAGAGCTGGAGGTATTTCTGCAGGAAGGCGATCAATCCGGCTATGAGGGCTGGGCTATTGAGGACCTTGAGCAAGAGTGCAAGCAGTGCAGTTATCGTCATTTCTACTCCTTTCATCGATGAAGGTGCGCAGTATCTGTGAAAGAGAAAAGTTAAAAATAATCCCTTATGTGAAACTGTTGATAAATCACGGCACTTCACGGAAAGTCTTTCGAGGGGTAACCTCGTACACATGACATCAGATTCCATTGAGAACTTGTCGAGTGAAAATCGCACCTTTGCCCCGAGCGCTGAATTTGCAGCCCTTGCCAATGGCAAAGCAGATCTTTATGCACAGGCGGATGCGGATCGCTTGAAATTTTGGGAAGAACAAGCTGGCGCACTCACCTGGCAAAAGAAGTGGGAGACAGTTCTGGATTGGCAGTCACCGTTTGCGAAGTGGTTTGTTGGCGGAAAACTCAACGCCACAGTTTCAGCTCTTGATCGCCACATAGCCGATGGAAATGGCGAACGAATCGCCTTTCATTTTGAAGGTGAACCGGGTGACACTCGCACAATCACTTATGCACAACTTTTAAAGGATGTTTCACAAGCTGCTAACGCGCTTACTGAAATAGGAATCACTGCCGAGGATCGAGTTGCAATTTATATGCCGCTTATTCCTGAAGCGGTCATCGCAATGCTGGCATGTGCGCGAATTGGCGCAGTGCATTCAGTTGTCTTTGGAGGATTCTCTGCCGATGCGCTCTTGTCGCGTATCCAAGATGCTGATGCCAAGTTGGTCATCACGGCCGATGGTGGCTTTAGAAAAGGTAGCCCTTTTGCCCTTAAACCTGCCGTTGATGAAGCGCTCAAGGGCCAAACGCACGTAAGCCAAGTTCTTGTTGTAAAACGCACAGGTCAAGCGACAGCTTGGGTTGAAGGTCGCGATATTTGGTGGCACGAGCTAGTTGATCGACAGAGCACATCACATACTCCTGAATCATTCGATAGTGAGCACCCACTCTTTATCTTGTACACCTCTGGAACTACTGCAAAACCAAAGGGAATCTTTCACACCACTGGTGGTTATCTCACCCAAGTGGCTTACACCCACCGGGTTGTATTCGATATAAAGCCAAAGACAGATGTTTATTGGTGCACAGCGGATGTGGGTTGGATTACCGGCCATTCATACATGGTCTATGGCCCACTTATTAATGGTGCAACTCAAGTTATTTATGAAGGCACTCCTGATACGCCGCATAAAGGGCGAATGTTTGAAATTATTCAAAAGTACGGCGTCACCATTTTATATACCGCCCCAACGTTGATCCGCACCTGGATGAAGTGGGGAGATGAGTTTCCAAATAACTGTAATCTCACATCACTTCGATTTCTGGGATCTGTTGGTGAACCAATTAACCCTGAAGCATGGATGTGGTACCGCGAAGTAATCGGTGGCAATAGATGTCCAATCGTTGACACCTGGTGGCAGACCGAAACAGGCGCCATCATGATTTCAC